>JAKSBG010000114.1 GCA_022361255.1 Verrucomicrobiales bacterium
ATCTGAGTTCCATCGCTTCGGGCGATGCCCAGATCCAAATGCGGCGTGGTTGGTCACTCGACGTCTTCACCCAAAACCCAAACGCGAACAAGGCGGTGGACTCAACGCGCTAAAGCGCGCGAGTCACCTTGAACGTTCTGCTCAAAAAATGTATCGGGTCGAATTAGCAGGAAGGACGATCGGTGAGACCAAGCTGGAAACCGCCGATCCTCCGATGGGGGTTGTCGGTGGCCGAATCGAGTTCCAGATCGACGAGAACCCTTACGAGCTGATCAAGAGCCATTGCGAGCAATCGGGAGCGATAATCAACGAGATCGATAGTGACCTTGAGTTCATCGACACACAGACCATTGATGATCTTCGTGTCTATCGGGCCGATGGCAGAGAGATCGAAGGTGTCGCGGGAGGAGCCTTTTCAGGGTTCCGAGAGGAAGGGTATTACGTCACGATTCTAGGTGTTCCCTATCCATTTTATGCCGAGGAGTTTCCACATCATCGCGAGGCCTACGACAACCAATTCGGGTAGCCGCGTCCAGCCCCCAAAACGACCAGCAGAACAAGCCGACGCTGGTAAGCCCGATCCCGCTGCGAGTTGATTGACTTCCCTGATTCGAATCTTTACCCTGTAATCGAGATAGCGCCCTCGGATCGGGCTACCAGGTCTCAAACGTTAGCTCTAGAAATATGGGTTGGATTCGATTTCTCATTGTGCCACTCCTATGCTTCACCTCATCGTGCGATAAGCCCTCTAGAACCTTTACTGAGAAAGAAAGACAGAGTGCTTACCTTAAGCTTCTTGGGCACTGGAAAGATGAAGGAGGCAACCATTTCTACTTTGCTCCACTCCCCGAAGGAGAGAGATATGGTCGGCTTACATTCATTCAAGGGTTTCAGCCTGATCGCATCTTTCATCACCGGTATTCGGTCCTCGATGATACGCCCGACGTCGTAACAATGCGGATTTTTTATCAGGCCGGACAGGAGTCGCAAAACGTCTACAAGATTTCACGAGATGGATATTCTTTCTCAAAAACATCCCACTTCGGAATTAAAGGGATGGAGGCCCTCGATACGTTCGAGGAAACTTTTAGTTGGGTAGGAGAGAGCTATGGACCACCACTCTAACGAGCTAACAAGACGGAGATCGCAAGCCTGATCTCGCTGCGAGTTGATTGACTTCCCTGATTCGAATCCTTATCCTGACCCCGAGGACACGCCCCCAGATCAGGCTGCGATTCCTCAGACGTTGTGCCAAAAAACTTACCCTTACGAAAATGAACAAAACATTCTTGATGAGTCCCGCGAAGCATTCGTTTTTCGCTTTTTTAATTCTTGGGCTTTTCGTTCCAGTTGCGAGATGTGAGACGGAGATCGTCTCCATCAACGATAGCGGATTCCTTCATATTCGAGAGACGAAATCTGACTCAGCCGCAGACGATCATTACATCAGCTTCCCGAACATTATCTCGATATCGATTTATGACGAGAGGGAGCACGGGTTCAGCGTGGTCATTAGGACGGTGGGAATTCGAGGGGCTTCGGGGAATTCAACAAACGTCATGCATTCGCTCGATTTCGAAACGCGAGAGGACGCAGAAGATACGGTGAGGCAACTCTTGGACGCGATCAACTCTGCTAAATGAGTGGAAGCCGCGACGCTCAGGATTCCTCGCGGCACAACACGCCGAGGCACTCAAGCCCTGACTGCTCCGGAGTCGAAATGCCTTTTCTGATCCGCCAGATCATTCCACAATCAACTCGCGCTCTCCGTCAGGGCTGAGTGCTCTTGAACGTTCTCGATTGAAAAAGTTCTGAAGAAACCGAAATTTTAGGTCGTGGGCGTGAGTGGTTTTCCACTTGATGTGGGTGAGGCCCTTGGCCCGAGGTCCTCCACAAGGTCCAGCGCATCGGGCCCAATATGATGGTTAGCC
>JAKSBG010000254.1 GCA_022361255.1 Verrucomicrobiales bacterium
CCTCTTCGGCTTCTTCAATGGATTCGACGATTCTAAGGAACCCCATTCGTATTTGCTGGCGATACTGCTCGCGAACTCGATATGCCGTCACTCTTGCTGCCCCCGGTGTCTGATTTAGTCGTTGAGCAATTACTTCGAAGGGATGCTCTCTGGCTTGAGGGAGAAGGGCGTCTTCGAGAGCGTCATAGACTTCAGCTTTTCCTTGTTCTGTGAGAATGTGGCGAAGGTTGGTTTTTGCTGTCTCCAGAATGCTGTAGAGCAGACGGCGGTCGAAAATTTCGCTTGGATCGGATAGGTGCGCAGATTCCTGCAAGAGCCATTCTTTGGCTTTGTCTGCGTCGACCGAAAACGTAGGTTTGTCGCCACCGCGTTTCAGAGCCGTTTTCTCATCAACAAAATTGCAGTGCAGATGGTCGGCAGCAACTTTGAGGAAAGACCGAAACCTTCCATTCTCGGGTGCCATTGCTGCTAGATCCTCTCTTCGATAGAAATCGGAGAACAATTTCTGTGTGAGATCCTCAGCATCGTGGTGATTTTTCACCTTGTCGAAAAAAGCACCATAAACGGGAAACCAATAGGCTTCGAATAAAGTATTGAGAGCCTCTTGGTCTCCGTCTCCGGCTGCCTGAACCAGGCTCCAGCGCGTCGCCGGGTATCGCACACTGCCTGCGTATTCCGGTTTTTCATCAGCTATTCGTGCCTTCGTCTTCATTGGATTTGAAGATTTTTAGGATTTTTCCGTAACAAACGCAACCGCCTTCTTCTCTGTCTGATAGATGAAGGTCTCTTGTCTGCGAAAATTGCTTCTGTGTCTGCTGTCAGCGCGAGTTTCTGACGCCTGGTTGATCCAGGGGGGCAGTGACCGGTCGGACCGAACATCGATTTTTCGATCCGCTCCCGTCTCCTCATTTTCCACCGATTTTCCATTGAGGGATTTCGGGCACCCCGTTTTGCCAATATCGCCTCTTACATCTGAATTCTCCCAGTCACCTGCTGGCTCTTCTTTCCCCGGTTGTCCCAATAGGTTCTCCGCTGCGGATTTTCAGCTCTTCTCCTCAATTGTCTAATCCTCATCCCCACCAAATCCTATGAAACAAGAATTCATCATTCTTCGCGATCCGGACTTCTTTCGAAATTCGTCCTCTTGCCATTCTGAGGAGGTTAAACTTCCCGAAATCGAAATTGAGGAGCTTTCCCTCGATGAGGTGGCCCGCTGCAAAGAGCAAAACGCAGTTGTTGCCGTGATGGCAAATATGCCCATTGAATTGAACTCCACTTTTTTGCCAGGCCTTTCAGGGGTGGAAACCGGATCAGAAGATGATCGAAGTTGGGGGATCGAGGCAATTGGTGCGAGGCAAACCACACTGGATGGAGAAGGGATGGTCGCGGCACTTCTCGATACCGGAATCAATTGCTTTCATCCGACATTTCAAGGGATGGAGATCATCGAGCAGGACTTCACAGGATGCGGTTTGGGAGACGAGAATGGTCATGGAACGCACAGTGCTGCAACGATTTTCGGGCAACCGGTTCAAGGGCGGGAAATAGGAATCGCCCCGGGAATTGACTTTGCATTGGTTGCAAAGATTCTGGATGAGCACGGTAGGGGAGAGTGCTGGAGCGCCGTTCAAGCCCTTCTTTGGGCTGTTTCAAATGGTGCCAACGTGGTCAACCTTTCCTTCCGGCTGAGCTTTTGTCGCTACGTTGATCAATTGATCGAATCCGGCTACCCTCACGATATTGCTACTGCGTTTGCTCTCGATGCCTACCATACGACAATTGAATTTTTTCGGAGATTCGTGGCAATTTTGCGATTGCGATCAAAGGCACTCGTGATTGTTGCCGGAGCAGGCGACTCGACCCGTAAATTTGAAAATCTGGCATGGGATCGATTGGTTGAGGCGCCAGCCCGGATTCCGGGAATCATTTCGGTAGGTGCTCTTGAGGACGGAATTGAAGGATACAAAGTGGCTGCATTTTCCAATGCAGGTCCGACCGGCGTTGCACCCGGTGTGGGGATCATTTCGGCGGATAGCTCAACCGGCAGGTTGATTTCCCGTGAAGGCAGTAGTGTTGCTGCCAATCATGCGGCCGGGGCAGCCTTGCTGTGGGGCGAATTTCTGGAAGAATGGGATAATCTTACCTCCTTCACTCTGGAGACCAAGCTGAAGCGGTCTTGTTGCAGCGAGCTTCTTCAGGCAGGATACCGGGAGATCGAAGTTGGAAAAGGTTTGTTTCAGGCTCCTCTTGAGGAATCAGAGCGCAACTGGATTGAGGAGGAAGTGCAACAAACGTACTACGAAGTCGACATTGGCGACCAAATTGATCCTTCGGTCTTCGATTCAAATCACAAGTCTAGGAAAGCGCGTGAAAATCTATTTCGCCAAATGGTGGAGAGGCAATTTCGTAGAGGGAAAAAGCGATAAGTAATAGCGGGCTGTTGTTTGCCCGATTGGCAAATGTGAAATGTTCCTCATAAAACAAATTTCAGTCCCTGTGCCTGGAGGCAAAATCCATTTGATGTTGAATCTTGAGCAACCAAAAACTTGAACAAATATCTTGCTAAATCGTATTGTCTGCATTCTAAATAGCTGCTCAATTCAACCAGCTGAAGGAATGCGATACGATCAAGAGACGAAAGATAAGGTGGTGCAGTTTGTAAAAGATTACAATGAGGAGAACGGGAGAGGTGGGCAATCGGCCGCAGTTTCCAAATGGGATCTGAATCCCATTACGGTTCGGTCCTGGCTCGACAAAGCGGGTGTTGCAACACCGGGAAAAACAGGCAAAAAGAAAAAACCGGGCAGACGGAAGCTGAAATCAGTGAGCCGTCCGGCACTTTCTGCAGGTATGACTCAGGCTGAAACGCTACGGAGAATGGCAGAAATACAAGAGCAAATGGATGCTCTCCGTGCGGAGTTTGACGCTCTTAAAGCTACGATTTCGTAGTGGTTTCCGAAATCAGATCGGCTTTCTGAATCATTCGCGGTAATGCCGTGTCACATTTCTCTCCCTGAAGGAGAGACTGCGTGGACCTCACCTATTGCCTTGAGCAAATTGGCTCTTACTTATGCAACCAATTTCCGGGTGCTGGGAAACCGCGGGAGAAGCCTGACTTGTTGTTTATCAATTTTCAAAAGCTGAGCTCACAACGTAGAAGAGGGCCAATTCGCGCCTCAAATTGTTTTCCCGATATCAGTGGAGGAGAATGCTCTTTCAGAGCATAAGCTTCAACTGATCGTATTCAGCTTGCAATGTCGCAAGTTGATCCTGAATTGCCGCCATCCGTTTGAGGATCCCAATGTTTGACCCTGGAATTGCCCTCTTCCTGGAGTGGAGTTTCCTCCGACGCTCCGTCCTTGCAGTCTTTAGTTCTCCAGACTGCTCCAACCATTTTCGCAACGTGATAGGATTGATGTTGAATTTCTTTGCCGCTGCGCTTTGCCCACCTCTACCGTTCCTCGTATTGTAGTCTCTGATGAATGACACCACTTTCAGCTTCGTTTTGTTGTCGTACCTCTTTGCCATAGTTGAAATTCTACAATTGAAATGTGATATGCGCAAACTTCTTTGTGAACTCTGGGAGAGTAAAAATCTATTCATATATTATATGTATCCGACTCAATGGTTGCAGGGTTGTAATGCTGTTTCTTGCCCTTTCAGAGTGGGGTGGATCAGGGCGAAAGTTCAATAGGATGAACGCCTTAGGGCTTAGCTCTTCTAAGGTGCGTGTTGTTGGTTGATGTGTGTGGGATGAATTGAAATGAAAGTATGAAGAAAAGTAATGCTTGTTGGTGTTTTTGTCATTTCCTGTAAAGTGGTGGAGATGGTAGTTCTGCTTTTCTCGGAATGTGTGATTTAGGTATTTTCTATTAAATGTATATATTGAAGGGTTGGGCATTTTGCTATCATTGTGCTCGGCATGAATAAGGTGCGAAGAATCCTTTTAATTATTGTATTGGTTGCAAACGCAGTTTTCTTATCTGGATGCGTATTATTGGAGGGGGCGAACGCGCTCTCTAATGCGGGAACGGGATACTTTGAGAGAAAGGAGCGTCAGCGCTCACTGGAAAAAGTTGCACGGGACTGGTGTCTAACAATTCGTGCGAGTCAAGTTATCCCGATTTATCCACTCATGGAGGATTTCGAAGTTGGGGACTCATTCATTGTCAGTACGCCGACATCCGAGTTGAAGAGCTACTGGAACAAACGTGGATATCTACCGATTGAAACAACTTTGAGCAGAATGCACCCAAAAGGATACGCCGAGTTTTATCGGGAAGGATACGGATTGAGGGCGGGCTCCGATGTGCCGAGGCTCTGGCAATTTCCGCATGACTCGCAGCTTCCGCATAAAGGGATTCCTGTATTGCCCGCACAAAAAATGACCGTGAAAGAGAGTGAAGATTATTTGGCTCTACGGGATAAAATTCGGGATGCTGCATTCCGAACAAATAATTGGTCTCAGGCACCAAGAGTAGGGTTTCCCTCTTACACATTCGACATTCGTCGCGGAGAGTCTTTTAAGGGGGCTATTCCTGTGAAATCAGTTCCAGTAATGCTCGGAGCTCTCGGGGGGCGGAAGTTTTCCGGGTCAGTGTCATTGAGTAATGCGTTCTCTTACGGTATTGACGACATATCTTTGACGGAGAGTGTTCGATCTTGGGCGTGGAGCGAAGAAATGCGAAGCATTCTTGCTCCATACGCCACATCTCCAGATGAATTTGAAGCCGGGAAAGCTCCGAATTACTTGAGGGTTGTATCTCGCGTCTTTTTGGTGAAGAGCGTGACGGTTAGCCTTACGGACTCGACTGCAAAGGGATTCAAGCTTTCGGTTGGAAGTCCGAAGGATGATGCAGGAAGTCTGACCTGCTTCCAAAAAGTGAGACGTGCGTAAACTGGAGTTCTGCCTCAAGATAGAGAGCAGAACGAATGAAGAGAAGCAGATTCAGCGAAGAACAGATCATCAGCATCCTCCGGGAAGCCGATGGCGAAAGTACGGTGAAGGCCGTGTGTGCGAAGCACAACATCAGCGACGCGACCTTCTACAACTGGAAGCGCAAGTATGGCGGCATGGATGTCGAGGAGGCTCGAAGGCTGAGAGCCCTGGAAGACGAGAACGGGCGGCTGAAGCGTCTCGTGGCGGATCTTTCCGTGCAGAACCAGATCCTCAAAGAGGTGAACGCAAAAAAATGGTGAGCTCGTCGACCAAGCGTCGAGCTGTCAAGTATGCCGTGGAAGAGGGGCTCGGAAGCTCGGCAGTTGCCTGTCGAGCTCTTGGGTTGCCCCGATCGACCTACTACCGAGTCAGTCAGATCAGCGAAGAGTCCTTGGAGATGCAGAACGAGATCCTGAGATTGAGCGAGAAGCATCCAAGATACGGCTACCGTCGAATCACGGCGATGATGCGGCGAGATGGCTACGAGATCAATGAGAAGCGAGTGTTGCGCGTCCGACGTGAGGCAGGATTCAAGGTGCGCAAGAAGCAACGCCGGGCTCGGCGAGTTGGTCTTTCTACAGCCCGGCGAAGGAAAGCTGAGAAGCGGGGAGACGTCTGGAGCTGGGACTTTGTGACCGACCAGACGGCCAACGGAAGCCAATTCCGGATCCTTACTTTGATCGATGAACACACCCGCGAGTGCCTCGCCACACACGCAGGCTGGTCGATTCGAGCAGTTGACGTCATTACAGTGATTGAGGCAGCCATAGAACGCTTCGGAGCACCGAACCATATTCGCAGCGACAATGGTCCTGAGTTCATTGCCTACGCCGTGCAAGATTGGCTCAAGGACCTCGAAATCGAAATTCTCTACATCAAGCCGGGCTCCCCCTGGGAGAACGCCTACATCGAGAGCTTTCACGATAAGCTGCGTGACGAACTCCTGAACCGTGAGATATTTGGTTCGCTCCGCGAGGCCCAGGTAATCCTGGAGTCCTGGCGCTGCGAATACAACGAAGAACGACCGCACAGCTCGCTGGGCTATCAGACCCCCACCGAGTTCGCGGCAAGCTGCGAAATTCCGCTGCGGCCTACGGCCTCCGCTCCATTTTGCAGCGCAAGCACAGGTCGAACATCAAACCCAACACCTAACCGAAACATAACCCCGGCAGGACTTTAGTTTTGAAGTGTCCCACCTCCGGGATCAGGTCAAGTCAGGTGAAGCTTAGTAGCGAAAGTGACAAGGATGGATTGTTAAAGAGTATCGAGGATTCGCTGGAAGAACACAAACTCACTGAGATAGATGAAGTTGATCTTTCCGACGAAGAAAAATTCGAGGGATTGAGCAAGGAAAATGAGAACCTTCGGTTGAGGTTGGCGATGGAAGCATTGCGCAATGAACTTCAGAGCGAAGGGATGCGGGACAAGTTTGGCGGTGTCGTTGTTCCTGGAGGAACTCTTTCACTTTCTTCTTCGAGCCAGACGGGCATTTCAATGATTGAGACTTTTGACCGCCCACTTGTTGTTGGCTACCACGCGCTCGAGTTCGTAATCGGACCACATGGATTGATCTCTCCGACACCGTCATCAACTTTCGCCCGAGTTACAGGAGAACGAATGCCTCCTGTATCGTTTATTCCCTATCAAGGAGTTCCATCAAACATGGGGGATCTTGATAAGTATTACGAGACGTTAACCTCAAATCAATAAGATGGCACACCAAGAACACAACATATCGAATCAAGTAAAGGTCGCTGGGCCATTTAGCTCAAAGGCAGACGCTGAATACATCAGAAAAAAAGCAAGAAATGATGGGTGGAGTACGAGAATTGTTCAATCATCTGACGGAAAATGGTGGGTTTACCTCTGGAAGTAATTTGAGAGATCAATAGAATCCCAGAATATGATTCACTCCAGCTGTGCATGAAACTGTGTATGGAAAGCAGTGAGGAAGCGCGATCATGCAGTGGGATAGGATGTGCTTGCAATGAGTTATATCCTGCCTGAAATTGTGAAAAACAACCACTTATCAGGCCGAATCCAACCGGAGGAGCCATTTTGGGAGAGTGGGTCGGAGAAGAGCACCCGCTAAGGTTTGAAAACTTTTTTTTCCGAAGTCCTAACGGGTGCATTGAATCTGTTGAAACGAGGCTTCCGATCCGGCGTTAGATCGGTATCGCCCTCTGATGAGCCATGGCGGGAGATTCAGGCAGACTGTCTTCCTTGGCCGACGTCTACGATTGTAATCAGAGGGCACGGCGTCTGAATCTCCGTGTATCGATCTATCCAGACTTGCGGGCACATGAAATTTCTCAAGACCATTTACCTCGGCAGGCAGTCGCAGGAGGCGGTATTCTGGATCCCGTTTTTGATCATCTCAAGGAGAGCTTCGAGGCGGAAAGGCTTTGCGATGAAGTCATCACAACCGGCCTGCTCTGCTTTCCTGCGGTCCTCTTCAAAAGCATTGCCGGTAAGAGCAGCGATAAACGGCTGCTTTTCGAGCTCATCCTTGCCGAGTTGCCTGATAGTTCTGGTAGCTGCGAGGCCGTCAGTTCCCGGCATTCTCACGTCCATTAGAATCATATCCGGTTTGTAACTCCGGCATGCGTCGACTGCATCCTGACCGTCGACTGCTTCCACCAGTCGGTAGCCGGTCGATGTGAGCAGTTTAACGACAAGTAGCCGGTTTTCTGGCTGGTCGTCGGCGATGATTATTGTCGGCCGTCCCGTGGAATGTATTTCGCAATCTTCTTTCGGGGGGGCGAACGAAGTGGTATCCACGGCGAGCGGAACCGATTCGTCAGGGTCGCTTATTGCCTTTAGATCCACCTCCTCTCGGGATGCTTCCCGGCAGTTCACATAGAAGGAAAATACACTACCGACGCCCGGTGTGCTTGTAACGGTAAATTCTCCACCAAGCAATTCCACGAATGATTTGCTGATGGCGAGTCCGAGCCCGGTTCCTTCGGATGAACTGATTCCTGACTTGGTCTGCTTGAAGGGGGTGAACAGATTTTCCAACTCTTCTTCTGAAATTCCCTGCCCGGTATCTTCAATTGAGAAGGCAAGTCGACTCGCCTCGCTGGCTGTTTCACTCTCTTTCTCGTGCGAACAGGTAAGTCTGATTTCCCCTCTGGAAGTAAATTTTATAGCGTTTCCGACCAGATTTGTGATGATCTGTCTGAGTTTGTTTTCATCACCCTCTATGTAGGCAGGGAGGGTGGAAGAAAGGTCTGCTTTCAGAACGAGCCCTTTGGATTCTGCTCTGATGATAAATAACTCGGAGAGGCCTTCCACCAGTTTTCGGGGGCTGAAAACTGAGAGATGGATATCCTGATTTCCCGACTCGATTTTCGACATCTCGAGGACGTCGTTGATCAGAGTCATGAGATGGTTTCCGCTGCGATTTACAATTTTAAGAGTATCAAGCTGTTCGCTGTTAAGATTTTTATCAGCACCGAGAAGCTGCGAGAATCCAAGGATTGAATTCAGTGGAGTTCGTAATTCGTGACTCATTCTTGCGAGGAACTCACTTTTCGCCCGGCTGGCAGCATTGGCTTTCTTGAGCGCTTTTTCGATAATCAGCCGTTGTTGTTTTTCCCGCTTGCTGATCGAGGACTGAGCAATCGCGACCCCGATATTTGCTACGAGTGCACCGAGCAAACTGATTTCGTCCTCTGTCCACTCCCGAGTGCTTTCGCCGCAATGTTGAAGTCCGATGGAACCGTTGGCGACGTTCTCAAATGAGGTTCGTGCTGCCAGCATTGAGCGGATTTCATAGTTTGCGAGAAAGCCTTGAACACCTTCAAACCGGCTATCGTTCACAACATCTGAAATAGCCACGGCTTTGTCAGATGCAAAAACTTCTTCTGCATGTGCGTTGCCCGCGACCGGAATGCGAACTCCGAGCATCGACTTGTGAGGTGGTCTTGTATACTCCGCTACCACGGGGAAGGTGTCCTCTTGTTCATCTTTGCGATGAATCACACATCGTGAAACATCAAAGACTTTCGCGATTTCCTCCGCTGCAACTTTGAGGGCCTCGTCAGGGTCGGCAATGCTTGAGACGGCCTGTGATACCCTTTGGAGCATGGAAATGCGCGCCAGTTCCGCCTCTCTGGATTGATCATAGTGCAAACGGGCAATTCTGGCTGCGATGCGTGTGGAGAATATATGACAGGAAATCCGGGTATCGGGGTCGAGTTCGATTTTTTCGCTGCTTCCGAGAATGACTGATCCAATCGATTCTTTGGAGCTCGCGGTTACGGGAACTGCGAGGAGGTGGTTGATTCCATCACGTCTCAGCGGCGAATCCGCCGGTAGCGATTGGGATTCTAAGGGGAAAAATGAATCCGCATAGGGCGAGCGTAGGTCGAACCATGGATTCGCAGTGACGAAATTTTCTGCAAAAGTGTCTCCGGTCAAAACTGCCTGGGATTGAATTTCTTTCCCCTGATTGCAATTCGCTACTATGACCGTTACCTCTGCTCCGGTGATTTCGGCAAAGGCGTGGGCAGCGCGTTGGAACCAGATTTCGCTTTCTTCGGAATCGCATTCGTCAGAATTGGCAACGTTCAGGATCAGTTTCAGTTGCTGTTCTCTAATCCGTTCTCTCGTTACTTCGCGTGCCGTCAGGAGAATGTTGCGTGATGTCCGGGTAAGTAAAAATCGCGCGTCCAGTAGGAAATAGCGATGTCCTTCGGTACTGTTTGGTATTTCCACCTCGAACGAATGAGCGGTACCGTATTCTTCCAACTGCTTTCGAAGTTCTGGAATCCATTCCCGGTGATCCTGTTGCCCTGGTTCAAGTGATTGATCGAAAAAGACATCCAGATTTCTGGCCATCGGAGCATTGGCTGCCACGTAGTCGAAACCTGGATATGACATCACGGCGGTCGGAACTGGGCTGAGCTCGAAGAGCGAAGTAAAATCCATCTCATGAGGATCCACATCGTCTTCCGGTTTTGGGTCTGATAATTCACCGCGATCGAGAATCTTCTGAATGAGGTGGCTGATGACATTTGCTGCCTGTTCAAAACGCTGGAGTTTTTTCTTACTAAGCTGTTTCTCTTCTCGTGAATAGGTGCAGATCATCCCCACGATTCGTCCGCCCTGCGCGGTAAGAAACTGATTCGCGTAGTATTTCGCACCGCACTCTACAACTCTGGGAAGTTTTTTGAGCACCTTATGATTTTGCAGATTGGGGCAATGCAGTGGAATCTTATTTTTGATGGCAAAACCACAGGGGTAATCAGCCATCGGAAGGTTACAGGGAACGCTGGGGTCACTGATATTTTCAATTCGGGAAACCAGGTAGGGGCCGGATACAATGCCGATTCTCACAATAACGGATCCAAGAATGCCCTCGAGAAGCTGGAGTGAATTCTCGAAAGCGTAGTCGTGTTTGGAATCAAAAATTGCAGCGAATTCACGAGGGTTGGTACCTGCAACCCAGTCTTCTTCAAATTGATCTGATAAGGTATCAGGACCGAGAGTGGAGTTCTGTGTTTCTATAGGGGAGGGGGGAGAATGCATTGGTCACAAATGCTGAGGAGTTAACACATTCGTAAAATATAAAGCTACAATTTCCATAAATAAAACAAAATATAATAAAAATCTGCATGAGGCGTTAAACCTCAATGCAATGTTTCAAGTGCCCAATCTGTCTCTCCCTTGCATCTCAGTGATAAACCGACGGAGACGATATCCAACAAACCGGGCCGGAAACGGGATGGCCGGGGGTGTTGGCGGACTCTCGATGCTACACCGGCACATGTGACGGGACGGAAGCAGGAAAAACCCGCCGGATCGGTCTGTTTGTTCCGTCCGGAAACTCTTCGGTATTCATAGGGATCCACATTGTCCCGCCATGAAGCGAATCCTTCGACATTCTCCCCGATTCCTCGAACTCTTGACTGTTCCGGACGATAGAGTTTTCTTGGTGGAATGACTGATCATCCCCCCGAACCCTCGAGCGAAGCATCGCAGGGCGATCCGAAGCCTCCATCCCGGGTGGCGGGCGGAGAATGGGAGAATGCGGGACGCGTCATCGGCCGTTTTGCAGGGAGAGCGGGCAGCCTGTTCGGGAAGGCCGGCGCAGTAATCAAGTCCGAGTATAAAAAGGCGCAGGTGCGAGAGGGAGACAGCGCTTTGCAAAAAATCTGGGATCATGCCCGTGAGTGCGTGAAGAAGGGGGCGGACAAGGAAAATATAGCTCGCCTCAAAGAACTGGCTTCCCTCGCGAGAGAGAACACCTCGGATTTGTCGGGCGAAGCCGCTGAGAGGATTGCTCGAATCTACACCGATTGCACAGGCAATCCAACGACGGCGGTCGAGGTAAAGCAGGCGGCCCTTCGGTTCGGGGGCATGGCCCTGGTCACCTTCGTGACGGCGTCGGTGCTCGGTCGTGCCGGCGCTTCGCAGAACCTCTTTTCTCAAGTCAGAAATATGGGTTCGGAGTTTGGAGCCGCGGGAGGGAATGCCGGCTTCGACGGCAGTTTTGAGGAGCGCACCGCTCAGTTCTACTCCAGCGAGGATGGAGAGGAAGGCACTCCAGTGGTTATCGATGCGGATGCGGTGGTTGTCGACCTGGAGTGACTGCAAAGGGATGGGCCTTCTGAGGATGCTTTTTGAATTGAACACGATGGAACGCGAATGCGTTGCGCTTTCGCGAAGGAAGCGCAAATAGCCGGCTGGGTTGGCATGAGTTACTCTTCGTGATTTCTGAAATTTGCTCCAGCGGTCCTCGTTTCAATCACATTGGCCTGACGGCGGAATTCCGGGGGTTGTGCTCGCCCTTTCGCCGGGTCATACTCGAGCCCGATGAAGGTAATTCATGCTCTGGTTGTCGTCGTTTTGTCCGTGGCAGTTTCCGCTGTGGGGCAGGACATCAATTATTACGATCCCTACAGTCCGGCTCATGAATACCACACCCGGGAGCTCAATGATCCGTTTACCCTGTTGATGGCGGATTTTGAATCCGGGAAGCGTCAGCTCGACAAGCGCAGTGGAAAGGCATTCATCGCGAGCCTGCTCGAGCATCTTGACGTTCCGGCCAGTTCCCAACTGTTGGTTTTCTCCCGGACCAGTCTTCAGACAAGAAAAATCTCGGGGAGCAATCCCCGGGCGATGTATTTCAACGAGGACGTCTACGTCGGATACATTCCCGGCGGAAAAGTTGAAATCATTTCGCTCGATCCGGAACTCGGAGGAATTTTCTACATCTTCGACATACCGAAGGGCGATGAACTACCGGTAATCGAACGGTCGGGGCGCTGTATGAACTGCCACGCCGTCGCGGAGACCAGACGCATACCCGGTCTCTCGACCCGTTCTGTGATTCCCGGTTCCAACTGGGGCAAGCTCGTGGCATTCCGCGATAAGGAGATCGGGCATCAGATTCCTCTCAGCGATCGTTTTGGTGGCTGGCATGTAACCGGAGATCCGGGAGTCTCTGACCACAAGGGGAACCTGATCGGTGAGAAAGTCGATGGAAAGATCGAAACTGAGATGCTCATGCCCGGTACCGAATTTGATTGGTCTTCCTATCTCACCGAGTCCAGCGATATCCTCCCGCACCTCATCCTGGAGCATCAGTCAGGATTTGTGAACCTGGTTTTGGAGGCCACCTACCGGGCGCGAACGTACCAACATATCGGCAAGGGGAAAATCAAAACGGAACATGCTGCGGTTCTCCAGGCGCTCGCCAGGGAGCTCGTTCGCTATCTCTTGTTTGCTGACGAAGCGAAATTGCCGGCCGGCGGAATCCGGGTGGACCCGCAGTATCGCGAGGATTTTCTCGCCGATCGCAGGGAAGCAGCGAACGGGCTGTCTCTCAAGGATCTCGACCTGGAAACCCGTCTTTTCAAACACCGCTGCAGCTATCTGATTTACAGCGATGTTTTTGAGGCGACATCCGATCTCTTCAAGCAGCAGGTTTACGAGTCTCTCGGCGAAGCGATCAGTATCGAAAAGCGGGATCCGGATTTTGCCTATCTCCCCGATGCGGAGAAGAAGGCGATCCGCGACATCCTCCGGGAAACGCTCAGCGATCTGCCAGAGGGCTGGTGAAAGCGTAACAATTGGAGCTTGATCCGACCAAAATTTCTGGCGATCATTCGCTTATGAGAATTGCCCTGGTCTTAGTGTCTCTCCTGGGAGCTTCGATGCTCCATGCTGCGGAACCGCTAATCGTTCCCGATTGTGTCATTTTCTTCGAAGACCTCGAGAATCTCGACGGTATCAAAAAGGAAGCGGCCGAAGCTAACAAAGCCATCTCCTTTCTCCTGATGGAACCGGGGTCCACGTGAGGCCCCTCCAACGCCGCCAGTCTGACGGCAATCAAAGCGATCAAGGACGACACGGTGATTGTCTTCATTGATGGATCGAATCTCTATCTCACCCCGAAACCGGTCCGGGAGTCCATTGCGAAAGCTCCTCTGACCGCTACTCCGATCGTGTCTGTATTCGATCCTGCGATTGAAAAGAATCTGGGAGTTATCGGCTACAGGGCCATCCGAACTCGTGATGGTTTCAAGGATATCAAAGCCGAAATCGCCAAGCTGCGAGGAGAAGTCCCGGAAACGTAGGAGCGTTTCTCCGGCTGAAACGGAAAGGATGGGGTGGAGAGCGGATCATCTATTGGGGAACGCCCCTGGAAAGCCTACTTCTTTCGCGACTGCGGGAGTGCTTGTCGTCGTGCTTGCTTTGCTAACGCAAGCGGGAGCTGCGGAGGAGGATCGTCGGGCAGTCTCGGCGACTGATTTCGCGAAGAACTGGCCCCACTTGCTCGGTCCGGCTTCCGGTGTTTCATCAGCTACGGGCCTGCTGAAAAATTGGAATGGCGAGACCGGCGAAGGAATCAAGTGGAAGACCCGGATTCCGCTTCCCGGCTACAGCTCACCGATTTATTGGGAGGGGAAACTCTACCTGACCGGTGCCAATGCATCCACGCGCGCCGTCTATTGCATCGATTCCGAAAGTGGCGGGATTTTGTGGACCCGGGAGGTGAAAGGGATTCCGGGATCCCCCGGAGGTGTTGAAGTCGGTGTGGATACCGGTTACGCGGCACCGACGATGGCGACCGACGGCATTCGGATTTTCGCGAGCTTTGCGAACGGCGACCTCGCCGCATTCGATCTGGAGGGAAACCCGCTTTGGTCGAAGAATCTCGGGAGACCGGAAAATCTCTACGGCCATGCTTCGTCGCTGGTTACTCACGGGGACAAACTCTTGATTCAATATGATCAGCAGAATGTCGGATACCTTGCCGCTCTGGATGTGGAGAGTGGCGGGGAACACTGGAAGACGGAACGGGATTTCGGCTCTTCCTGGTCGATGCCCGGGGTCGCGAACATCGACGACCGGGAGGAAGTAATCCTCGCGGCCGAACCCACAGTGGTTTCCTACGATTTGAAATCCGGAAAAGAACTCTGGCGGCTCGATTGCCTCAAATATGGCGAGGTGACTTCAGTCCCGGTCTACGGTGACGGGCTTGTCTACGTCTCTGCGGATTCCGCCAACCTCAGCGCGATCGACGTGAGGACTCAGGAGATCGTGTGGGAAAGTGGCTTCTTCAAATCCGGAGTCTCCACCCCTCTGCTCCACGATGGCTTGCTCTACTGCGGAGCCGACGATGGTGGCTTTGCCTGTTACGATGCCAAAACCGGGGAAGAGCTTTGGGCCGAATTTGCGGATCATGGTTTTTATGCTTCCCCGATTCTCGCCGACGGCAGAGTTCACCTGCTCGACCGCAGTGGAATGATGCTCATTCTCAAGCCCGGTCGCGAACTGGAGATCCTCGGAAAGTGCGTCCTCGGAGAGGAGGCTTCCTCTACACCGGCAGTGGTTGGAGACAGTTTCTACATCCGCGGGCGGAAACACCTTTTCCGAATCGGCCCCTGATCCCGTTGGGAGTGGAAGTCTTTGCCCAGCCTGGACAAAGCATTTGGCGAATGGAACCGCTTGGCCGGATGTGCCGCTTGGCTGCATAGGCTTTCCGGAAGCGGTCTTTGCCAATGGACTCCCGGCAGAGGACCGATGCACCCATTGTATGATTCACTTTCTCTTGCCCAGTGAGTATAGCTTCGAGGAGGTGCGCAAATACATCACTCCCTCTGCGACTGCCGGAGTGGCAAATGTCTTTTCTCCGAGGTCCACTCTTCCGAGTTCTTCGAATTTCCTCTTTGCGGCCAGAACCACAACTTCGCCGCGTTTGCTGATGCCGTAGATGCGGCCTTCGATCCAAACCGGGGAGCTGTAAAATTCTCCGCCTACCCGCTCGCGCCAATGTACTTTTCCTGACTTGGCATCGAGGCAGGTTACGACCCCGCTGTCTGTCCAGAGGAACAGGAGCCCGTCTTTCACTAGGAAGCTGGGAACGAGCGGGACGCTCTTCGTGACATCATAAACGAGCTCGCCTTTGCCGCTTCCCGGACTTTCGGGGCGGACGGCTACGAAGCGCTGCCCGGAGAGGCCGCGGCCAAAGCTCCCGAAAACCAGTTCTCCGTGCAACTGGGGAGAACTCACCGTGCGGTCGTCCCAGAGCCCGTCGATTTCCCAACTGATTTCGCCGCTCTGCAAATCGACAGCGGTAATACCGTGTGCGGTGCCGGTGAAAATTGCCTCAGTCGTGCTGCTGACACGCCGAATGCAGGGTGTTGCGTAACCGGCCAGCTCGGACTTCCGGTCGATTTTCCAGCGCGTTTCCCCCGTATTCCTTTCGAGGGCAATGAGAAAACTTTTTCCCGGGTTCCAATCCGTGTCATCCGGCAGGTAGAAAGAGAAGCGTTTCGGGTCCATCTGGTCATTCGCGAGGAGAACCAACCCGTCGGCAATGACGGGTGAACCCCCTGAGCCGTGAAGACCGCGGAAGGGGCCGAGGTCGCGCCGCCATTTTTCCTCTCCGTTCAGATCCAGCGCAATCACGAGAAGTTGTTCCGGGGTCGACCATGAGATCACGACGCCGTTCCGGTCCACACAGGGAGTGGCAGAAGCAAAATCGTTGTCGCGATGCAGGTAGTGGGACTCAAAGGCGTAGTCCCGGCGCCAGAGCGTGGTGCCGCTGTCGGCATCGATGCAGAGGATACTTCGTGAGTCTGTCTCCGGATCATCGCCTGTCAGATATATGTTTCGGCCCCACAAAACCGGGGAGCTGCTTCCTTCCACAGGAAGGTCGATCTGCCAGTTGTAGTCCGTCTCCGTCCAGGTCGCAGGCAGTCCGGTTGCTTCGCTGATTCCGGATCCATTCGGTCCCCGAAAACGCGTCCATTCCTGCGCCGTCAGTTCCGTGCACGTTGGCAGAAGGAAGAGCAGGGAAAGGAGCGATAGCCGACACATGCGGGCATCATAGGGGGAAATGGTGACACCACAAAGTATGCAGCTTCGGAAAATCGCGGGATGCTTTCACCGCCGACCACTGGCTGCTCGATTGAGCGCGTCCTGATAAAATTTTCTCCGGGTGTCGGAATTGACTCCGTCGTTTCTCATCTGCATGACGCGCCGTGCAATTTCCTCGCGTTGTTGCGGGGAGATGCGGTTCAGTTTTTCCATGATCTCCGGCGGCGGAGTGCCACGGAAGCCGTCTCCGCGAAAGCCTTCTGCCGGATTACGGGCGGCGCGGCGGGCGTCGTCCATTTGCTCCCGGCTCAAGGTGGACTTGCTGCTTCCGGGACGGGTGCCCGGACTGCCGCTGCGATGAGATTTGAAATCCAGTTTTTGATAGCGAATCGAAAAGATTTCGCCTCCGCTGGTCTGAATTTTTGCGGAAAGGGATTCCGGATCCTCGTCGTTTCCTTTCACACTGACGAGCTGCCACCCCCTGGAACTGGTTTTTTCGGAAACAAGGTAAGACTCTTTGGATTCCGAATCAAAGAGAGTCGCGTAGGCGTTGCCTTCGATCCTCGCCATTCCCGTGAGGACGAGGGAATCAGAGAATTCGACGGACCGGATAAAGGGTGAACTCCTTCGCAGGTCTTCAAAATTTTCCGGCGTTACCGGCTCCGGTAGCACATCACTGGAAACGGCCCCGGAGGTCGTGAACGACGCAAAGACGATGACCGCGATTCGAATCGTTTGATTATTGCCGGCAAGGTCTTTCAGATTCATTCCCGCAGTCAGGAGGCAATCTTATTGTTTCGTTGAGGAGCGCGAGAATCGAAAGGCAGCCACGTAGCTGTCTTCCTCTGTTTCCACGTCTTCAAGGCCGGATAGTTCCGCTCTTCGACCGGCCGGTTCGCCTTCTTTCAATTCGAGCATTTCATTGACGTCCCGAATTTTCAGCCGCCTGACCCGGTCGCCGTTGTCGAGGCGGGTGCGACCACCTGATTCAATAATATAGCCGCAGGCCGCCCGCAGTTTCAGGGTGCCGTCATCGTTCAGGGCGGGGGTGAGGTAGCTTCTGAAACCGGGCTGTTCATCTTCGATGATATTTTCGTCGTCGATCCATTCCACGATTTCGGAACGGCAGCTCTGCCCGCTGAGGCAGGGGATCAAGGTGGATGCGAGACGGTCGCGATTGAATTTTGCGGCCGATGCGGAGTCGTAGTAGGCCGACTCCACAAATAATACTTCGCCTTTGGGAGTCCCGTTTTCCTCTGCTCCAGCTGCGTTGGCTGTTCCTGTCAGGAGAAGCCATTCATCATCAATTTGCCAGCGGCACAGTATCATTGGTTGCCCGACCTGCCCGCTGGTTTGCGTTGTCACGGCACGCTCCCGGGGATCGCCTTTAACCAGAGTCGTAAAGGAAGCGTAGTAGTTCAGATTGACGTTTCCGTTCTCCAGTACGGGATCAATTTCGATCTCCAGCCCGTCAACCGCTTCCCGGGAAGGGAGTGAGACCGTCCCCTCGCTGCTTTTCCCTGCAGCCCTTTCTCCGGACGGTGTGGTTATCGCCAGGGTCGCCACTTCTTCTACCCGGCCCTGGCGGACGAAATCGGGCAGTTTCGCCAGGGCTTGCGCGGCAACCTCTCCTCCTGCGATCAGTCTTCCTTCCAGCGCTTCGCCGATAGTCGGCTCCATTTTGTGAATGTGAAAGGTGAACGCAATTTCCTCGGCCTGGGCAAAGGTGAGCGAAAGTCCGACGAGCAATAGAAGCGTTTTCATCACGTCCGGGAACTTCCGCCGTGTTTCCGGACAAGTCGAGAGGGAAAAGAGGGGAGGTGGCGATGTGGTTATACCGGTGGATCACACCCTCGGGTTCTGTATGCTCACGCCGCCGTGTTCCCCGTTTTGCTACGCAGGTCACTTCGGGACCGGGCGTGCGAGGTTGAAAACGGGACCGGGCGTGCGAGGTTGAAAAAGTGTGAGTGATAGAATTGGGATAAGACGGGGGCTGCCCCGCCTCGTTCACAGATTCTGCTTCTTCATCTCTTCCACGGCAAAGTCCGCCGCCCGTGCTGTCAGTGCCATGAAGGTCAGCGAGGGGTTCACACAGGAGATGGAGGTCATGCAGCTGCCGTCCGTCACAAATACATTCTTCGCTGCATGCACCTGATTGTGCTTGTTGAGCACGGATGTCTCCGGGTCGTGGCCCATTCTCGCGGTTCCCATTTCGTGGATCGCGGTTCCGGGATAGGATTCATTGTCGAAGGTCTTCACGTTTTTGAGGCCTGATGTTTCGAGCATTTCTGCCGCGTCGTTCATCATGTCCTGACGCATCTTTTTCTCGTTCTCTTTGAACTCGGCGTCGAAGACGACGACAGGGATTCCCCACTTGTCGGGATTGTCGCGGTCGAGCGTCATTTTGTTTTCATGATAGGGGAGACATTCCCCGAAGCCGCCAAATCCCATGTTCCAGGCCCCGGGTTTGGTCATGGCCTCTTTCATTTTCGCTCCGAACTGGTGCTCGGCGATGTGGCGGTCCCAGCCCTGACGGGTTCCTCCCCCCTGGTAGCCGAAGCCGCGGAGGTAGTCGCGCTTATCATCACCGATATTCCGGTAGCGCGGAACATAGATGCCGTTGGCACGGCGACCGTAGAAGTAGCGGTCGAGGTCGCCTTCCCAGGTTCCCCGTGCTCCGGCGCGAAAGTGGTGATCCATGAGGTTGTGCCCCAGCTCGCCCGAGTCGTTGCCGAAGCCGTCGGGGAAACGGTCGGAGGTGGAGTTCAGCAGAATCGCGGTCGAGCCGACAGTACTGGCGCAGACAAAGACGATTTTGGAGAAGAATTCGCGTTCCTCATTCGTTTCGGAATCGATCACGGAGACTCCGGTCGCCTTCTTTGTTTCGGGATCGTAGACGATTTCCCGAACAATGGAATCGGGGCGCAGGGTCAGGTTGCCGGTCTTTGCCGCGGCGGGAAGAGTGGCAGACTGAGTGCTGAAATAGGCTCCGTAGGGGCAACCGTAGGAACAGCGGTCGCGATACATGCAGGGAGCCCGTCCGACGCCGAGCTGGGCTTCGGCAGCTTTGGAAAGATTGGCGACGCGCCCGATCGTCATGTGGCGGCCGGGATAGTTTTTCTCGATGCGTTTGCGGACTTCCTTCTCGACGAAGGACATATCCATGGGAGGGAGAAATTCGCTGTCGGGAAGCTGCGGGAGTCCGAGAGCTTCCCCGGAGATGCCGGCAAATTTTTCAACGTAGGAGTACCAGGACTCGATGTCCCGGTAGCGGATTGGCCAGTCGATGGCGATGCCTTCCTTCGCGTTTGCTTCAAAGTCGATATCGCTGAGGCGATAGCATTGCCGTCCCCACATGATGGATTTTCCACCGACGATGTCGGGGCGATACCAGTCGAAGCGCTTTTTCTCCACATACATCGAGTCGAGGTCGCGAAACCAGTAGTTCGCTGTCATCTCGTTGTAGGGGTAGTCCCGGGCGAGCTTGGGGGAGCGTTCTTTTTGCTCCGTGGTCAGCTTGCCATTGTATTTTTTCTCCCACGGTGCTTTCAGGGCGTATTCGTAGTCGGCAATGTGGTCGAGTTTCTTGCCGCGTTCGAGCATGAGGACTTTGAGTCCTTTTTCGGTGAGTTCCTTCGCGGCCCAACCTCCGGAAACGCCGGATCCGATTACGATGGCGTCGTAGGTGTTGGCCTTTTTGGCTTCGATATTGAGATTGGGCATTATGGAAAAAAGGGTAGGGGTCGAGGAGGAAAGAAGCGGAGAATGAGGTGACGAAACCCTGTTTGGTGAAGGGCCTGACCCTGTTGGGTCGGTGACGTAATAGGGTCGGGTTTGCTTACATGGATTCAGCCCAGGTTTTCTGATCGGGGGTGAGGGGAATATCGCCTTCGAACCGGCCGGGGATGGGGAGGTAGGCCAGTGCCTGTGTCGCTCCGATTTCGGAAGTGAAATAGCCGGTGATGGTGAAACGTTTCATCTGGCTGAAGAAAGCTTTGTTGTTTTTCACAGCATCTTCCACGATGGTAATTTTTTGTTCTTCTGTCAGGTCGACGAAATTTTTGCCGTGCGCTTTTTGGCTGGCCTCTTCGATCCTGGCGAGGCCCGCGTAAAACGTTTTCTGCTCTTCGATCGGGTGGCAGTCCCGTAGAACCCGGATGATAAACTGTTCCGCTCCGGCTTCTTTCGCGCCCGGGGTATCGGTCGCAGGGATGATGACGTCGGCGAGTTCAGCAAGAAGGTTTTGCTGAGCGTCACTGACCTCGACACTGGGCCCTTCATTGAGAACCTGGCCCATGAGGGCGGCGGTGAGTTGGGTGGACAGGGTGCCCCCGAGGATGAGGGACATTCGTTCGACGGCTTCGCGGCGATTCATCATGTGGCAATGATAGAGTGAAGGGTGATTCGGGGTCAAGGAGGGAACGGTCGGAAGTCATGGCTGAAGAGGACATTCGGACCGAACCGTAATGTATGGCGGATTGTCTCATCCGTCCACTTACCGTGTCGACAGCCGCTTAGAACGGAGATTGCCCCTTTATTCGCAGGAGGGTATCCTCATCCGCCCGGATCCCGGGCATTTTTGATTTCGACTTGACCGCAAAAGTCTTGACCAGCCCTCTAGAAAACGGATAGAATTTCCCCAGAAAGAAACTCAGCCACACTTTTATCTACTCCATGAAACTTCCTTTTTCCTCTTCATTGCCTCCCCGTTACCAGGGGATGACATTGCTGGAGCTTCTCATTGTGATTGCGATTATCGGCGTGCTCATGGCAATCATGATTCCCGGCGTCGAGAAGGCAAAGCTGATGGCGGAGTATGCAAAAAATACGGCTTACCTCCGGGATATCAGTCTGGCAACACTGACCTGGGCGGCGGACAACGGGAACAAGATCCCCTCTCCCGAATATCCGGGTGGAATGGCGCCTCCTCCGGGAGTTACAGAAGATGACTTTTTCCCCGAACATTATAACCTTACTGGTACCGGGCTTTGGCTGGATGGAGTTGTTTTCGGTCAGGTCTATTTACGCGAGAATAAGCACGGTCAGGTGACAGGATATGATTACAATGAGGACTCCGAGCACCTCAAAGGTACGATTTTCGAGAATACGATTTCGGTGAGAAGGGACCCGACGGAGCAGGACTGGCACAAGCACAGTTATGCGATGAACAAGAACCTTCAGTATGACCGGATATACGACCAGGTATCTTCTGATGATCCTTATCTGACCGAGAAATCTCTTCCCAATCTGGTCTTCTCTCCGAAGGCGATGCTTTATATCGACTGTATCGAGTCAAACGTGATCAGCTCGGAAGACATGAACCTCCTCGAAGAAACGAGTGAAAAACGGTATAAGGGTGGCAAACTGATTGCAGCCTTTCTCGACGGACATGCGGAACGGTTAACCGTCAAACAAATTCCGGATCAGTCACCTGACACGGATAGAGAGTCGAGCCGGTTCTGGCGCGGTGTGGATCCGGAGTAAGCGCAGCCACGAGTGCTGAAGTGACGGGCCGGATCAGCATGGTCGGGTGTATCGTCGCTAAACGGCGTTCGCCTTGTCGTATGCCTCCTTCGCCAGTCGTCGTGCTTCGCTGACGGCGAAGGTGCAGGCCTCGGTGCAGATCACAGGAAGAATCTTTGCCGGCGGTTTCAGTCGACTGACCGGGCAGCGGGAATCGATGGGCCAGGTAATGACCCGGACGCATCCTTTCCCGCAGGTCGAACGCATGATTTCATTGGCCATCTGATCGGTGATCGAGCTGGAGAATTTGTACATCCCGGTCTGACGTTCGAGGGTGTCCCGCAGGGGGACGGGATCAATCTCCCCGTTTTGATACGCGACCCAGGTCGCAAAAACGCCGGGATAGAGCGCGTCGAGACGGGAGAGGAAATCGGCTGCCTCGCCGGTTTTGGTAATCCATCCGCGGCGAAGCGTCGGAGCGGTTTTCAAGGGCCGGTATTCTCCCTCGGCGTCGAACTTGGCCAGCTCCCGGAGTTCCTCGCGGGTTTCGATTCTTTCGAGACCATCCTCCGATTCACGGTCATCCCGATGACGTGCTGCAAAAGTTCCTTCTTTGTCGCGGGTCAGGTAGATTTCCCCGAAACGCAACTCTGCGTCAGGCGGGAGAAGGGTTTCCAGTGTCTCGGCGAGGGTCATGAAAGGTAGTGTTCGTCGAAATAGGCGACTTGATCAAGAATGACTTCCGCGAGGGATGCGTCCGTGCCGATTGCGGAGGAGTAGTAGAGCGTGCGCCCGTCTATTTCGTAGGGGTTGCGTCGGAAGACTTCCTGCTGACTTGCGGCTGCGGTGGGTTCCGATTCAATCCCGAGAAGAACGGGAATATCCTGGTAGCTGTGGAGGGCATCCGCGATGAAAAAGGGGACTACGACTACGGTCCCGGCGTCTGTCATTTCTTTCCAGTCGGCAATGAAGGGGGCTTCCTCCATGTAGGCATCGAGCACCTCCGCGAAGGCGGCGCCCTGCTCCGGCCCCCGTTCCCGAATCGCAGTAACCTGGTCCTTGATTGCCTCGGTCGATTTCTTGTTCAGGTTCGTTCCGTGCCCGACAATGATGAGGGCGGTTTCCTCCACCTTGGTTCCGTCGTCGATAATCTCGAGCGCGCGTTTGATGAGCAGATCTGTCATCCGGTCATGAATCCCGACGGGATCGCAGTAGTGGATCTTTTTCTCCCCCCGTTGTGAGCTGTGCCCCTCGATTTCGAGTTCGCGGGGGATAACCTGCCGCGTGAAATATCCTTCGCTGATGAAATTGGGGACGACGTAAATTTCGTTCTCTTCGATCATTGGCCAGACCTGTCGAAAACTGGGCTCTTCTTTCCAGAAGGCGCAGTGCACGCTGCCGAATGCACCTGTTCGAATGATCGACTCGGCGTGGTCCCAGGTCGGTTGGGAGGAATCGGGATTTTCGGTGGAACCGTGTCCGAGGATGAGAAGGGCGCTGTCGGGTTTGCGAATTTGCATCAGAGAAATCTACGTAAGCCGGTCGCAATCGGGATGAAAGGAAGAGTGAAGGATTGCGGAATTATTTAATAATGGTAAAATTCTTAACTGTTTTGAATAATTATAAGACCAAAATAATTTCCTCACTATTTCCGGTTAAGTTCGCGCTGGTTGTGCTCCTCGGTCAAGTGTTTCTCCCTCTTCTCTCTGATGCGGGTGAGAAAACGGCTTTAGATGGTTTTGACCAGTTCGCGAAGCAGGATGGACGCATTGTTCTGGGAATTACGGGATTTTCCGGTTCTCCGAGTCCGGAGCAATGGTTGATACTCTGTCGGGAAAAGGGTGCTACCGGAGGACTGTTTGAAGTGGTTTGGAAGGATGGAAAACGAGTGGGACAGAGGAAGGTTTTCCCGTTACCGGGACAAGACATTCCCGAACTTCCGTTTGTGCGGGAAAGAATTCGAATTGATTCCGACCGGGCATTTGCGCTGGCGCGCGGGGCGGTCGAGCAAAGGTTTGATTCTGCACACTTTCATCTCCGTTGCCGGGAAAGCGGAGCCGAACCGGTTTGGATGTTGAGCCTGAGGAATACCGCTTCTGTGGAAATCGGGAAAGTCTATCTTTCCGCTGAGTCCGGAAGAATCCTGCGGCTGGTAGGAGTGAATGCGGATGTACGGATGGAGACATCTGTGCCGCTGAAGGAGAACGAATCAGGTCGCTGATCGAACGTTCTGCTAAGCGAACGGACCGCGAATCGCAAAGGTGATTCCGGGATTCTGAATATTTACGAATACCGTCGATCCGTCCGGGCTGACACAGACTCCCGCCATTTCGCTGTCATTGAGCCGGTTCATTGCGATCGTGTACATTTCCCCTTCTTTGGTGACGCCCCGAATGTGATTGGCCGTTTTGGTGTCCTCACAAATATACAGATGACCGGATGGAGCGATTGTGATGTTGTCTCCGTTTTTCAAGAGAGCCGAGTCGTTCGGTTCGATAAACAGTTCGATCCGGCCGGGGGAATCAGTTTCTTTCTCCGTTCCTTCATATGGCCCGGGAAAGTAGCGGAAGATCTGCCCGAGATGTTTTTCACCACCGTCGGTGCAGGCAAAATAGATGGAGCTCTCTCCCACCGTTTCGGCGCTTCCGTACCACATTCCCTCGGCACGTGAAAAAATGAGGGCTCCTTTCTCCAGCGCTTGAATCCGCAAATCATCGGCCGGGGACTCGACATTCTCCAGATCAACCCACGCGACGGGGAGAGGCTTGTTGACGGGAAAAGTCGAGGTGTTCCCGGGCCAGTTCCGGGAGTCGAATTTTCCTTCTGCCGCCATTTTGAGAGCCTGGAGGCGTCCGCCTTTTTCGAGCTGTCCCTTCACGTTCGGGATGAAGCGATAGATCACGCCGTCGTTTCTGTCCTCGGTCAGATAGACGATTCCCGAGTCGGGATCGACGGCAACAGCTTCGTGGCGGAACCGTCCCATTGCTTTGAGCGGTTCCGGTTTCGTCAGGCCGGGTTTTCCGGAGGCGGGAACTTCGAAGCAGTAGCCATGTTTCCGGCCCCATTCGGTTGTCAGGTCCGCCGGTTCTTCACAAGTGATCCAGGACCCCCAAGGAGTCGGACCACCGGCGCAGTTCCGGTCTGTTCCCACGAGGCTTAAGTATTCATCAACAACTTCGCCGGTTTTCTGATTGATGATGAGGGTTGTCGTTCCGCCGACGAATGGCTGCACGTTGCCTTCCCCCGGATCGAAAATGTAGTCCCGGTCAAAATCATCGGGGAGTTTTGTGTTGTCCTCAAAGGGGCCGGTTTTAAAGCCGGAATGGCCGATCTCATGATTTCGAATCAGCGCGATGAGGTCTCCTTCGAGGGCGAAAGTCGCCATCCCGTCCGGCTTGCCCGGAACTTTGTATCCGTCCGGCATGATGTCGCCGGTTCGGGAGAGAACCCGGTAGGAAAATCCCTCGGGCAGATCGAGAAGGCCGTCGGGGTCTTCGATGAGTGGTCCGTATGAGAAAGCTTCTTTCCCGGATGCAGAACCGGGATTGAGAAAAAGTTGAAGCGCCCCGAAGCCGGTGGAAACAGCTGCGGATTGAGTGAGAAAGGATCGGCGGGTTTTCATAGCAGATTCAACAGGGTGTATAGTAGTCGTGTTTTGCTTTCTCTTTCAGAACTTCATTGCGCCGGTTTTGCTACATCGAACTGGAATTCGGTGATGTGCCGGTAGGTCTGTCCGGGAACGAGAATGCTGTCGGGGAACCTCTTCTGATTGGGTGAATCAGGATAGAACTGTGTCTCGAAACAAATGCCGCCCCATTTCGGGAAAGGCTCTCCTTTGAAGT
Organism: Verrucomicrobiales bacterium; assembly: GCA_022361255.1. Classification (GTDB taxonomy): domain Bacteria; phylum Verrucomicrobiota; class Verrucomicrobiia; order Verrucomicrobiales; family DEV007; genus Arctic95D-9. The sequence continues at coordinate 25,582 of JAKSBG010000254.1, forward strand.
GATTCGCGGTGTAAATCTGGACTCCGGGCTTCGTGGTCGCAACATGCATCACCCGTCCGCTTTCCGGATCGGTCAGGGTGGCGAATTTGGTCGGACCGTTTGCTATGCTGAGCTGGGGGATCACAAAACAGTGATCGTAGCCTCCGCCTTCCAGTTTCGGTAACCTGTCACCGAGACGCGTCGGTTTTCGGAGGTCGAAAGGAGTATCGACAACGGGAACGAGCTCGCCGGTGGGAATCTTCTGTTCGTTGATCGCGAGGCGTTCAACACTTTCCAGTTCGAGAATGTGGCCAGAGATATCCCCTGTGCCCGACAGGTTGAAATAGGCATGGTTGGTCAGGTTCAGCGGTGTTTTTTGGTCCGTGGTTCCCCTGTAGGTAATTCTTAATGTGTTGTTGTCTGTGAGTTCGTAGGTGGCGGAAACCACTACGTTTCCCGGGTAGCCTTCTTCACCGTCGGGGCTGGAAAGGTGAAAGGTGACGGAGGCACCTTCCTCCGTTTCTGCACTTTCCCCCTTCCACAACTGCCGGTGAAAGCCGTTTTTTCCTCCATGAATATGGACTCCGGTCTTCGGGTTTGCGGTTTCCAGATCATACCGGACACCATCAATGCGGAAGCCTCCTCCCGAAATCCGGTTGGCAAAGCGTCCGATCACCGAGCCAAAGACTCCGCCTTGCAGGGCTTCAGCCAGTGAATCGTAGGAGAGCGTGATATTTCCTGTTTCACCATTCCGATCCGGGGTTTCAATCGATACGAGAAGCGCACCATACTCGGCGAGCCGGACGCGGGTTTCTTTTGCATTCGTCAGAGTGAAAAGGCGAACCTCCCTGCCGTCGGGCATCTTACCCCAGACATTGTCTTTTACTTCGCCGTACGCCGGTGAAAAGGGGGCGGCAGCAAAGATGCAGGTTGCCAAGATGGCGAAGTGAGTGAGCTTTTTCATATGACCAGAATGTCGTTTTCCTCACTCCACGTCAATGCAGTGACCATGTTGCTTTTCGCCTGCTTTTTCCCTGCTTCCTATGCGGATGACTGGCCGGTTTATCGCGGGCCGGATGGGGACGGAATCTCAAAAGAGACCGGTTTTCAGGTCCCCGAAACCGCTGACGTGGTGTGGAAAACACAAGTCGGCCTTGGTTACAGCGCTCCGGTCATCAGCGACGGAAAAGTGGTCATTTCCGGTCACGACGGAAAAGAAACGGACACCCTCTTCTGCTTTGACGAAAAAACGGGGAGCGAGATCTGGAGATACAGCTATTCGCAACCGCTCGGGGATCTTTATTTCCAGGGCGGAACGACGGGGACGGCTACTTTTGATGGTGATCTGATTTTCCACGTTGCGCGCGAAGGGGAGTTGTTCTGCCTGAATGCGACTGACGGATCCCTCGTCTGGCAGAAGCATTTGCAGAAAGACTTCGGCTACACAAAACCCACCTGGGGATTCACCGGCGCACCTCTCGTTCAGGGGGAAAAGCTTTTCATCACTGCGGGCGAAGCCGGACTGGCGCTGAACAAGTCGGATGGATCTGAAATCTGGAAATCCGACGACGAGGAGGCCGGCTACGCCACGCCTTTTCCCATCAGCAAAGGCGGAAAGGAGATGCTGATCTTTTCGAACAAACGGGCTTATGTTTGCGTCGACGCTGCGACCGGACAAGAGGTCTGGAGCTATCGCTGGATGACACGCTACGGAGTCAACGCTGCCGATCCTGTTGTTTCGGGCGACTACATCTTCATTTCCAGCGGTTATGGAAAAGGTGCAGTCTGCCTGAAATGGACCGGGGAAGGAGAGCCGGAGAGAGTCTGGCAGAGCCGTGATATGAAAACGCAGATGAATGCAGCGGTTCTCATCGATGGTTTCCTCTACGGTGTCGACGGCAACGAGAGCCAGGACGGCACCGGCCTGAAATGCATCGAATTAACCAGCGGTGAAACGAGGTGGACCGTCACCGATGTGGGACACGGAACGGTATCTGCGGTAGGCAATCAGTTGCTCGTGCTTACCGAACAGGGAACATTGCAGGTCGCGGAGGCGAGTCCGGAAAAATACGAGCCTGTTTTTTCGCAGCAGGCCGTGAAGCCCCGGGTCTGGACGGTCCCGGTCTTCGCGAACGGCACCGTCTACTGTCGAAATGCGGGCGGCGAGTTCGTCGCGCTGGCGATGGGGAAAGAGGGCTAACGATCCGGCTTGTTCGGACGTTTCCATTGTGATGAAACGCCTCCTTCCTCTACTGCTTCTTCTCGTAGCCCCGGTCGCTTCGGGGCAAAATGCGGCTCCCGCTGCTCCGCCCGCGCTCGCACCGGAGCCCGCTGCGCCACCGGTTTCTGATCACGTCCGGTATCTGGAAGTCGAGGATGGTCCGGATGTGTTGCAGACGGCAATTACCCGCTATCGGAAAGGCGCTGACACAGTCGATCTGGTGGCGGTCGTCCACATCGCAGACGCAGCCTACTACGAAGCCCTGAATGATTTCCTGGGGCGTTTCGATGTGGTGCTCTACGAAATGGTCGGGGGAGAATTCGACAAAGAGGAGGATCAGCTCGCAGAAAAAGAAAATGGCAGCGAACTCGTCAACGTCCGTCAGCTGCAGCAGATGGCGAAATCCTTTCTCGGACTGGAATTTCAGCTCGATGGGATTGACTACGATGCGGAGAATTTTACCCATGCCGATGTCACCTGGGAGCAGTATCGACAGTTGAATACCGCGAAAAATCAGAGTTTTGCAACACTGATGACGAGGGCAATGAGCCTTTCGCAGACCGCTGAAATTCCGGGGATTCCCAGCAGCGAAGAGGACATCAATGTGTTCTTCGGCCGGATTCTCTCCGCGATCACGACAGGGGACTCCGGCGAGCTGAAACGCGTGGTAGCTCCGATGCTCAGTGAGTCAGAGGAGTTTATCTCGATGCTGGAGGGCGAAGACGGAACTGTCCTCGTGACGGAGCGGAACAAGGTTGTCATGCAAAAGCTCAACGATGTCCGGTCGCAGAGAAAAGGCGGCAGTTATGCCATTTTCTACGGAGCCGGTCACATGCCGGACCTGGAGGAGCGTCTCCTCGCCGACGGATTTGAGAAAGTGGAAACTGGATGGGCCAACGCCTGGTCCATTGCGAAACCGGGGGGAGAGAATTCACTCACTACCGGCAACGAAGCGCCCACTGCTACCGGAATGTTCCTCAAGATGTTGCAGGATAATCCGGAGTTTATGGAAGCAGTCGAGCAAATTGGCGAAGTGATCGATCAGCTGCGCGAGACCGAGTAGCGGTGATTTTCAAATTGCCGGAGGGACTGTTGCGCAGAGGCGACCTTGAAGTCACCACTGCATTCTCTAACCAAACACTTCCTCCAGCCCGCGCCTCATCACGGCCGGATCCGGTGATTGCCCGGTCCAGTATTCAATCCCGATCACGCCTTGTGCGACGAGCATGCCGAGACCGTCGATCACCTGACAGCCTTTTTCGCGGGCATCGCGAACAAGCCGGGTGGTAGGCGGATTCGGGATCACATCGGCAACGACCATGTCCGGGGTCAGGGTATCGATGTCGAGAGGGATGCGCGCATCGACGTCGGGGAAAAGTCCGATGCAGGTCGCGTTTACGACGATGTCGGTTCCTTCCGGGATCGAAAAGTCACCGTCCCAGGTATGATATTCGATATCAAGACCGCCGCCTACCGCTTCGTTAAGCTTTCCGGTAAAGAGTGCTTCGAGCTCGCGACCCCGTTCTTCGCTGCGGTTAACAAGAGTAATTTTTTTGACACCGGCCAGGGCCATCTCCACGCCGATCGCGCGGGCTGCTCCACCGGCTCCCAGCAGGACCAGCGATTTCCCGGCCGGATCAGCGAGTTCTTTGAAACTGGAAACGAAGCCTTTTCCGTCCGTGTTTTCCCCGATCAATTTTCCATCCCGGTTTACAACGCAGTTTACGGCACCCATCAGTTCCGCTGATTCCCCGAGACCGTCGAGATGTTCGATCACTGCGACCTTGTGGGGAATCGTGCAGTTAAAGCCCTGAAATCCGAAGGCCCGTGCGCCCGCGACTGCGGCGGGAAGGTCTTCGGGCTTTACCTCGAGAGTCAGGTAGCGCCAATCGAGGTTCATATCGCGAAAGGCAGGCTCGATCATTGCCTGCGTCGGATTCTCCGAGACGGGATATCCGAAGCAGCCGACCAGTTCCTGTTTGAAGTTCAATTCCTTAGCCATCGTGCGCGCATTGTAGATTGTCGATGCGCTCGGGCAAGTTCTCTGTCGGATTTTTCTTTCCAGATCGACCTGAACCCGAAAAACTGTTTGGAAGTTACCATGCACATTCCCACTCTCATTGAAAGAAAACGCGATGGCGGAACGCTGAGCGACGGGGAAATCCGCGATCTCATCACCGCCTATACATCGGGGGAGATGCCGGACTATCAAATGTCCGCTATGGCGATGGCGATCTATTTCCAGGGAATGACCGCTGATGAAACGGCCTCGATGACTCGCGCGATGCTGGAATCGGGAGAAGTTCTCTCTTTTCCCGAAAACGCACCGCGCATCGTCGATAAGCACTCTACCGGCGGGGTGGGGGACAAGGTTTCTCTCATTCTCGCGCCGTTGCTGGCCTGCGACGATGTTTGGGTTCCGATGATCTCCGGTCGGGGGCTCGGTATCACCGGAGGCACTCTTGATAAACTGGAGTCGATTCCCGGATTTCGCGTGGATCTCAGTCAACAGCGATCACTGGAACAACTGGAGAAGATCGGTGTCGTCATGATCGGACAGACCGCCTCGATTTGTCCGGCAGATAAAAAGCTCTACGCACTTCGGGATGTCACTGCGACCGTTCCCAGTCGCCCTCTGATCGTCGCATCAATTATGTCCAAGAAACTCGCGGAATCGCTCGACGCGCTCGTGCTCGATGTGAAGTTCGGGACGGGTGCTTTCATGAAAACAAGAGAGGATGCCGAGGCTCTCGGTGAGGCAATGCGTGAGGTTGGCGCTGCCATGGGCGTCGACACAAGTGTCTGTTATCACCCGATGGATGAGCCTCTGGGGTGCGCTGTGGGGAACGCCCTTGAGGTCGTGGAATCCCTCGAATTACTGCGCGGAGGTGGTCCGGCGGATCTTCGGGAGGTCACGCTCGCTCTCGCGGAAAAAGTCTCGACGGTCGGCCGTTCTCAGCTCGAGTCCTGGCTCGACGATGGGAGCGCGCTCCGGAAATTTGAAGAAATGGTAGAATGTCAGGGCGGCGATGCGGGCATTCTCACAGACTTTCCCAAGGTACATCCGGCGAAGGTTGTGAAGGATATCATGGCGCCGAATTCCGGAGTGATCGAGAAGGTTGATGCCGATACTGTGGGGCGGGCAAGTCTTGCTCTGGGGGCCGGTCGGGGCCGGTCGGATGATGTCATCGATTTCTCTGTCGGGTTTGACCGGATTGCAAAAGTGGGCAGCGAAATCAAAGCCGGCGACTGCGTGGCACGGGTGCATGCAAACAGCGATGCGGATGCTGCGCTGGCAGAGGAAATGTTTTGGAAAGGATATCGATGCGTCTGATTTTACCGACTGTTTGCTGTGTTTTCCTTTTC
>JAKSBG010000108.1 GCA_022361255.1 Verrucomicrobiales bacterium
CTGAAAGTTCCCTTCGGCGGGATTCTCGAAGCCGGGATTGAAGTCGATGAGATGGTTGTTCTTCTTCGTAGGCAGTGGGTCGGCGTAGCGGCCCTTGACGATACCGTCGACGAGTTTGCCACGGATGATGATGTTGTTCTCGAGGATGTTTGTGGATGGAGCGGGTTGAATCTTGTCGCGGGCTGCGGCGAACGCGACCGGATAGCGACGCGCCCATGGGCTGTCAGAATTCGGGAAATCAACCGCGCCGAGACGATCGCTGATCATTTTTTCCTCATACCATTTGCGCCATTCTTCGGGCGTCGTGTTGTGCACTTGAATGAATGCAGCGACTCCATCGACGACGATGTTGTTCGCAAAAAGATTGTGTCCTCCGCCATTCGCCTTGAAGGCGGCCGCGTGCCGTCCGCTTCCGACCCGGTTGAAGATGTTTCCGCGAATCTCCACGAAGCCGGAGCGGTCGTCGACGTAGACGCCCTGGATTCCGGTCACCTTGTCGAGATGGTTGCCGATGTCCTGAAAGTAGTTGCCGAGGATCTTGATTCCGGTTTCCGACGGGTTGCGGCCCATGTAGATCGCCCCGGCGTCGCTCCCTTCTTTGTTCAGGAAGGTGAAGGCGTTGTATTCGATGACGTGTTCGTTTCCGCTGATGGCAATGGCGCCTTCATCACAATTTGAGAATTCGCAATGGCGCACCGTGTTTCCTACGCCCCTGAGGAGGCTCTTGCCTGCGCGAGTCAGCCCAAAATTGTTTACCCGGCAGTCCGATACTTCGGAATGGCCGAACTGCTGGGTGAGGCGATTTCCTCCACCGATTTGAAACGCGTAGCCCCCCAGGTTCTCGAAATCGACGCGGGTGATCGCGTTGTATCTTTCGCCGGTCGTCGGCATGCGAATCCCGTTTCCTTCGATGTTAGTAATATTCAGATTCTCGATCGCGACGTGGCTCGCGTTCTTCACGACGATAGCGTCGTTTCGCGTGAGCTTGCAGTTGATCCCGGAAATGACGACGTGGTCCGCTCCGTCGATTTCGATCAAAGGTTCCGTGCAGAGCGAGAGTTCGATGGTGGAATTCTCGGAAAAATCCGCCGGCGGAATGAGATAGGCGACGCCGTTTTCAGCGTCGGTGTAGAATTCACCGGGAAGGGTGAGTTGCTCCAATACGTTCAGGTAGGTGTATCGTCCGCCTTCTCCGATGCCATACCAGGACGGCTGTTCGACCGCGATAGTCCCAGCCTTTCGATCGACTGATTTGACTCTGAGGAGACCGTCGGCGTAGGTCTCTTTCATGTAACCGTAGAGCCAAACCCCAGTGTGATCGGCCCACGTGGCGACTTCATTGTCGGAGTAGGAAAAGACGCCACCGACGGGGTCCTTTTCGACGCTGTAGCGCGGGATCGAACCGGTGTGCTGAACCTTTCCGGTGAGAACGAAGCCGTCGCCTGCCGGGCCTTCATTCCGCTTCGGATAACGGGCCGGCTCGAGCTTTTGATGGTCGATCCAGATGGCTCCACGCGGGGCCGTTTTGCTGGTGAGACCTCCTTTCTGCCAATACACGAAATCGCCAAACTCCGAGAACTCCACGCCGATCTTCCGGAAGTCGAGCTTCCTGACCGAGTCGCGCACTTCGAGTGGGAGACGGTTCAGAATTGCCTCGTCTGTCACCTTTTCCAGGGAAGCCGCCGAAACGGTGACCCCGCCGCTGAGGGTCACGGTCTCTTCTCCGAATCTCCGGTAGATGATCTTGCGATCTGATGACCCTCCGTCTTCCGAATTCAACTGGAACGGCGTCATGCGCCGATAGTCGCCGCCGCGAAGACAGATGACAATGTCCCCTTCGGGAAGTGGGTTCTCCGCCTCGGTTGCGCGAAGTTTGCGGAGATGATTCCGGGCCGATTCGATCGAGTCGAAGGGGGCATCTTTCGATCCGTCGAGTGTTTTGCCCTCGGATTGCTGATCGACGTAGAGAGTGAGTGCAGTGCTGCGGGCTGACCGATTCGCACTACTGGCCGGTTGGGAAAGGGAAACTATCAATAGAAGGAGGGGGAGCCTCATGCGTGGAAGCCTACAGCGCGGGGCGGGATTTTCGAATATCAAATCACAAGAATCGCAAAGTGGAGCGGCCTGAACGATCAGACGGCATCCTCCCGCCTCGCTCAGGAGGTCACCAGCTCATGATTCTCGCGCCATTGCCCCCTGGCTGCCTACAGACGTAACAACTTGGCCCAGCCAAACAAATCACCTCTCTTCCCACAGGGGTCCCTCCCCCATCCAACCCTCTTGCCTCATCGACTCGACAGGGTTAGGTCATCCAGATCACACCCTCAAAGCCCTTCACCAACTCTCCCTTCCCCATGCGGACCACCCTTGCCTTCGATGTCTATGGAACCCTCGTCGATCCGGTCGAGATGGGGAAACACCTCGAAACGCATCTCGGGGACCGCGCCAAGGCCTTCGGGAAACTCTGGCACGAAAAGAAAGTGGAATACGCGTTTCGCCGGGGCCTCATGAAGCAGTATTGCGACTTCGAAACCTGCACCGCGCAGGCGCTCCGGTATTGTCTCGACGTGTTCGGTGTCGATCGATCGGAGGAGCAGCAGGCGGAACTGATGGAGAAATTTTCGCAGCTCGATGCCTTTCCCGATGTGGTCCCGGCGCTCATCCGGTGGAAGGAGAAGGGTCACCAGCTCGTCGCCTTTTCCAACGGAACGCAGTCGGCCCTGCGGGAACTGCTGGGGAACGCGGGGGTTCTTCCTCATCTCGATCAGCTCGTCAGCGTCGACGAGGTGTCCTCGTTCAAGCCCGATCCGAAGGTGTATCACCATCTCGTCGAACAGACCGGTGCGACCCGCGAGGAATGCTGGTTGCTCTCCGGCAATCCCTGGGATGTCATCGGCTCAAAGGCCGCCGGTTTGCGGAGCGCCTGGGTGAAGCGGGACGAGGATCGCATTTTTGATCCGTGGGAATTTTTCCCCGACCGGATCGTCCGCGATCTCGGGGAAGCGGTGGCGGCGATCTGAATGTGGATCAACCGTTC
>JAKSBG010000465.1 GCA_022361255.1 Verrucomicrobiales bacterium
ATCAAGCCTTCTCAAGCAGTCCGTGCGCCTGACGCGCCCGAGGAAGCGGAAGCTAAACTTGCTCCGATCGAATCCCGCGAGCCACTGCCAGCCGACTACTATTTCATCAACCACACATCATTCCTTCGCTCAGAAGAGCAGGCGGAGTTTCAAGCTCGGACGGGCGTGAATCATCCGCACTACGACATTCGAGTAATTGTCGATTCCTATTACCAAGGTGCTCTCGAACGGGTGAATCGTGTCGAATATATTCTTCACCAAGCCTATCCAGAGCCAATCCAAGTCCGGTCCCAATCGTCCAACAAGTTCCTGCTCAAGGAGCTCGCAAATGGCGAATACGTACTGCTTGCAAGGGTCTATCTGCGAGACCGGAGTGATCCCGTTATTCTTCAGCGCTATATTTCACTATGGAAGGATGGTCCCCGCATTGACGAAACAGCATAACAAGCGCATGGAGAGCAACGGCTGACCCGCACCGAGTTCGAATGATCCACCCTACTTCCAACGCATGTCCTGCATCGAGAGCGCGCTCACGGTCAGCCGTGCCTCATGCTTGACGTTGGGCGATGAAAATAGTTCCTCCGCATTTGAACGAAGTCCTATCAATCTGGGAGGAGTTTCGTCAGGCTATAGCCCGCTGGGAAGAAGACGCCATGGAACTACAGGAGCGAATTCGGAATCCTGATTCATCTCCTTCTTACATCCAAGAGGGCCTTTTCAGAGATACCGACGGAGATCCAATTACCGGCGCTGATTTACCGGAACTCATTCCAGCGAAGCCGTTTGAGGAGATTCTGACCACTTATTGCACCGGCAAACTCGCCGACTACGGCGGCCATGCTACCAGCTACCCTCCACGTTGGGAACTTGAACGTGAATCAGTGGTTCAAGTCACGTTCAAGAGTGATCGGAAAGTAACCATTCAAACAAAGTATCGGGATGAGGTTTATGGACAGATCCGAGAATACGTCTTTAAGCCGACCGATGACGGCTGGAAACTTGCTGAATTTCTTACGTCAACACCACCACGGGCTGAGGACCTTGCCTTTTAGCTCAAACTCCGCGCCCAACAAGTTGGCGCTGGCCAACCCGAAAAACGTTCCGAGTCGATTGACTCTCCTGATTAGAATCCTTACTCTCCATTCGTGGCCGCGCTCTCTTTTTCGGGCGGCAGGCCTTTAACGTTAGCCAAAAAAACTCCGAATGAAAAGTTCTCGAATACCAGCAGCCTTAACGATCATCTTTCTCTTCGTGTCCTCCGCTGCTTTCGGAGTCGACATCCAAGGCGATTACGTCCTTGTAACGGCCATGCCGATCGAAGGAGAAGTCGATCCACACACCCTTAACGCGAAAGCTGCACGAATTACGAAAAAAGGAGAAGTCTTTGAGATAACCATTGATGATATCGTCGGAGCTGAACCAGTTACAGTCTCTCTGCACATAGATGGATCAAAGATATCATTTTTCCTACCACCTCGTGAGTTCGATCGCGATGGTAAAAGTCTGATGTCGAATGCTAGGGCATACTTCGGAAAGATGGTTGCTGACTTCTACATCGCGGGGGCGTCGACCTACGGCGGACCGATGGAGTCATTAAAGCTCAAGCGTGTAGAGCCGATACCCTAGACGGACTGAGGCTAACAAGACGAGGATCCCAAGCCCGATAACGCCCCGATTCGATTGACTTCCACACATCGAATCCTTACTCTGCGATCGAGATCACGCTCCCATATCGGGCTGGGATCTCTTTAACGTTATCTCAAGAAACCTTCGGTGCATGACCGCTGACATCGAATCGCAAATCGAATCGTGCCTCGCATATCATGTGCTCCGGGACGCGAATAAGTGGATCGGTGTGCCACGCCCCAGCTACCTCGAGTCATTTCTTGCCGGAGCGAGCACACGGGCGATCCAGACAGATCCCGATTTCTCCTATTGGCGAGTTCATGGGGTGCTCGAGTACCCAGATTTCTATTCACGACTGGTAGCGTCCACCGGTCATCCAACGCTGACCATCCGGTGGGCAACCGCGTTGGAGATGACTCATTTCTCGTTCGCAGAAGGATGTTCTTACCTTCTTGAAGACGCATTGGCGTGGCACCGAGAGCACGGAATCAAGGAAGATTCCCCATCACGCTCGTGGTCATCCAGCACTGCGCCTATCGAGGAGTTCTGGGATCACTTTGCTGCACGTCCAGCCATGTATATGGGTTCCAATTCAGGTTGGGGACTATATTGTTTTCTAAGAGGTCTCACAGATGGCGGAGATTGGTTAGGACTTCCCGAAGTTTCCCTGAACTCGGAAGTCTTCGATTTGATCGCGAAGCGATCCACCGACGCCTACGGATCGAAATTTGCAGCATTTCGTGTGTATGATGCTTCGCCATTGTTGGGCTGGGCCGGTTATCCGAGGCCAGACGCCAACACACAAACCGGAGATAACAAGACGCTGGACACCAAGACCTGACCCGCCGTGTAGTCGATTTTGCTATGAGAAATTCAACCATCAACCCGCAGTCAACGCTCGCCCTCCAGTCAGGTCTGGGTCAGCTTTGACGTTGATATGGCTGAGTGTTTGTCAACAGGGCAAAACGAAATTTAGCCGTGCGTGATACGGCGTCGCGCGAGCGTGTTCTTCGAAGATGCTGAGGTGGATGTAGAGAGATTACTGTAGGGTGAGCGGTTTCCCGCAGGC
>JAKSBG010000437.1 GCA_022361255.1 Verrucomicrobiales bacterium
TGAGAACAATCACTCCGCATCCTTCACCGCGACCGAATCCGTCCGCGCCGGCGGAAAATGACTTGCTGCGCCCGTCCGGGGAAAGAACGCCGCCCTTGCAGAGAAGAATGGAGTTTACCGGACTGAGAATGGCGTTAACCCCGCCGGTAAGAGCAAGATTGCACTCCCCGTCGAGAAGAGCACGGGCAGCCTGACAAACCGCCACGAGTGAACTGCTGCTCGCAGTGTCGACGGCAACTCCCGGCCCTTCAAACCCGAATAGAAAACTGAGTCGACCGACACCGGCGCTGTGGGAAAGCCCCGCGCCCTGAGAACCTTCGAGGTCACCGGGGGCAATCTGCTCACGAAGCTGCGCGTAGTCCGTCGACATGATGCCCATGAAGACGCCCACCTGCCGATCGGTGAGTTGATCCGGAACGATCCCGGCATCCTCCATCGCATGCCAACTTGTCTCGAGAAGCATGCGGTGCTGCGGATCCATCCAGATGGCATCTGTTTCGGAAAGCCCGAAAAAGTCGGCATCGAACTCACCGATGTCGGGAAGAAACCCGCCGCGCTTCACATACATTTTTCCGGGCTTCGGCTCGGGATCGTAGAGCGCCTCCATATCCCAGCGCTCCGCAGGGATGTCTATGGTTCCATCGCGGCCTTCGTGGAGCAGATTCCAGTATTCCTCCACTCCGTCGGCACCGGGAAAGCGGCACCCCAAACCAATGATCGCCACTGAATCTTCGACCGTCGCTGCCTGAACCGTAACCGTTTCCTCTTCAGCCGGAACCGAATCGATCAGCTCAAGAAGATGCTCTGTCAGTTTGGAAACGCTCGGGTAGTCAAACGCCAGGGTTGGTGGAATCGCAAACCCACTGCCGACCTGCTGCTGAATGCGTGTGGCAAATTCAACGGCCATGAGCGAATCGAGCCCGAGCTCGGCGAGCGGGACGTCTTCGCCGGGAGGTTCGGGAAGGGAAAGAACCTGCTGCAATTCCGTTTCGACATGCTCTTTGAAAACACTTTCCCGCGACTCGCCGTTTTCGTCGGCCTCGCGCAGTTTTTCAAGGAGGACAGCGGGACCTCCGGACACCTGCATGGAATCCGTCCACAACTCATCGAGAAGAGGCGGGGTCTCGACCGGATAACGCGTCCGCATTGTCGCCCAGTCAGCGTCGAGCATCGTCGCCTGTACAATGTCATTGTCGATGAGCCGGTCAATTGCTTCGTGCGCTTCGTCGGCAGCGAGAGGAGTGATCCCCTGAAGCTCCATCGCCTTGATTACATTTTCCGTTGCTGCCATTCCCTCGGTCCAGGGTCCGAAGTTGACACTTTGAGCGGGCAACCCCTCTCCTCTGCGCTGATGAGCAAGACCGTCGAGGTAGCCGTTTCCGCAGGCGTAGTTTGCCTGCCCCGGTGATCCGAGAACCGACGCAGCGGATGAGTAGAGAACAAAGAAATCGAGTTCTTTATCTTTCGTCAGTTCATGCAGCAATGCTGCCCCGCGTTTTTTCGGATTGAGCACTTTTTCGAAACGCTCCCAGGTCTGCTCAAAGAGAAGCCCGTCCTCCAGAACGCCCGCAGCGTGCAGGACCCCTTTGAGCGGGGGAAGCTCCTTCCCGATGCGATGAATCAGCTTTTGGAAACTCTTCTGATCGCTGATGTCAGCCAGCATGACATGGATACGGCACCCCGTCTCCTCGATCCCGGCGATCAGCTCTTTCGTCGATTCGGTTGGTTCCCGACGGGAAACAAGGACAATATCTTTGGCGCCCTTCGAGCCGAGCCATTCCGCTCCGCGACGACCAAGCATTCCCAGACCGCCAGTGATCAGATAGCTTGCGTCACCGCTTACTGGCAGCCCCTCTTCAGCGACCGGAGCCTTCGAAGGAATCAGCCTCGGAAAGTAAATGGTTCCGCTGCGCAGACCAAGCTGGCTTTCCCTCGTTTCCGTCAGAAAAAGATCCACGAGATTTTCTGTGTTGTCCTCCGGGCTCTGGCTGTCAATCACCCGACCTCGCAAGGGCGGGTTTTCATTGATCACCACCCTGCCAAAACCCCAAAACTGGGCTGACTCGGCTCGCACTTTATCCTCCGGAAGGAAGGCTGCCGCATTGCCGGTCACGATTTGAAAACCCCGGTCAAGCCATTCAATGCGACGCGTGCGCATCGCCTTCAGGATTTCCAGAATCCCCTCGCAGTGACGACGGGTGTAGGAATCCGGGCCGTCGAGAACGGATTGCTCAGGCGCATCTCCCGTGTTCCAGATAATACCGTTGACCTGGCCGGATCCCTCTTCGGGAAAGTAGTGTGTCAGCAACTCCAGCCACTGGTCGTATTCGGAAGGTGCAATTTTTGCAGAGCGGTTCTCCAGCAAGGGCCCGCTCCCGGAAACCGTGTCGTCGAGCACGACAGAAATCACATGCTGTCCTTTTTCAGAAAGCGAGTTGCCAATTGTGTCGTTCCAGTCCGGAGACTCCCCGACAACCAGCCACTGGCTGAAACGGTTGTTCAAAGGAGGCAGCTCCCCCTCACGCCATTGAATATCGTAGAGAAGACGGTCACTGCCTGATCCGGTCATCTGCCGGAGAGCGGTTCGATTGACCGCGCGAACCTTCAATTTCCCGAGGCGGACAACAACATTTCCGGCGTCGTCAAAGAGCGTGAGATCTGCCGTCCGCATATCCCCTTCTGTCTCGTGCCACTTTCCGTGACACCAGAGCCCACCCGCCGAAGAGCCAATCGCGGCAGAGGAAAAGTTTTCGTAGGACTCGATCCCGACCGGAAGAAAGAGCGACGAATCCGCATCTCGAAGCAACCCAACGGCGAGACACTGGAAAGCCCCGTCGAGCAGCATCGGGGGTAGAAAGTAGCCGCGATGATCCCCCGCCAGCTCGAGGCGGGCGAGAACCTCCGAGTCATTGTATCGCAGGGAACGGATCGTCTGAAATTCCGTTCCGTAATGAATGCCCAGAGACGCGAACATCTGGTAGAAAGCAGCGGGATCCGCCGTTTCGGTGCAGACCGACTCTATCTCCGACCGCAGCACCTTCCCCGCCGCGTTTTTCCTGCCCGCTCCGATTCCTGCAGAAACATTCCGCACCCACGGCTGCCCCGCTCCTTCGTTGGAGTAAATTTCAATCGAGCCCTGATCGCCCTTTCGAACGACCGTCTGCATGGTGGTCGGACCGGATACCATCAGTGGCATCTCGAAGTTAAGATTCTCCAACACCCCGGCACCTCCCGTCGCGGCGACTGCCATCTCCACGTATCCGGCGCCGGGAAAGAGAACATCCTCAAACACGCGGTGATCTCCGAGCCAGTGCTGTTTTTCCGGATCAATGTAGGATTCAAACCGCGATTCGTTCGATACTCCCGCCAGCTCCCGCTTCTCTCCCAGAATGGGATTTTGCGTCAATTGCTGAACCCGGGAAAGACCGGGCCGCTCCGGTCCCCAGTGACGCTTGCGCTGGAACGGATAAGTCGGCAGGGCAACCCGGCGACGATTGCCATCCGGGTTCAGAATCGCGTCAAAATCGAGAGTGGCGCCCTGCTGAAAGAGCCTCGCGGTTGCTTCGTTGAGTAGGGTGCGATCATTGCCATCCTGTTCGATGGTCGAAATGAGCGTTTCGGGAGAGCCACTCCAACAGGCGGCTGCCATTCCGGTGAGAAAGGCGCGCGGTCCCAGCTCGAGGATCAGGTCGCAGCGGTGTTCAGCGAGGTGCTGAATGCTTCCCTCAAACTGCACTGCCTCGCGAAGCTGTTTGCGCCAGTAGTCCCCGTCGGGAACAAAGTCAGGTGCGAGCACATTTCCTGACACATTGCAAATAAGTGGAATCGCAGCAGGCTGGAACGAAATCGAATCCGCCACCTGAGCAAACTCGTCAAGAATCGGATCGAGTAATGCGGAATGAAACGCATGCGAGGTATCGAGACGTTTCGAGCGGATTTCCTCTTTTTCAAAATCAGCGAGAGCGGCATCCACATCCTTTCCCGGTCCACTTATGACAGTGTGCGATCCATTGTGAGCGGCGATGGACAGCCCCTCGTAGTTTTCCACGATCCGCTTCACTTCATCAGCTCCGGAGAAAACGGCAGCCATTGCCCCCCCTTCCGGGAGACTTCCGGTGAGTCTCGCCCGTTCGTGAATCAGGCGGATCCCATCCTTCCAATCAAGCATACCGGCAACGACGGCAGCCGCATACTGGCCGAGACTGTGCCCGAGAACGAAATCAGGGGTGCACCCCCGACTTTTCATCAATTCGGCAAGAGCGAGGTGAAATGCGAACAGCGCGGGCTGGGTCCAGTAGGTATCCGCCAGCAGTTCCCCGTCTTCGAACATCACCTGAATCAGCTCACCCTCGCGGTATTTCGACAGCTCGGCAGCACATTCGTCGAGAACCTTTCGAAAGACCGGCTCCGACTCGTAGAGCTCGCGTCCCATGCCTTCATACTGCGAACCCTGACCAGTAAACTGCCAGGCAACTGCGGGGTTCGGTCGGGCCGGTCCGACAGAAAGACCGGGAGCATCGGATCCGGAGGCAAGTGCGGAAAGAGAATTGAGAAGTTGATCCCTGTCATCCGCAGCGATAGCTGCCCGAATCTCAAAATGACGCCTCGTGGAAGCGACCGACCAGCAGAAATCGGCGGGGTCGACTTCCCGGGATAGAGTCTCCCGGTACTGGGCAGCCAACTGTTGAACGGCGCCTTCATTTTTTCCGCTCAGCGGAAGGAGAATGGGTTGCGAGACGGATTCACCAGCTTCCGTTGGCTCCTTTTCCGGAGGGGATTCGATGAGGATATGAGCGTTGGTTCCACTCATTCCAAACGCACTCACCCCGGCGATGCGGCGCTTGTTGGCGGGCCACTCCGTGGCTTCGGTGACCACTTCCACGGGTAGGCGGTCCCAGGCAATATGGGGATTCGGAGTTTCAAAATGGAGGTGCGCCGGAATCCGGTCGTTTTGAATCGCAAGCACCGTTTTGATTACCCCTGCAATTCCTGCGGCGGCTTCGAGATGGCCCAGGTTTGTTTTCACCGAGCCGACGAGGAGAGGGTCGGTTTTGTCGCGGCCTTCTCCGAGAACAGAGGCCGCTGCATTCAGCTCGATCGGATCGCCGAGCTCGGTGCCGGTCCCGTGTGCTTCGAGATAGCTGACGTCGGAGGGGGAAAGCTCAGCCCGTTTCAGCGCTTCGCGAATAACCCGCTGCTGGGAGTCGGGGTTGGGCGCAGTCAGGCCGCTGCTAAAACCGTTGTGAGTGATCGCAGATCCGCGGATCACAGCGAGGACTTCATCCCCGTCGCGCTGCGCATCGGAGAGTCGGCGCAAGGCGACAACGCCACACCCCTCGCCGCGTAAATAGCCGTCGGCGGACGCGTCGAATGCCCGGGAGTGCCCGCTTGGGGACAGCGCATGCAGCTTACAGGTCATAATGGTGGTCTTCGGGGACACCATCACGTTGACACCACCGGCGAGAGCGCGATCACACTCGCGGTTGCGAAGGCTCTGGCACGCGAGATGCAGTGCCACGAGTGAGGAGGAGCATGCCGTATCCACGGCGAGGCTCGGCCCCTGCACACCAAGATAATAAGAAAGGCGACCACAGAGGAAACTGCCTGCGGAACCCGTCGCGATGTAGGGATTCAGGTCGAGCAGCGATTCGCTGGCCTCGTTCTGGTAATCATTGTGCATCCAGCCGACAAACACACCGATGTCATTGGCCGTTTTTTCCGTGGTCCATCCGGCCCTTTCCAGAGCCTCCCAGCCAACCTCAAGAAAGATCCGTTGTTGCGGATCGACCCACGTCGCTTCCCGGGGCGAAATGCCGAAAAAGTCAGCATCCATCTGGTCGATGTCTTCGAGAAAAGTTCCGCGCCGGGCGTACATCTTCCCGGGCTCATCCGCGTCCTCATCGTAATAGGCATCGAGATCCCACCGGTCATCGGGCAGCTCGGAGGTGACGTCCTCCTTTTCCAGCAAACTTTCCCAGAAAGCCTCCGGGCTGCTGGAGCGTTTCGGAAAACGACAAGCCGTCGAAACAATTGCTATCGGTTCATTCGAACCGCTCTCGGCTTCCGCGAGCTTTTGCTTTAATTCGCGAATTTTGGCGAGTGCCTCTTTGGTAGGAGAAGACATAAAAATCAGTTACGCAGTGGACGCTTGGAGAGAGTCAGCGATTCAACCCTCAAGCTCTTTTCGGAGGGCCTCTTCAGCCTCTTCTTCGCTCATTTCTTCGATGGAGCTGCCCACCGGTTCCGAACCCTTCGCGGCACCAAAATCCAGCTCTCCGAGAAGGTAGCCTGACAGATCACAAATTCTCGGATAATCAAAGACGAGAGTCGCGGGCAGGTCGAGGTCGGATCCGAGTTGCGACTGCAGATTTTTCGCCAGCGTGACCATCGTCAGGGAATCCATTCCCGTCTCGAGAAGAGCCGTCTCGACAGCAGGCGCGGACTCACTTCCCGTCAGGGTGCGGATCTCCTCCTGTAGAAATTCCATGAGAACCCTCTCGCGGGTGGAAGCGTGGGAATTTTGAAGCTTAGACAGAATCGCACTGGGAGGTGAATCGCTCTTTTCAGGAGTCCTTTCGGTCTCTCCTCCGTACTGCGCCCGCAGCTCCTTCTTCAACACTTTGCCCGCCGGATTGCGTGGAAGATCATCGAGAAAAATGACGCGGGTCGGCGCTTTGTAAGAGGCAAGGTGCTCGAGGCTGTATGTACGAATTGCCTCTTCCTTTTTCTCTGCGCCATCCTTTGCGACGATGAAGGCCACCACCTCTTCGCCGAGCGTGTCATCAGGTAAACCGACCACCGCGCACTCTCCCACGGACGGCTCATCCAGAAGAACTCTCTCCACTTCCGATGGAAATACCTTCAGCGCTCCGACGGCAATCATATCCTTGATGCGGTCGACGATGAAGTAGTAACCGGTCTCGTCCTTTCTCCCCACGTCGCCGGAGTAGAACCAACCGTCGCGAACCGCTTCCGCCGTTTCCCCGGGGCGATTCCAGTAACCAATCATGACGTTGGGTCCCCGCACCGCGATTTCCCCGGGAACGTTCGCTGGGCAGGTCTCCCCTGTTTCCGGATCGACCACTTTCATTTCCACAAGGTCAACCGGAACACCGATCGAACCGGGAACGTGTCTTAGCGGATGGTTGTAGGAAGCGAACGGCGCTGTCTCGGTAAGACCGTATCCTTCGAAAATCGGCTTTTGAAACTTCTTTTCCCAGGCGAGCCCCAACTGAGGCGGCAACGTCGCTGCTGCGCAGAAATAATATTCGACAGTGTCGACATCTTCCGGGCCGCAGGCATCCAGCATAAGTTGAAAGGTTGTCGGCACGCCGAAAAGTCTCGTCACGCGGTGATCGCGGATGAGGCGCAGGCTCTCTTTCAGATCAAAAACCCGCTGCATCACGATGGTGGCTCCGACATTCAATCCACCGTTCAAAATCGTGTTCTGCCCGTAGCAATGAAACAGGGGAACCATCAGCAAGAGCTGATCGTCCGGCCTCATATGGCAGAGATGGTTGAAGGAGTGCACCGTCGATCTCACATTTTGATGAGAAAGCGTAGCCCCTTTCGGAAATCCCGTTGTTCCCGAGGTGTAAAGAATGATTGCCGGATCGTTCGGTTCTGTGGGATAGCAGGCTCCGGTATCGATGCGGGAGCCACCGGAAAGTGGCTTTCCGCCACAGTCACTTCCATTGTCCGAAACGGACAGGACCGGTATATCCGGAAACTCACCGGTAAATGCTTCATCCGTTCCTTGGGGAACAACCACAACGGAGGCCCCGCAATCTCCCAGAATGAAGGCTGCCTCTTCGCCGGTTAGGCGGGTATTTACGGATACCGCAATCGCCCCGAGACGAAGTGCTCCGTAATACCAGACGGGAAAAGCCAGCACATTCCCCAGAACGAGAGCCACCCGGTCGCCGGCTTTTACCCCGAGCTCCTCCAACGTAGAAGCTGCGTGCGCAGACAAAGCCTCCAGTTCGGAATAGGTGAGATCGGTCCCTTCGAAAGTCAGCGCGACTTTGTCGGGAAAAATGCGGAAATTATCGAGGAGTCCGTCGCTGATGTTCATCGTGTCGGCACCCCGAACGGGTTACGGGTTCGGGTTACGCAACTAACTCGACCTTGCCAAGAGAGTCAACGATCTCCGAAACAGCAGCAACAATTGCCCCTTCTCCGCGTATGGAATCAGCCAGATCAGCCAGAATTTGCTCCAGCGAACGGTCCGAACCGTCGCTGATGAAGGGATCTTCACCTCCCGGCTTCTTTCCGGCTATTTCATATACCGCCTCATAGATGGCGCGCAGATCGGAACCGAGAAGAGTCACGCCGTCACACTTCGACCGCGCCTTTCCGGCACGAAGATCCACGGCCTGAACGGCGAAAATGAGCGCAACAGCAGCGTAATTGGCAAAAAGATCCACAGACTGTGAAGCCAGATTTGCCGACCCCCAGCTGAGACCATTCACATTTTGATTGTACTGCTCGGCATGAGTCGGAAAGTGATCGACCAGGGAATTGCCGAGATGGGTCAACATCGGCATGATGGAGTTCCCCGTAATCTGAAGCCCCTTGAGATTCATATTCACCGGTGAATCCCCGTGCCCCATGAGAGAGGGAGGAAGACCGTGATTGAATTCGGGAGAAACAAGCAGCGCGATCTGCACGTCGAGATGCTTGGCAAGAAGACCGATGTGGCGACGAAGCTCGTCCATCGCCATCCCGACGTACTGACCGAGGAAATTCCCGCTTTGAAAAAACTCGCCCGCCTCGGTATCGATCAGCGGATTGTCGGTGATCGCGTTCATTTCCGTCTCCAGCGTTTTTTCGATCCTGAGAATCCCTTCCACAATCGGGCCGATGTACTGGGGGAAGCAGCGAAGAGAATAGCGATCCTGCAGATGTTCGCGCGGATGAGCACGATCCATTTCCGTAGCCTGACCGTCCGTGAGGGCGAGAAGTCGCCTCATGATTTTGGCAGACCACGCCTGACCCGGATGCGGTTTGCAGCGATGAACGAATTCCGCGAAAGGATCTTCATGACCGAGCAGGGCCCGGATCATCAACCCGTGTGTGGCGATGGAAATTCCGAGATAATTTCGCACGGAATGAAGATGGTTCAGCGCAATCGCAGCGGAGAAAGAAGTCCCATTGACGATCGCCAGTGCCTCTTTGGGAAGCAGGGTGATGGGCTTGTATCCGAGAAAATCGAGAACTTCGTCGCGATCGTATTCCCGACCGTTCATCGTGACCCGGCAGGAAGCAGCCTGTCCGGTAATGGCCCGGGCAATGGTGCCGAGCGGAATCAAGTCTCCACTCGCGCCAATCGATCCCAGCTCACCGACGACCGGCGATGCTCCGGCATTGATAAAACGAACGAGGCGCTCCACGATTTCCATTCGCACACCCGATGCACCGCGAAGGAGCATATTGGCACGGAGCACCATGGCAGAGCGCACGTGAATTTCCGCAATCGGCTTCCCGGTTCCGGCGGCCAGAAACTCGAGCAAATTTGTCTGGGAGGCTTCGGCATCAGATGCGCAAACCGGAAGATCGGCCATGCTTCCGAATCCGGTTGTGAGTCCGTAAATCCGCTGCCCTGAATCCACCGCCTTGCGGACCAGATCCTGAGAAGCCTTCATTTCCTCGAGCACTTTCGGATCGTCCGTTATCGAGACCGATCGAGCCCCCGAGGCTACGGAATACACTTCATCAATTGTCAATTGCTGGCCACGAAGGCAAAGCGGGCTGACCTGCCCGACATTTGACGTGTCGGTCTGGAAGGTTCGATTCGACATCTGAAAAGAAAGGAAGGAGTAGGTAACAAAGTTAGGGTCGGCTGTCACGCGCGAATCCCCTCAGTTGCTCCGTTGTTTTAGCGTATTCTGGAAATTTAATAAAGAATCGGAAAAATTGATAATTTTCACCCGAAACGAAGAATTTGCACATGGTTTTGACGATTCAACCGCAAAGAAATTCACCCCTTCCTGGCAATTGATCGCGAATTTCGGAGTCGGCGAGGAAAAACCCGGGATCGGATCTTCCTTGTTCTTCGAGAAGATGGCCCTCCCGCAACGACTGGAGGAGGCCTCTCAGCGGGGCCAGCAACCGCCGGGATTCCCCTCCCGATAAAGAGCAAATACAGTGATGGAACGAAAAACAGGGCAAGTATGGTCGCTCCGCCTACCCCTCCGGCAATCGTAATTGCAACCGGAGGCCAGAAGCCTCCCCCGCCCATCACAAGAGGGATAAATCCGGCAATGGTCGTCAGACTGGTCGCGACAATGTGGCGCGTTCGCCGGATTACGATATCCGCAATCGCCTCGGGGACTCCCGCCCGGGCATTCTTATCGTCCCGGATCCCGGCCATTACGACAATGGCATCGTTCACCGCAACGCCGACAAGGCCCATTGTTCCGACGACCCCCATGAATCCGAAGGGAAATCCAAAAGCCCACAGCGCACCCAGCCCCAGCCCAATCGAGAGACCGCCGACCACCGCAACGACGAACGCAACCCGAAACGACCGGAAAGAGGTGACGAGCGTTGCGATCATGAGAACGATCAGCAGAGGAATGTCAGCCATCAAATTGCCGACCGCTTCATCGCGTTTCGCCGCTTCGCCCCCGTATTCCATCGAATAACCGGGCGGCAGAACGAAATCCGAGTTTTCCAGCTTTTCTTTGAACTCCGTCACGACGAGATGGGGCAGCGTTCCTGCTGTGATATATGCCTTCACTTCATTGACCCGCTTTCCATCGATGCGGGGAATCGAGGCGACCTCCGAGCTGAGATTGATTTCCCCGAGAGCCGCGAGAGGAGTCGCATTCTGAGCTCTCCCGCGCGGGGTGAGAGGGCGCAACTCAAACGAGGATATCCTCCCGGTATCGGCGCGCGTTTCCCCCGCGAGACGAACGCGGATGGGAATTTCTTCGGTATCCTCGATTAGGGATCCGCTCTCCAGGCCCTCGAGAGAAGAATAGAGCTGCTGCTCGATCTCCCGGTGGCTCAGACCGGACATTCTCGCCTGGTGTTCGTCGAGATGCAGAGCGAGCTTCGGAACCATTTCGGTGAGATCCGACCGGGTGTGCACCACGTCCCTCGTCTCTGTCATGAGAACACGCACTTCATTTCCCAGCTTCTGAAGGACAGCCAGGTCGGGTCCGAAAATTTTCACCTCCACCGGAGCGTCAAAGGCCGGCCCCTGCTCCAGCTGGCGGACGAGCAGACGTGCCTCCGGAAATTCTGCGTCCAGTTTGTCCTGCAGTCTGCGAATCATGTCACGGGAATCGACGCCGTCGGAAAACTGAACCAGCGCCTGCGCGTAAAAGGCCGAATTTTTCCGGCGCGGCATGACGTTGTAGTAAAACGTCGGAGCGCTTTCCCCGAGAAACCAGTGAATGCGATCCACACCTTCCAGCTCCAATGCCGATTCCCGCATCTCCCGTGCGACCGCCGTCGTCTGTTCGAGCGAGCTGGAAGCAGAAAGTTCGAGCTCGATCTGAACCTGGTCCCGGTCCGCTGGCGGAAAGAATTGCTCCGGCAGTTTTTTCGCCTGATAAAATCCAAAAATGGGTAGAGAAACTCCCAGCAAAACACCTAAAACAGGAATTCGGAACAACCCGACGAGGATCTTTCGATAGCCCCCGGCTGCCGCCTCATTTCCAATACCGTTGGACCAGAAACCATACCCTGTTGAGTCTCCCGCTTTACCCTGTTGAGTCAGTTTGTTGATCAATCCCGTCAGGGCGGGGACAACCGTCATCGCGAGAAGAAAGGAGGAATTGATCGCGAGAATCACACTCACCGCGATAGAGCCGACAAATTCACCACTGGCACCCGGCAGCATCGCGATCGGGGCAAATGCCAACGTTGTCGTCAGAGTCGAGCCGAACAGGGGAAGAGCGAGATGCCGGATCGTTTTGAGAATCGCTTCACGAGGCGTGCTTCCGTCCCGGATTTCCGCACTGACTTCGTCGACCATGACAATGGCGTTGTCGATGAGAAGACCCAGCGCAATGATCAGTCCCGTAACCGACATCTGATGAATGGGGATTTCGAGAAAGCGCATTCCCGCAATCACCATCATGGCTGAAAGGGGCAGTGCGATCCCCACCACCACCATGCTACGCCACCCCATGAGCAGGAAGACAACGAAGGTCACCGCAAGCGTACCAACGAGCAAATTCCCCGCCAGTTGAACGAGACGGTCCTGCACGTAGGCATTCTGTGTAAAAAGAACATCCAGCTCCACACCGGGAGGGAGCGTTTTCTCAAATTCACCCAGAATTTCGTCGAGTTCCTTTGTCCACAAATCGATGCGGCTTTCCTCGCGAACAAATGCGGCGGTAACAACGGCATCGAGCCCGTCGACCATGGCGCGATTCGCGGGCGGGTTCCCGATGGTTTTCTGAATGTCGGCAATCTCGTCCAGATTTGTGAGTCGACCTTCCTCCCCATACCGGATCGGGGTGTTCCCGACCCGCTTAAGCGTATCGAAATCCTGATCCAGTTCGATGACCAATTCCGAGTTTTCATTCCGGAGCATGCCGGACGAACCTTTCGCCTCGCTCTCTTCGATCTGTTTTGACAAATCACCTATCGTCAACCCCATGCGATGGAGCACATCCTGGGGAACCTCGACGAGAATTTCCTCTTCCGGCTGCCCGAAGAGACCGACGCTCTCCGTTCCCCGCAGCGACCGGATCTCCGCTTTCAAATCTTCCGTGAGGCGGCGCAGGATCGCGTAGTTCGCCTCCCCCTGCCCGGTCCACTTCAGCGCGAGAATGGTGGCATAGGCACGCAACTCCGGCTGCTTGAAATCCGGATTCATCGCACCCTCGGGAAGGCGTTTCGCCGTCTCCGAGATTTCGTCCCGCACGCGCGACCAGACGGTGTCGACGTCGGTAATGTCTTCATTCAGCTCAACACCGACGGTGGAGAGTCCGGCCATGCTGTCCGTACGGATTTCTTTGATCCCTTTTACCTTGCGGATATCCTCCTCCAGAGGACGGGAAATCTGCGACTCAACACGTTCGGCGTCAGCACCGGGGAAAACGGTTCGAATCACCCCGAAACGCTGCACGAGGATCGGATCCTCCATGCGTGGCAG
The DNA here is from genome assembly GCA_022361255.1 of Verrucomicrobiales bacterium. Classification (GTDB taxonomy): domain Bacteria; phylum Verrucomicrobiota; class Verrucomicrobiia; order Verrucomicrobiales; family DEV007; genus Arctic95D-9. The sequence goes on from JAKSBG010000437.1 coordinate 13,115, forward strand.
AGTGGTATAGGAGGTCACTCCGGCCACTCCGATAATCCCGATCAGCAGCAGAAGCAGCCGGGGATTCTGGAAAAGAAGCGCTCCGGTCACGACTCCTCCTTTGTTTCCTCCGGTTCGCCGGGCTCGCCTTCCCCACTCTCTTCCAGTTCCTCCGGCTCCTCCGGATTACCCTCTTCTCCCGCAATCGCTATCGGCTGCCCCGGAACAATCCGGTGGGTTCCGTCAGCGATGACTTTGACTTTTCCATCAAGCGTTCCGCGAATCCAGGCACGGTCATTCTCGACGTGCACGACTTCCACGTAGTGACGGGCGACGCGAGCTTCCTCCCCTTCCCCTTCCACGACAAAGGCGGACCAGAGCCCCCGCGTTTCCCGGCTCAAAGCGGTCAGAGGGAGCCAGTATCCGGGAATAGATTTGGTACGTGTCAGGGTAAGGTCGACCACTTCTCCCGGCCGGTGCTGATCTGAAACCGACTCATCGAGTGAGAACACCACCGTTCGGGTGCGGGCGCTCTGATCCACCTCCGGAAGAATCGCGGTGACCGGCGTTGAGAAAGTATTCTCCCCGATGGTGAGATCGTGAAACTCACCTTCTGAAATTTCGTCGGCCACTTCGACAGGAACGCCAACCCAAACCTCCAGTTGATCTCCGCCGACAATTCGGAAAACCGGCATTCCCGGGCTCGCGACGGAACCTACTGACATCTGCTGCGCGGAAATCTCCCCTGCGAAAGGCGCTTTGAGAATGCTGTCCTCCAGATCGAGATCCACGAGATCGGCATCCGCTTCCGTTACGTTCCCACGACCGGGGCTTCCTGCGCTTTTCGAGAGAGCGTCGTCGATTTTTTCCTTCTGCAATTCGAGGCGTCGGGTATCGAGCTTCGCGAGCACGTCCCCTTTTGATACCGAATCACCGGGGCCGGCATTGATCTCAATGACAGTTCCCGCTTTGGAAAATCCGAGGTCGACCGACTCTTTTGGCCTGGTCACTCCTGTGTATGTCCTTGTCAGGGCAAATGAATCAGCAGGCTCGACGTCGATCGTATTTACGGTAAGGCGACGGAGCTCCCGTTCCCCACTGCTTACTCCCTCTTCTTCCGAGCCGGACTGTCCGCCCAGAAGAACCACAACAATCAGACCTGCCAGAAGAAGACAAACGAGCAGGGAAAGGGTGTTGTTGACCTTCTGAGCATTCATAGAACAAAAACAGGTGGTTGGGAGCGGGAAATCAGATGCCGAGTGCCTCAAAGACCTCAGCGAGGCGACCGCCCTGAGCCGGCGGAGACGGATCCTCTCCTTCTTTCATCAGGCCGCCCCGGGCAATAATTTCGCCCGCAAGTTCTTCGAGAATGACCGCGTTCCTGCGAAAGCGGGCATCCAGCTCCGCGTCATTGAGATGCTCACGCAGCTCTCCATTCAACTGGGCGAGAATCGCGATTTCATTTTGGTTGATGAACGAAAGCGATGAATCGCGGGCTGAATCGGCGTCGTGCCAGTCGCGAAAGAACTGCTGCATGCGAACGTTAAGAGCGCGAATCGACTCAATACTTTCCCCGATACGGGATACAAACCCCGGATCGGTAAGCTTGTCGTTAAAATACAGAAGCGCAGGGAATCCCCAATAGATTGCGTAATCCCACACATACTTGAGCGACATGACTCTCGGATTCCCAAAGAGACGATACTGGTCCTCGTAGGTGAGCAGATTGTCCTGAAACAACTGCAGAAAAAGCCCCTGGTATCGGGGTGCGATGAGACGCAGAGACTCCCCCGCAAGATCCCGCTCAATCATGCTGCAAATCTGCATGTTGGCCATCGCGATATAATCGATCCCCGGAGAGTAGAGCGGGTCGAGAAAAACTCCTGCCTCCCCCGTGATTGCCCATCGGTCCATCGAATAGATCTGCTTGCAGCCATGTGCGATTTGTTTGATGGCACGGAAATCCTGAAGCTCGTCCCGATGCGCTTCAATTGCCTCGGCACATTTCGGTTCGTGCTTTCGAATCCAGGCCAGCGCTTTCTCGAACTGATTGAATTCACGGACGGGATGCAAACGGGGATCCGCCACGATTCCAATGCTGGTGGCACCGGAAGAAAGAGGAATGATCCAGATCCAGTAGCCCTCCCCGAGAAGGTGGTTCGTGCTGAGCCAGCGTCGCGGAACATTTCCGGTGCGGGCCTTCCAGTCCGCATCTTCGCTCCAGCAATCCACGCAAATTTCCCCGCCGATACGAAACCACGCAGCATTTACCTTATGAGAAACTTCCTCCTGCAGTCCGAGCTTTTTCTTGAGCACCGCACTCCTGCCACTCGCATCAACGATCCAGCGCGACTCGATCCGGTGATCTTCCCCATCGACCCGATACTCGACTTTGTGCATCACGTCGCCGTCACAGAGCTCAACCTCTATCACCTTCGCCTTCTCGAGAAATGTCACTCCGCGTTCCCGAAGAGTTTTCACGAGGTAGTTTTCGAGGCGACCCCGGTCAATCTGGTAACCGGGAGTGGGGAAAAAATCGGTGAGACCCACTTCGAAAGCATCATCAAATGAATCACAGCCCCCGTCGAAGAAAAACCGCAGCCCGAACTTCGGAAGCTGATCGTCGACGAGGTGCTTTTTCAATCCGACCCTTTCAGCGAGATAGTGTGCGCCCGCTTCGATGGTAGACTCTCCGACTTTGTGTGCCCCTTCCGGCACCGGAAACTCCCGGCGCTCAAGAATGAGAATTTTCAAATCAGGATGTTGATCCGACAACTGCTTCGCGAGAGTCATGCCGGAAAGACCGCCACCAAGAATCGCCACGTCATAAACCGGACCGCAGGAAGCGGCCGATGATGTTTCACCGTCTGATATCATTTTTTGAGGGGAACCAGAGCTGCAGATGAAACGGACGGAGGCAGATGCGGCTCCACATTCTCTGGTTTCAGTAGTTATGATAATTTAACCATCAACCCGCCTGCTGACAAGCACCGTTTCAGAAAGGTTTTAGAATATTCCTGAAAAACGGGTTCCATCGTTCACGGTTACGACGTATCCTTCGTTCCGGTAGTCACTATCGGAATCAATTTTCAATTTTCCACACACCATGGCGGATTCGGAATCCAAACACTACGACGTGATCATCCTCGGAGGAGGACTGGCCGGACTCACCTGCGCATTACACTGCCGCAAGCAAACCCCCTCGGCCACCATTGCAGTGATTGAAAAAGCCGGGCACCCGGTCCCGGAAGCGACCCATAAAGTCGGAGAGTCCAGCGTCGAAGTGGGAGCGCATTACCTCGGCGAGTTTCTCGGGTTCAGAGATCATCTCGAAAACGATCAAATTCCGAAAATGGGCCTTCGCCTCTTTTTCGACCGGGGCGACAATTCGAAAATTGAAAACCGTCTCGAGGTAGGCGGTACAGATTTCCCCCCGCACCAAAGCTACCAGTTCGACCGGGGCCGTTTCGAAAACTTCTTAGCCGAACAATGTCTTGATCAGGACATCGACTTCATTTCCTCCGCCCGAATCAAAGAGGTAAATCTCAATAGCGGGAAGAACGACCACGTCGTTCGCTACGAGAAAGAAGAGGAAAAAAGAGAGCTCACCTCGCGCTGGGTCGTCGACGCAAGCGGCCGGGCCGGACTGCTCAAGCGCAAGCTGGAGCTGAAAAAAGATTCGGCCCACAAAAACAACTCAGCCTGGATCCGTATCGGGACCCGCATCAAAGTTGACGACTGGAGCGACGACGCGGAGTGGGGGAAAAACTTTACGGAAGATCATCCCCGCTGGCAGAGCACCAATCACTTTCTGGGGGAAGGCTACTGGATCTGGATTATCCCTCTCGCTTCCGGTTCCACCAGCATCGGAATTGTCGCAGATCCCAAAGTCCATCCTCTCGACGAGTTCAACTCGAAAGAGAAATTCCTCGCCTGGATCGAAAAGATGCAGCCGCAGCTCGGGGCGAACCTCCGTGCCAATGAATCCGCGATTCAGGATTTTCTCGCGATCAAGCGCTACGCGATGGAGTGCAAGGAAATGTTCTCAAACGATCGCTGGGGCATCGTCGGAGACGCCGGATATTTCATCGATCCTTTCTATTCGCCGGGGAATGATTTCATCGCGATGGCAAACTTCTTTGTTTGTGAGCTGATTGATCGCGACCTCAAAGGAAAGTCCAACCTGCTGCGCGTCCCCGTCTACAACAAACTGTTCCGTCTGTTCTATCATGGCACCGGAGCCATTTTTCAGGACAACTACCCGCTTTTCGGCCACCACCAGATCATGCCGATCAAAATCGTCTGGGACTGGATGGTCTACTGGACGATCACCGGACACATCGTCATTCAGGAAAGGATTACGGATCCGAAGATTTTCCTGCGCCACATGTTTCACCTGAAGCGGCTCAACGATTTGAACGAGACAATGCAGGCGCATTTCCGAAAATGGGGAAAAACCGTTCCGCCAATGGAGCTGGGCGGAACCATCGACACGTCGAAAATGTGCTTTCTCATGGGAGTAAACCGCTCCCTTGGAGACAAGCTCGATGACAAGCAGTTCTCCGAGCGCTTCGCGAAGAACGTCCGCCAGATGGAAACGCTTTTCTGGGAGATCGCCGACCACTCCGGTATCGAGATGAAAGCCCCCTTCCGTCGGAGGGAGCACGCCGACACCACAAAAGGCGGCTTTGAAATGGTGTTCCGGATCTCTCAGGGAGAACCCTACGAAATGCCGGAAGACAGCGGCATGATGAAGGAGACCCCGATGACGGAAACTCCCGCCATGGTTTGATCCGGCAGCCTACCGGATTAAATTTACGTGCAGCTTTCCACCGGGCTCAGTAACCGTGAAGGTGCACTCTTCATATTTCGGCGGTCCAAACTGAACCTTCGGATTGAGGGAAAAACCGTAAGGCTCTTTCGGGCGCTTGAAAGCCCCCGTATCGAGGATCCCGTTGTTGTTCTGATCCCAGATCACCGCAACCGCGTAGACGCCCGGCTTCAGCCCTTTCATCACACAGACGATTCGCCCGGCCTTCGTGACTTTGATTTCGGGGGAGCCTTCGACTTCTTTTCCCGGCGACTGAAAATCGGCCGCGTTGTCAAAAAATCCCACCAGGAGAGTTCCCTTCGCGGCGTCCACTCCGTCGACAGTCACCTCGACATCAGCACCCTGAACAAAGGAAAAACCAAAGCAGGCCGCAGCGAGTAAAATCGTTCTCATGAGTAAATTTATACATAGTTTCTGGAAAAAATCCACACCGCTGTGACGCAATTTTGATTCTCAAAAAAAAGTGAAGATCTTTTCTGCGATTCCAAGGACGAATGAAATCACCCTTTCATGAGAGTTATTCGCAGACAGCCCGGAAAGAAAATCCGGAAGCCGTACCACCGTTCTTGATTCGTCGGGCCAAACGGTACCCTGTCAGGTCAGTCACTTAACCCTGTTGCCCCTCCCGTGTAACCCTGTTGAAAAGAGCTCCACGGATAGATCAATAGGCCTCCACGAGCGCTCCATCGATGAGGATATTCTGCCCTGTGAGATACGCGTTCGCCTGCGATCCGAGAAAAGTAACAATACGCCCGAAATCAGCCGGCGCCCCGTAGCACCCGAGAGGAATGGAAGCCTCTGAATCCTTGCGCTGGTCCTCGTAGGAAATTCCTTTCTGATCCGCCCAGATCGTATCCAGCTGTTCGATCCGCTCCGTGTCGATGCGCCCCGGCCCAACGGTGTTCACGAGGATCCCGTCCGGTCCCAGCTCGCGGGCAAGAGATTTCCCCAGACCGACAAGACCCGAGCGAAAGACATTTGAAAGAAGAAGCCCGTCAATCGCCTGCTTGGTGGAAACGGAGGTATTGTTGATGATGCGTCCCCCGCCCCCCTTCTTCATGTGAGGCAGCGCGGCACGGATGGCGCGAACGTAGCCCAGCATCGTCAGCTCGAAGGCCGACTGCCAGGTTTCGTCGTCGAACTGTTCGAATTTCCCTGCGGGCGGCCCCCCGGTGTTGTTAAACAGGGCCCAGAGGTTACCGAATTCGGCAGCAGCGCGATTGACGGCTCCCTCCACATCAGCCTTACTGGTGATGTCCCCGACGGTAAAAACCGGCCGGTTTCCCGTCTCGTCTGCAATCGCGTCTGCAGCTTCCGCGAGTTTCTCCTCCGACCGTGCGAAAAGCATCACCTTCGCACCTTCGCGGGCAAATTCTGTTGCCACGCCTTTTCCGATTCCCCCGCTGGAAGCGAGAACAACAACCCCTTTGTCAGCAAGTCCGAGATCCATTTCGAATGGTAGCCCGTCCGCCCCGACCGACAACCCGATTTTTACCGCCGTCCCACAGGCTGGAGCACTTCAACGCGACAGGGAACCACACCACTGTTCACGAAGTCGAGCTTCCCCGCGACGCCGATGGAAACATCAATGATCCGGCCGGGCGTGAATGGCCCGCGATCATTAATACGAACAATCGCACTTCGGTTGTTATTTAGATTAGTGACCTCAACCAGGGTGCCCATGGGGAGAGTTTTGTGCGCGGCAGTGTTCCCGGAATTGGTGAAGCGCTCCCCGCTGGCAGTGGCAGTTCCACCATTTGTTCTCACACTGTACCAGGACATCTTTCCATGATACACCTGCCCGGACTTGCGCAGGCCAAGCCGGGAAAAATCCGGTGCCGATTTCACATCGGACCGGTCAGGAAGCGTCTCGCAGGAACAGAGTCCTGCCGCAAGAGCGAAAGGGAGCAGGGATTTCATAGAAAGACGAGACCGCCTCCACTTTACCCCGAAAAAGTCACTTCGCCACCGCTCTGCTTCCGGTCGTCTTTTTTCCGGAGTCTGAGAAAGAGGATGCCCCCGGGAAGAATCAAAACATCACTGCCCGGAGGCAAAGAATCTACGGTAAGACGCCTCTGACAGCGGCACTGTCAGGCTTCTCCATCGAAGCTCCGGTCCTTTCGCTTCGTGAAGCGGGAAACCCCGGTCAGCTCCCCAGATTATCGATCATACGACCGAGCTCATCGACGCGCTCCTGCCACTGCTTTTGGCGATCGCGCATTTCTTTGACAACCGCTTCAGGCGCACGGGAGACGAAATTCTCGTTCGCGAGTTTGGCATTCACCTTCTTGAGCTCATCCTCTGCCTTTTTGGATTCTTTGCCGAGCCGCTCCCGTTCCGCGTCCAGATCGATGAGTCCGTCCAGGGGAAGGTAGATTTTTCCGATCGGCGTCAGTGCTGTCGGAACTCCTTTCTCCGCTTCAAATCCCGGCTCTATGGAAACGCCGGCTGCTCCAACGAGTTGACGGAACACATCAACGTCTTCCAATCCGGCCCCTTCGGGGTCGATGATGAATTTCACTTCCTTGTTCGCCGAAAGCCCATACTCAGCTTTCAGATTCCGGGCGCGCCCAACTGCCTCATAGATCGCCTTGACCTGCTCCTGAGCTTGGGAGATATCAGCCTCGTCCAGATCTGCAAGAATCGCCGCAGAGGGGAGCGCCGTCTGCATCAGAAACTCAGGATCGTCTTCCTTTCGGAAGCCAAGTTTTTCCCAGAGTTCCTCCGTGATGTGCGGCATGTAGGGATGGAGCAGAAGCAGAAACCTCTTCAACACCTCATCCATTGTCGCAAGGGTTGAATTCCGCACTGCTTCATCCGCATCTTCCGAGAGGGCGCTTTTCGAAGATTCGAGATACCAGTCACAGTAGTTGCTCCAGAAGAAGTCGTAGAGCAGCTGAGCCAGCTCGTTGAAACGATAGTCCTCGTACGCCGCCGCCATGTCCACCGTGAGCTTGTCGAGCTTCGCAAGAATATCGATGGAGTAGATGGAAAGGCTCGCGGCGTCAAACTGCGCACTGTCCGGCTGCATTTGACGATAACGTGCCGCGTTCCAGAGCTTGTTGGCAAAATTCCGTCCTTCGACAACCTGCGGGTAGACTTCCTTTCCTCCCTCGTTCGCGATATCGAAACGGATATCGGATCCGAGAGGGGCCGTCCGCATAATCGCGAAGCGCAAGGCATCCGCTCCGTATTCCGCAATAATGTCGAGCGGATCCGGGGAATTTCCGAGGCTCTTCGACATCTTGCGGCCTTTTCCATCGCGTACGATTCCGGTGAAATACACATTCCGGAAGGGCAGCTCGCCACGCCATCGGTATCCGGCCATGATCATTCGCGCGACCCAGAAGAAAATAATCTCCGGTGCAGTCACGAGATCAGTGGTCGGGTAGAATTTTTTCTCCGTTGCACTCGGCTCAGCATCGCTGTCGGTCATGGTCGCAAAAGGCCACAGCCAGCTGGAAAACCACGTATCAAGCACATCCCCGTCACGAACCCAGTTCTCCTCGTCTGCGGGCGGATCGATACCGACATGCAGATCGCTGCCGGCCTGTTCCGCATCGAGGCTTTCGCGGGCCTGGAGCTCTTCGGCCTTCTCTTTTCGATACCAAACCGGAATCTGATGTCCCCACCAGAGCTGTCGACTGATGCACCAGTCCTGAATGCCGTCCATCCAGTGAGCAAACGTCTTCTTCCACCGGTCGGGGCGGAAACGAATCTCGTCGTTGGCCACGGCATTGGCGGCTTCCTCGACACAGGGATACTTGAGAAACCACTGCATGGAAATGCGCGGCTCGATCGGCACATCGGCGCGCTCGCTGAAACCGACGTTGTTTTCGTAGTCTTCCACCTTCACGAGCTGCCCCATTTCCTCCAGCTTTTCCGCCGCCGCTTTGCGGGCTTCAAAACGGTCCATTCCGGAAAATTCGGGCCCGGCATGATCATTCAATTTTCCATCGGGATGGAACACATCGATGATCTCGAGATCATTTTTCACCCCGATATCAAAGTCAGCCTTGTCATGGGCCGGGGTCACTTTCAATACACCGGTTCCGAATTCCGGATCAATGTGCTCGTCTGCCACCACCGGAATTTCCGCCTCGGGGAAAGGACGAATCACTTTCCTGCCGACGAGGTCGCCGTAGCGTTCATCATCCGGATTCACGGCAACGCCGGTATCGCCCATGAGCGTTTCGGGACGGGTCGTCGCAATTTCCACCCAGCGCTCACCGTCGTCACCGTCTTCCGGCACAACGCGGTAGCGCATAAAGTAAAGCTTGGACTTCTGCGGCTTCATGATGACTTCCTCATCACTCAACGCCGTGAGCGACTTCGGGCACCAGTTCACCATCCGCTTCCCGCGGTAGATCAAACCTTCCTCAAAGAGATCGACGAAAATCTTCGAGATCCATTTCGAATACTCCTCATCCATCGTGAACCGCTCACGGTCCCAGTCGCAGGAGCAACCCAACCGTTTGAGCTGTTCGATGATGATGCCCCCGTGCTTATCCTTCCATTCCCAGACACGCTCGAGAAATGCCTCGCGGCCCAGATCACGCCGTGTCTTTTTCTCTTCCTTGCGAAGTTTTTGTTCCACCTTCGACTGGGTCGCAATTCCGGCATGATCGGTTCCGGGCAGCCAGAGCACGTCCTTGCCCTCCATACGGGCCCGGCGGGCGAGAATGTCCTGAATGGTGTTGTTGAGAACGTGACCAAGGTGCAGGATACCCGTGACGTTGGGAGGGGGAATAACAATTGAGTATGACTCCTTATCTCCGTTTTCGTCACCGCGAAAACACCCGCCCTCGACCCAGCGGTCATACCACTGAGTTTCCACATCGCCGGGTTGATAGCCTGTTGAGATTTCTTTCGTCATGATTTTTCCCTAATTTTTGCAGGGGGCGAAACGATTCCTTGTTCGAGTGGTTTTGTAAAACCGAAATCACGATTTCACCGATTGCGTTTGAGACGGGAATCGACTAGATTTCCGGCTCGAATCCTCCCGTTCGCCCCCGCCAACACACACCCATGCGTTTGCTCGCACGACAATTCAGGTCTTTCCCCCACTTCGGTTCGGCCAGGTTCGCCCTGTCATACGGCGCGGCATTGTTTCTGCTCGGAGCCGTTTTCTTGGGCACAACGGACCTGCAGGCCCGCGACTGGCAGGTGTATAAGCTCGGCGGCCGGGAATATGTTTCCGACGAAAATGTTGCGAAGTTCTACGGTTTCGCCCGCTTCGCGAAAGAGGGAGACAATCGTATTTTCAAGCATCCCGATCTGGTGATGACATGGAAAGTCGGCTCGCAGTCGATCTACGTGAACAACGTGAAGTTCAATCTCAGCTTCCCCGTCGTCGACAACGGGGGGAAAGCAATGCTCTCCACCGTCGATCTGGCCAAACTCGTCGACCCGGTTCTCCGGCCGAGTTACATCAAGAAGCCGATCAGCTTTGATACGGTTGTAATTGATGCCGGGCATGGTGCTCACGATTCCGGGGCCATTGGTCCTTTCGGGCGGGAAAAAGACTACGCCCTCGATATGGCGCTCCGTCTCGAAAAAGCCCTTCAAGCCAGGGGTTTCAAAACGCTCCTGACGCGCCGGACGGATGTCTTCCTCACCCTCGGACAGCGGGTTGCCATCGCGAACAAGCAGAAGAATGCGATTTTCATCAGCATGCACTTCAATTCCTCCGGCTCCCGTGATGCCCATGGAATCGAAACCTACGCTCTCGCTCCGCAGGGGACACGGTCAACCAACGGAGGCAGCCCGTGGAACTCGCTTCTCAGCGGAAACCTGCGGGACGCCGAGAACATTGCCCTCGCAACCGCTGTGCATGCCCACGTCATCACCGACATGCGCTCCGTTGATCGCGGGATCAAGCGAGCCCGTTTTAATGTGCTTCGCGGCATCAACAAGCCGGCCATTCTCTTCGAAGGCGGCTTCGTCACCAACCGTACCGAAGGCAAACTGATCGATGATCCTGCGCATCGCCAGCGGATTGCCGACTCCATCGCGAACGCGGTCGTAAAGTTCCGCACTGCCGTTGGGAAAAAGCGGTGATTTCCTACTTTGTTGGCTGCACCCACCAAACCTTCGGGGTCCGGACCCGGGGCCGAACTTCGCCACTTGGCAGAATAAACCCGCCTCTCCACGGAACCGCTTCTGTCGTGACCTGATTTGCCGGCACTTCCCCCGCTTCACTCCACTCGTTCTCCACGGGATCGTAGACCAGAACCGTTTTCGGAAAGCCGGGATGATCGTCTTTCAGCTCATCGCTTTTCGCGAACAGCGAACCATCCGCTCCGGCTACGACGTAGATTTTGCCTTTGATAGAAGCAGCAGTCCCCGCTGCATTTGGTCGCGGAAGATCAGCGACACGTTTCCAGTTCGCATCCGGACCGAGACGATACACGTCGCTCAGGAACTCCACCTCCCCCGACTCATTCATTCGCCTGCCACCAATGAGATAGAGAACGCTTGAATCCCCCTCTATCGTCGAAACGAGAGAAGCAAAGGCGCGTGCCGGACCGGGGAAGGGGGACTCCTTTTTCCAGGCTGCGTTCTCCGAAGGGTAGTCGAAGCTGTAAACGGCATTCGTTGCCGTTTCCAAACCGGGACCGGTCTGTCCCCCAGCGACAAAAATTTTCCCGGCGTGTCGCGCACTGCAGGAATACACCAGCGGCGCAGGAAACGACGGCAGGGGGGCGATCTGCAGATTTCCTTCGGGAAAAGTCAGCAAAAAGACATCGTCGAAGACCCGCTCCGCATCGTTCCCCCCGATGCAGACAATGCCCCTGGCCTGTGGAAGAGAAACCGTTGTGCCGTAGCCGAGCGGACGCGGAAGCTTCCCTACCGTTCTCCACTTCGCTTTCTCCTCCTGCAGGGACAACACGTAGACTTCATCATGCCAGACTTTGTCCGTTTCCCAGACAGGCAGAGGAAAATTTGCTCCGCCTGCTACGACCAGGTTCCCGTCACAGAACCCCGTGTAGGGGCCGGCTACTCCGAGTGAGGACGGAACATCGGGGAGCGGAGTCCAGGTAAGAATTTCATCTCCGGCCCGCGCAAAGACGAGGCCAAGCACGAGAGCAGAGAAAACAGAAAGTCGCCTCATAGCAAAAACGCGTCAGTTTCCCAGCAAGCGAATCGACGAGGGGTTCTGGTCGATTTTTTTCTCCTGCAGATCGATGAGCTGCTGCACAAGATTCAGTGAGGCCATCGACCGGCTCGGCGGATTGTTGGGAATGCTGTAAAAACTACCCCGATGCAGCACAGAAACTTCGGCATTACCGGGGTGTTTGGCATGACGCACGATGTGAAACAACGGCTCCTGATCCTTGCCGATTTTGGGAATCCGATCCCGGGCCGAATCTTTCAACGACATTCGAGCCAGCTCGCCCAAATAGGACAAGACTCCCTGCGGAGAGCGGATCACCAACTCGGCGCGGACACCGGGGATCACGAATTTTTCCATTACCTGACCACCGGAAGCCTGAATTTCGCGAATCTCCATCCGGTCGATATTTTTTATGATCATCCGGTCAAAGGCGTCATCGTCGTCATTGGGATCGTTCGGGATACGGATGAACTCTGTTCCCTCGGTATTGCGACGAATCCGCGAAGGGTAGCGCTCCCTGATTTCCGCCCGGTCCGCCGGGTTGAAGTCCTCATAAGGCACCTCAATCGCCTCGACGACGAGATAGGCAAGGAACTGCATGTTCCATCCCTGCTTCACAAAAAACGCGATCGTTTCACCGGAGATCGGCTTCATGAATCCATCGATGAACTCCTTCTGGTTATCCAGAATCGTCATCGTCATCTCCGGGCTTTGCTTGTACTCAGCGGAGACATCCGCTTCGTAAAGATCGCTGGAGAGGTAGCCAAAGTTGAAGCCCAGCCCGGCTTTTCTCGTGTCGGTGTTGCGTTGCACAAAACTTCCGATCGTCGTCATCGCCATCGGTTCATACCTCGATGCTCGAACCACATTCAGCAAAAGCTGGTCGACCCGGTGATTGTGGACTGTTTTGTTCAAAGCCATCGCCTGATGGCTCAGGGTCATTTTTGCACAACCGGACAAAGCCGGAATCAACAGGGCCGGGACGAGGGCCAGCTGCCGAAGGCGAATGATAGAGACACGGCTGCGAACCGCCGCATGGATACGGAGTAATTTCATTTCCCGGATTCTGTCTGTGTGTCGAAAACCCTCCGGCGGTTTCAAACCGGAAAACTTTCCCTTATTCCATCAGACACGATCGCCTCTTCGCAAACCAAAAGATGCGTCTCTTCGCAAAAAGATGCTGATCGCGAAGGGGGAATCAAACCACCCGCCGTTTGAAGAACACGGTTCCGAGCGGAGGAATCGTAATCACGAGCGAATTCGGTTTTCCGTGAGCTTCCTGCTCCTGTGCGGGAATTCCGCCGCCGGATCCCTGATTGGATCCTCCATAAATGGCCGCGTCGGAATTGAAAATCTCTTCGTAAAAACCGCCCTCGGGGACTCCAAGACGATATCCGGTTCGGGGAACCGGGGTGGCATTCACCACCGCAACAATCGTTTCCCCGTCGCGGCTGCGGCGAAGAAAAGAAAAGAGGCTGTTTTCAGAATCCTCGTGATCAATCCACTCGAATCCACCCGGTTCGTGATCGAGCTCATTCAATGCAGACTCGGAGGTGTAGAGGCGATTGAGATCGCGAATGAGACTCTGCACGCCTTTGTGTTCCTCATACTCCAGCAGATGCCACGGCACGCTCTGCTCGTGATTCCATTCCTCTGACTGCCCGATATCGAGTCCCTGGAAAAGCAGTTTCTTGCCGGGGTGAGCAAACATCCAGGCATAAAACATACGCAGGTTCGCCATCTGCTGCCAACGATCACCGGGCATCTTCTGCACCATCGACCCTTTTCCGTGAACCACCTCGTCATGGCTGAGAACCAACACATAATTCTCGTGGTAGGCGTAGATCATCGAGAATGTCGCCATTCCGTGGTGATACTTCCGGTGAATCGGCTCATGACTCATGTAGGAAAGCGAGTCGTTCATCCAGCCCATGTTCCACTTGAACCCGAAGCCGAGTCCGCCTGTGTCGACAGGACGTGAAACGCCGGGGAAAGCGGTCGACTCCTCCGCGATCGTCATGATTCCCGGATTCTCCTCATAGCACACCTGATTGAGCTGCTTGAGAAATTCAATCGCATCGAGGTTTTCGCGTCCGCCGAACTCATTGGGGACCCACTCCCCTTCTTCACGGGAATAATCGAGATAGAGCAGAGACGCCACCGCATCGACACGCAGACCGTCGATGTGAAACTCCTGCAGCCAGTACATCGCATTACTGATCAGGAAATTCCTTACCTCGTTGCGACCAAAGTTGAAAATCAAGGTGCCCCAGTCGGCGTGCTCCCCCTGTCTGGGATCTGCATGTTCGTAAAGAGCTGTTCCATCAAACCGGGCAAGCCCGTGAGCGTCTTTCGGAAAGTGCGCCGGCACCCAGTCGACAATGACTCCAATTCCACGCTGGTGACAGCGGTCTACAAACTGCCGGAACTCATCCGGATTCCCGAAGCGACTCGTCGGAGCGAAATACCCGCAAACCTGATATCCCCATGACCCGTCGAACGGAAACTCCGAGATCGGCATCAGTTCAATGTGGGTGTATCCCATATCGACAACGTAGTCGACCAGCTCGTCCGCCAGCTCCGCATACGTGAGGAAGCGATTTTCCTCTTCAAATTTCCGCTTCCACGATCCGAGATGCACTTCGTAGACAGACATCGGACCGTGATACCGATCCACCTCTCCGCGTTTCTGCATCCATTCGCTGTCACCCCACTGGTATTGCTTCAGGTCAAAGGTGATGCTGGCCGTCCGGGTGTCGTGCTGAGAGAAAAACGCAAACGGGTCGCTCTTTACAAAAAGGTTTCCGTCACCGCCAACCAGCTCGAACTTGTAATGTTCATTCGTCCCGATTCCGGGGAGAAAAATCTCCCAAACCCCGTTCCGGTTTCTCATCGGGTGCGTCCGGCCGTCCCAGGAATTGAAGTCTCCAACGACACTGACGCGGTGCGCATTGGGAGCCCACACCGCGAAGGATACGCCTTGAATCCCGCCAATTTCGCAAACCTGCGCCCCCATGCATTCCCAGAGACGACGGTGATTTCCCTCACCAAAATAATGCAGATCCTCGTCACCCAGAATCGTACCGAAGGAATACGGATCAGCCAACGGTTCGCTTTTTGTTTCTCCGAAAAGAAACTGGATCTGATAGGAAAAACGCTCCGAATCGTCCGGCAGAACGAGTTCGAAAAACCCGCAAGGATCGATTTTCTTCAGCTCAGACTCGACGCCTTCACGAAGCACAAAGGCCTTCGCTGCATCCGGCCGAAACACGCGGAGGACAAGCCCGCTACCGGCAGGGTTCTCATGCAGGCCTAGAAACCCGAAAGGATCAGCGTGACTCGCCCCGGCAATGGAAGCAATCTGATTGGGGTCGGAGGAAGGGGGTTGTGTTTCTGATGACATGTTGGAGCAAGGTAGCCGGATTTAAGATATGTCGATAGGGAAGAAATATCGATAGGGCACTTTCGAAATTTGCGTATCGACCCGCTCCATGCAGATTGCAGGAATCGGGCCACCTTTGCGCCTGTGAAAAAATTATGTCACGAAAGCCGAAACGATTTCATCCCGAGCCCTTCGATTATCACGAAGAACTTGAGCTCACTGTTGAGTCCCTCACCAATCTCGGACAGGGGGTCGCCCGTGTCGATGATTGGGTCGTATTTGTCACCTTTGCCCTTCCCGGGGAAAAAGTGAGAGCGCGCGTGTTTCGCAATTCCTCGAATTTCTCCGAGGCTGACCTGATCGAAGTGCTGGAGCCCTCCCCTCATCGGGTAGAGCCCCCCTGCCCTCTCTTCACGCAATGCGGAGGATGCCAGTATCAGAACCTTGAATACGGCGAGCAGCTCCGCTGGAAACGGGATCAGGTCGCCGAGTTACTCAAGCGAATGGCGGGAATCGAATTTCCGGTCGACGCCGTTCATCCTTCGCCGGAAATCTACGGCTATCGCTCCAAGATCACACCGCATTTCAAGAAACCACAAAACGGAAAGATGGGGCCGATCGGCTTTCTCCTTTTTGGCCGAAGGCAGCAAATTCTCGACGTTCCCCACTGCCCGATCGCATCGGATACGATCAACGAGAAGCTTCCCGAGGTTCGCCGCGAGGCAACCGAACGGGCGTCAAGCTACAAGAAAGGCGCGACCCTTCTGCTGCGTGATTCAATCGACGGATACGTCTGCACGGACCACACCGAGATGTGTGAACAAATGGTCGGCGACCTCCGCTTTTCTTTTCACGCGGGAGAATTTTTTCAGAACAACCCGCACATTCTTCCCGCCTTCGCCGAACATGTGAAATCGGAAGCACTCGGGGACGGGGGCGTCGAATTTCTCGTCGATGCCTACTGTGGATCGGGCCTGTTCTGCCTCGCGTCAGCAGATTCGTTCCGGGAAGCGGTCGGCATCGAAATCAGCGAATCATCGATCGACTGGGCACGGCGCAATGCCCGACAGAACGACATCGGGAATTGCACCTTCCATCAGGGAGACGCCTCCAACATTTTCGCCGAAGTCACCTACGAACCCTCCAAAACCGCAGTTGTCATCGACCCCCCGAGAAAAGGCAGTACGCCGGAGTTTCTCAGTCAACTGATCGAATACGGACCGCGCCGCGTCGTTTACGTGAGTTGCAATCCCGCCACCCAGATTCGCGACCTGGAGCAGTTGAAAGATGCCTACCGGATCACACGGATTCAGCCCTTCGATCTTTTCCCGCAAACCCGACACCTGGAGTGCGTTGTCACTCTCGAGCGCATCTAACCCTGTTTGGTCAGACACCTAACAGGGTCAGATCATCGTCTGTACCCTGTTCCGTCATCTACTCACCCGCCCCGTAAAGCCGCTGGATTTCGGACGCGGACAAGGCGCGTTTGAGAATGACAAACTCATCCATCCGGCCGTTGAGAGACCGCAAGGGGTGACTGCTTCCACCCGATCTCCAGTTCCCGATTTCGGTGTCACCAATGCGAAACACAGGGAGGTCCGTTCGAATGTCCTCCTGTACCAGTTTTCCGTCGAAATAGTGAGCCACCCGGCCGGTTTTCCGGCTCGCGGTGGTCGCGACGTGAATCCATCTCCCCAGGTCTCCCGGTCCGATAACTGACGGGGAGGTGGTGTTGGGGGAACTTTTTCGACCGGTTTGGATTCCGAGAATCATCTCGCCGTCGTCACTGATCTGCCAGTGCACTTCCCCGCTGTCAAAATCGTCGGTGAGCATGAGGGAGCTCAACCAGCGATCCAGTCCCTCCACCCGGACACGCGCAGCGAAGGTCAGCTCGTCAAATTCACCGGGGATATGCAACCGGATGCGGTCGGTGATGCGCTTGAACTCGATCGCCCCTTTCCCGGGCCAGCGCCCTTCTGTCCACTGAGCACCAATGATCGCGGCGTTGGGTCCATTCTCTCTGCGATTCTGCAGCTCGCGATCCCAGGGCTTTTGATTTTCAAAATCGAACAACACAAGGGTATCCGGATCATCCCGCAGAGAATCACGAACGCTTTCCCAGGCGCGGTATTTCAACTGCCAGTCCGCCTCGGCAAGCCCTCGCAGACCTTCCGGATCGATGTAACCCGATCCGCTGGCGTCCACCGTTTCAATACTTCCCGCCTCCGACCGGATTGCATTGCCGGTTTCCAGGGTCCGCAGTTCCTGTCCATCGTGACTGTCCACCCGGACCTCTCCATCGACGACGTGCAGTTCGCTTTCCCCGTTCCGGCCGACACTGACAGCAAACTCAGTTCCGAGATCAACCGCGCGGTAGTCCGGCGTGACGATCGTGAAGCCCTGCGCCGGCTCCGGAACAGAGGCCCGCAATTTTCCGCTGCGACACTCGACAAGACTGGCCGATTCGATATGCAGCTCGGCAGGCCCTTCGACGATGATTGACGCTCCGCTGAAAAATTCGATCTGCGCGAGGCCTGACCGGAGGGAAATCGTTCCGGTCCCGAGCCCGTCCCCCTCCGAAGGGGCCGCCGTTCCGTTTTCCCACTCGACATCAACAACCCGGCTCAATACGGCAACCCAGCTTTCCCCGGCGGTGGGTTCATCGCTTTCGGAATTGCCGAACCAGATCAGCGCTCCATTGGCAAGAAGAAGAATCACAGCCGCCGCCGCCGCAATCGCGAGAGGGGAAATCCGGGGAAACGAGAGAATCTTTTCTTTTCTGCCCTGCGGTTCCCTCACGTCAGGCAGGAGATCGTCTCCGACATGGTCGTGCAACAGGGCGGCGTGCGCCTCGGTCAGGTTCAGGTAGACTTCGCAGGCATCCGGGTCCCCACTGAGGAGGTCATTCAACTCGCCCTTCTCTGCATCGGTCAAAGTTTCATCGAGCAGACCCGAAGTCAGCTCGCCGACACGCTTCATTCGCTCGTTCTGATTCATGCGCGCGCCTCCGTTGCAATTTGCTTTTCCACGCAGCTCTGCAGCGTCGCACGAATGCGATACAAGGCCTGGGAGATCGCCCCCTCTGTCCTGCCTTTCTCTTCGGCAATATCCTGAACAGAAGCTCCCGGTTCGTAGCGTTGCTGGATGAGTTCCTTTTGTGGATCGGGCAGTTTCTCCATGCATTTTCGCAAAGCAGAAATGCGATCACCGGTGGTATCGGCGCGCTCTTCCTGCCTCTCGGCCAGGTAGTCGAGAACATCCTCGTCGAAGACGAGCTGCTCGCGGCTCAGTTTTCGCCGGTGATTGAGAACGTGAAAGTAAGCCGTCCGGCAGGCCCAGGCGGTAAAGTTGGTTCCCTCCTCGAAGTGATCCGCTTTCCTCCAAAGGGTCAGGTTCGTCTCCTGGAGAATATCCTGTGCCTTTGCGTGGTCGTGGCATAGCGTCAGGATATAACCGAAGACGGAACTCTGCGCGCCGGTGAGCAATTCGATAAATTCTTCGGTATCGCGTTTCATGTCTTACTATACACCGCTCTCAATCGTCGAATCTCACGAAGATTTTTGAGAAAGAAAATGCCAGAAGCAAAAACAGAAACCCGAAGTCCCCGACTCCCGTCCATTTTGTGGGGGCAGATTTTCCAGTTTCTGGCCTACGTGGGCATCTGCGGTTGGCTGATCCGACTCGTCGCTTCGGGAAGTTCACAACCGGAAGTGGCTGCCAAACTGGATACCATCATCTTCACGGATTTTTTCGGCTACTTCCTGATTTCCCTGCTCTTTCGCAGTGATTCGAAATCGGTTCGCTGGGTCTGGCCGATGTCTTCTGATGAAATCCTGAGAATCGTCGGATACATCCTCCTCATTCTTGTGGCAGGTTGGTTCATGGAAGGCGTGGCCGGATGGCCGCTCACGCTTGCGTGGATGCTGGGTCTTTTGACCAGTCTGACAGATGTGGAGTCGCTTCGCATCGGAGCAATCATCCGCGTGGTCTGGGCGATCAGTAGCGGGTTTCTTGTCGCGTTGGTCGGATCCATTGCCGGAGTCCCGGAGAAATCCCTTCTCGAAAACCACGTCCCCACGCTGTTTGCCTGGGGCCTACTCTATTTCGGCGGTGTCGCTTTATTCCGACTGGTCCGAATCTGGCTCGTCGGCTCCGGCTGAGAGAAGATTCTCCTCTTTCGCACTCTTCTGCTCATCTTCGATCTGATCATCGATGGAGCGATCCACGGAAAGATCCTCTTCTTCATCCGGTGTCGTACCACTCCATTCCGGTTTCAGTTTGGTCGCTGCCTCGGGAGCCGTCACGCTTGCCTGTCCGTCCCGGAGATGAACCCGGTAGATTGGCTCGGGCATTTCGATACCGTGTTCGTCGAAAGCCTCTTTGATCCGCCGGATTGCTTCGCTCTTCACCTTCAGGAAACTGACTTCCCGCTGATCGAGCCATGCGAAAAATTTGATTACCACAGCGCTGTCGCCCAGTTGATCGACGAGGACGAGTGGCTCGGGGTCACGGAGGAGACCGGGGTGCTTGCCCAACACCTCCAACCCGATGCGCTTGACCTCGGACAAGTCAAATTCGGTGGAGACTCCGACTTCAAAATCAAATCGGCGCTTCGGATTCCTCGAGTAGTTTATGAGGGTGGAATTCATCACCACTCCGTTCGGGATTCGCAGATGATTCCCATCAAAGGTAACGAGAACTGTGTCACGTGAAGTGAGGCGGGCAACCTTTCCCTCCTTGCCGTCGACCAGAATGGAATCGCCGATCTCGAACGGGTTTCTCGTGCTCAGAAGCACACCCGCGAGATAGTTCTCGACGATATTTTTAAATGCGAATCCCAGCGCCAGTCCAGCGAGGCCTGCGGCTCCGAGGACCGCACCCACAATTGCAGTGGCGTCGAGCAACTCCAGCGCGATGAGAACTCCCACCACTACAATGGTGAGCCGCACGACACGTAGAACGAGCTGTTTTCCCAGGGCGGAAAAGGGCACTCTCTCGAGCCAACCGCGACGGTTCCCCACGAGTCGGGCGAGATATATTGTCAGCAGCAGGATAGCCAAAGCAGCGCCAATCAGTGGTAGCTTCACGACGAATGTGCGCCCCATTTCCCGAAGCTTTTCAAATGCAGGTGCGAACTGACTTTTGATTTCGACCGGTTCGGTCATGCGATCCAGCGTCAGAACGACTCCATCGGTCCGGTTCGCGAGAGAAACAGCATCCTCCCGCACCTTGGGGCCGGCAGCCTCGCCTGACAGAGTCACCACACCGGATTTCACAGTGATGCCAATGCTCTCGAAGCCACCGACAGCGTCGAAAATCTCGCGGATCCGCTCCTCGATCAACTCATCGGAATTCTTCGCAACGACCTCAATCGGGTCAGCCTTTTCCGCCGGGGCAGCATCCTGCCCGAAGCTCTGGCAAAGCCACAAAGCAGAAGCGAAAACGGCAAAAGCCAATACACGGTTCCAGATCATGCCTTCGCGATCGTTTCGCAGCCTTTGATGTCGAGTTTGCCCGAAGCGAGGATCGGTATCTCGCTGACGTCGACCATTTTCTTGGGAATCCAGAGGGCCGGAATGCCCTGCTCGGTGAGCTTCACCCGAATGTCGTGCAGGTCGATATCAGGATCTGAACTCAGGAGAATGAGCGCCTCTCCCTTTGCCTCATCCGGCACTCCGACAATGGCGATTTTTCTTTCATCCTCCCCAAGTCCGAGAACTTTGTTGATGTGATCCTCCACTGTCTCGTGGGGTACCATTTCGCCGCCAATCTTCGAAAACCGCGACAGGCGCCCCTCAATGTAAAGAAAGCCGTCCTCGTCGACGCGCCCGATATCACCGGTCATGAACCAACCGTTTTGCATCACTTCAGCAGTCTTTTCCGGCTGATCCAGGTAGCCTTCAAAAATGTTGGCTCCCCGCAACCAGATCATGCCCGAGCTGTGAATCGGAAGCGGCTCGTGCGTATCCGGATCCGTGATCCGAACCGCGATCCCCGGGATAAAAAGTCCGACCGAGCCGAGGCGGCGGTTCGGAATGACCGGACAGTTGTCCGCGTCGCCGTCCCCATCCGGATCGTGAACATTGAAGTTCGTCACCGGAGCCGTCTCAGTAAGCCCATACCCCTCGAGAACCGGGTGTCCGAACTTCTCTTCGAATGTTTCCGCGACTTTCTTCGGCAGCTTCTCCGCCCCCGTCACTACCATCTTGAGACTGCTCAGTTGCTCCTTCTTGGCGCGACGCAGGTAGCCCCGCAGGAAGGTCGGCGTAGCAAGCAGGAGGTTGATTTGATGTTCTTCTATCAACTCGGCGAGCTTCTGCACATCCAACGGACTCGGATAAGTCACGACGCTGATTCCTTCAATCAACGGATACCACATCGTTACTGTGCATCCCAGGCTGTGGAAAAGAGGCAGGCAGCCCAGCACCTTGTCCGTCGATTTCAGATCAATTCTCGAACCGAACTGGTTCACATTGGCGAGCAGGTTCCTGTGGGAGAGAACCACACCCTTTGGATCCCCTGAACTGCCACTCGTGAAAAGCAGGACCGCTTCCTCGTTTCCGCCTTTTTTGGAGAGCCCGAGCAGGGACGCGAGGACTCCAAACGGGATGATTTTTGAAAGCCCCAGCCAGAGGACAATTTTGCTTTTCAAGGTGGGAAGCAGGCGATCCAGATAAATCAGGTCGCGATTGGGAGGCCAGGCGAAATTCTGGATCTTCTGCACAAACGCGTCTGCAGTAATGAACTTGTCCATGTCCGCCTGCTTGATGCAGGAAGCAATCGCGCTGTCTCCGGCGGTAAAATTCAAGTTCACGGGAACTTTCCCTGCGAGCAGGACAGCCACGTTCGCGACGATACCACCTTTGCCGGGAGGCAAAATGATTCCAACCCGCTTTTTCGACGTTTCCTTCCTGAGGTGTTTGGAAAGCGCAATTGCCGCAGCCAGCAGCTTGTCGAAACGCAGTTCTGCATCCTTCGCCGCGTTTCCGTCGATAAAGGCCGCAGAATTTCCGTTCTTCTTCAGCCCCCTCAAGATCTCATAGGCGAGGTTTCCTTTCAAAATCGGGCGGTTGGAATACGCCTTTTCGGAAGCGATCAGGAGGTTCTCGGTGAAATTTGCCAGATTGGCAGCCTCCCGTTTCAGCGGTTCCCCAA
>JAKSBG010000104.1 GCA_022361255.1 Verrucomicrobiales bacterium
AACGACGATCCCCAATCAGGTCAATGTGGCGCTGGCTCCAACAAGCGTGAACCACGCGGAAGCTTCCGACATCCAGAAACAAGGGGAGTGACCGAAACCATGAGAGGTAGTCGCTCCACTCGTCCGGGTAATCACTGAAGGCGTCGAGCGTGGCCTGAAATTGGTGTGCGTTCTTTCTGGTGTGGGCGCGGAGCCAATCTCCCGATTCGTCCTGTGTGCAATAGCAAACGGCATTGTATTCGTGATTGCCGACCGTCACGAGAGCACTGCCCCGATCCCACATTGCCTTGACCAGTTGAAGTGTCTCGCGCACGCGGAGTCCACGATCGATGAGATCCCCGACGAATATCGCCTTACGCTGAGAATGGCGGTAACACCCATCCTCACTTCGGTAGCCCAGGCGAAGCAGCAAGGACTCAAGGGCATCAGCGTGACCGTGAACGTCACCGATGATGTCGTAGCCAATCAGATCCTCTTCAATCATGCATCAGTGTCGTCTGCAAACGCATTCTTGCCTGTAGCGTAAAATGCATGTTACATGACCGAGCGATCATGTTTGATGAATTGTTTGGAAAAGCCGGTCTGTCACTGGAGAGACTTCAAACCCTCTGCGAAGTGGCTGACAAAGGAAGCATCGGAGAGGCGACCAAGGGCGATTCCAACAGGCAGACGCAATTTAGTCGCCAGATAGGAGAACTGGAGAAATTTTTTGGTGTGGATCTCCTCAATCGGGAATCGCGGCCTTATCGCCTCAGTGATGAGGGCCGGGAGTTGGCACGCTTGAGCAGGGACTACCTCGGCAGTATTTCTGACTTTCAAGCGAAGTGTGGAGATCGTCCAGTGAAGCTGGTGATCGGAGCAGGCGAAAGCATCATTCAATGGCTTCTCATGCCAATGCTGGAACATCTGTCAAGTGAGCTGCCAGAAGCTTCCATTTCGATGAAAAACCTTCGCACCCGCGACATCATCGAAAACTTGACGGATGGAGACATCGACCTGGGGATGGTGCGGAAAACTGCGGTGGGCAAACCTCTGAAGAGTGTCGGGCGGTGGGAGTATGGTTATCGACTGTTTGTTCCGAAGAAGATGAGGACCAAGCTCACTGGTAAGCTGAAGATTGAAGAAATTTCTACGCTGCCATTGGCAGTGATCGAGGGGGAAGGTCAATTCCGAAGACAACTGACCGCCCTTACGAAAGGCGAGGGTGTCGATCTGGATATTCGGCTTGAATGCAGTTCCTATTCCCAAATCGCCTCGGCAGTTCAGAGCCGGGCCTACTGCGGATTTCTTCCGCAGTTCGCCTCGAAGTATCTTGATGAGGGCAGCTTCTCCAGCTTTGAAGTAGCCGGTTTTGAGGGACTCCGGCGAGAACTTGTCATCGCGTGGAATCCAAAGAAGGAAACACTGCGACCGGTGATTGAGAAGGCGGTTCGGCTTTTCGGGTAAGAATTCCTATCGGAAAGTTCCCCAAAAAGCACCTAGAGCGGCGAGGCCCCGGACGCGGGTTGCCCGATTTGAAATTTCTCCAATTTGCGGCGATATTGGGGAAGTGCATCAAGAACGGTCACAGATGTGATCGGCCAACCGAGGTGACACCCACGGTGGAACGGCAATTCAGCCAGATGCGGGAATCAAAAATCCAAAATCATGTCAGAATCTGTTCCTTCGGGCACGGCTCCGCCCTCACTCAAACTGCTCTCGGTCACCACAGGCATCCTCGTCGCCCTCCTTGCCACAGGGGCCTTTGCGCTGAGTTTTGACGCCCTCAACCATCTCGCGAAAGAGAATGGAGTAGCTGCTGGTCTAACATGGGTCTGGCCGCTCGTCCTCGATGGGGCGATCGTTGTTTTCAGCCTGTCTGCGCTCCGGGCCAGTCTGCATCGAGAGTCAATTCGATATCCCATGACATTGGTTGTGATCGCCACGGCAACGAGTGTCATCTTCAACGTAGCCCACGCACCGGAAGGACTGCTCGCTCACGCGATGGCTGCGATGCCCCCGCTCTTCTTGTTCCTGGCATTCGAACTTCTGATGCGCCAGCTTCGCTCAGAGGCGACACGAAGTTCTCGCGTAGTTTGTCTGGGAGAACTGGAGAAGGAAATAGCCGCCATGTCAGCCAAGGCAAATCGCCTCGCCAACCACGTCCAGCGTCTCGAAGACCAAAGGGATGATCTGAAAGCTGAGGTGAAGAGCGGAAAATCAGCATCGGTTCGCGAGTTGTTGGACAGAGCGAACGTTGCCAAACAAGACAAAATCAAAGCCCGTAGGGACAAGGTCTCGGAACTCTTACAGGAAAATCATTCCCCACGTGAAATCGCTGATGCTCTCGGCGTCTCGACCAAGACGGTCAAGCGGGACATGGAGGAACTCAAAGCAGCCTGAATTTGACTCTGAGATGACCGCTGCTTACGAATACAAATTCACTCGTGGCCACCGTCTAGAGAATTCGGCTACGGTGGATAGTCCGGAAGGTGCTCACGAATACTGGTGCTCCGTAGTGGAGTCGAGAGATTGGTTCACGGCGAATCGTGAGCACGTGGTGACGATTTTCTTGAATACCCGCTGTCGGGTCGTGGGACATCACCTCGTTGGTTTGGGTTCCATCAATGAATGCACCGCTCATCCTCGCGACGTTCTTGGTCCTGTGCTGTGCGCTTCCGCACATTCATTCGTGCTGATGCACAACCATCCTTCTGGAGACCCAAGTCCCAGCAGTGCGGATCATGCACTCACGAGAAAGATTAGAGAAGGTGCCGACCTCCTCAACGTTGAGTTGGCCGACCACGTGATCATCGGCGGACCTGACTCTTGGTTCAGCTTTCGGGAAGCTGGCCTTTTGTGACGACGTTGAATCGAGACCTTCGACGGGTTGGCGATGGTAGACGAGCAGGTTGAACTCGTGCCTCTTCCCGGTTCGGAATTACTCAGATACCCAAGTCAATCTATATCCTGCGTCTCCGGCTACGATCTTCATTATGATGACAAGCCCACTTCTCAACCTAATCAATTCATCAGCGAACTTATTCCATTCCGGATCTCTACAATCGCACACAAGATTGCGGAGGTCAGTTGCTGGACCAATCTTGCGCAGAAATTCGTTTACTGCTGTTTGAATTTTATTGAGTGCGAGGAAGGCGTCCGAATCGGGCGAAACCTTCGCTCGCGTCTGAGCTACCCGCTCCCTGATGAGTTCCAACGACTCAAGAACACGTGGTGGAAACTCTTGGTCCAACCCTTCGTAAAGGACTCTCTTACTCTCAAGAAATGAAAGCAAGTCGCGACATTCGTCATGATAATTACGCTGATTTCTGAGATCTAGGAGCGCAACTTCAAGGTCCTTCCCAACGATATTTCGAATGACTACTTCGTGATCAGATTTCCAATCGCGCAAGGTCTCTGCTGGATAGCGTTTCGGGTCGTCATCAATCTTCTTATGGCAAATCCTACACAACCAGATCCCATTGCTTTCGGACTTCGCACTCTTATCGGGTGCCTTCCCTGTACTTCTCGGCCCGTTCTTACTTGCAGGAGAAATGTGCGCAGCCTCAGCAATCGATCTCGCCTTGCCTTCCGATGTCCCGTATCCTGTCATTCGAAGGCAGGTTGGATTTGAGCACACATACATCGCTTTTTGGGCGATCTTTGCTGTGACTGCCGTAGAAAAGTTGTGCCGTTTAGTTTTCTGATCTGCCATTGTAAGTTCTCTTCATCGAAAGGTCTTGACCAAAATCCTAATAGGGGGCCAAAATAATGATCGCGGAAATCAGAAAATACTTTCCAACTATTGTCGTATCATTCTTTCTTATCGATGTCTTGATTGCCCTCATGTAGTCGGATTTTTTTCCCGAGTTTAAATTCAAGCGAATCGAGGTGCTTGTTCAACTGGGTAATGATATAAATATCCAACGCGTCTAACAAATCCGTGTATTTGCTGTGGTTGCCCATCGGTGTCAGAACTGAAAGAACATGGGATATCTCAAACCTGTCTTTGAATTCTGTGACACGAATTGCAGCTTCGTCTAATCCTGACTCATCGCTGTGTGCGGCAAATTTATTGCGGAACTTCATTACTTCGTTGTGAGTTTTCAAAATCTCGGCCATACCAGCGTAAACCTTTGACGGATCAAGCGATGCCCTTCCGGGTCCACTAGAGGCAAAACATTTGCCGTAAGAAAGCAAGAATGATCGAAAGAATGCCTGTTGACGAAGGACATTGCGCATTTTCGATTCGGCGTCAGTGCTACCATCTCCTTCTGCCTTCGCAAACCCAAGAAACTCGGCAGCCTCGAAACACTGCATCATCAGAAATGACCACCGATTTAAGTGGATGAACCGAGGATCAGTTTGTTCGTTGGGGAGTTCCATCAGTTTTCCAGAGAAAATCTCAATTTCTTGAAGTGCCAAATGCCTACTCTTCGAACATGCTTGCGCGGCAAACTGATCGAAGTGATCGCCATTTCCGGTGAGGGTTCGCGGGATCTGGAAGATATGGCTTTGCTAGATCCAACCATGGGAAGATTGACCCACCCGCCGCGATCTCAGTCCCAAACTCGGTGCTCATGTAATTTGGATCAGGGATCGATCCCGCTCTCCCGATGTCAAGTCGGTCTGCGTCCCAGCAGGTGCCAATCGTGGGATCGTCGTGGAAGTGCTGGTCCGTGTGCCAAGTGCAAGCGTAGTGGAGCAGATCAAAATCCTCGTCCGACAGATCGAATTGTGATCCGCGAAGTTCGTCGGCCAACTCGGCTCCACGAGCACCATGCATCGGATCAATCCAATCATTCTCTCTCTGACTGTCGTGGAATAGGGCGAAGAGTCTTACAACCGGAACGCGAGCACCTGTTTTGCTCGCAAGAATGCAAGCATTACGCTCGACTCTCAGCCAGTGATCCGGACCATGGATCGAATACTTGTCTCGATGATGCGGAAGAGCTAGGACGACTTCCCATAGCTTGCGGTAATCGATTTCTGGAGACATCACATCGCAACCGAACATTTCTAAACATCGTTTACAAACCCGCCTTTCGCAAATCAGGGCCTGAACGAAGGAGGCCTATGGCCCTTCCATCCTGTAGCGCCAATCGATGAACAAATACCTTCGTAGGGTACAATCCGATCCCGAAGCTACGTCTGTATGACGAAGTGCCTGATTGCTGGTCTTCGACAAATCACTCACTTTGAAGACAATGAAATCTCAGGAAAGCAGTCCCGTTTCCGCCTTGATTCGCCATTGGATGAAGAAGCGAGAAATGGACCGGAGAACCTTGGGGCAATTGCTCAGTAGCGGAGGAAACACCGCAAAGGCGTTTCGGAGACTTGATGAGGTTCTCTCGGGCACCAAGATCGCGGAGTCATTTGTCCACCGTGTGTGCAGAATCCTCAATGTTCCTGACGAACAGTTGGCCGTGGCTTGGGAAGCCCACCTTGACCAGGTGATGGCGTGGAAAGTGGAATCGAGAAAACGTGCTGCCCAAGAAATGATGGATCGACGTGGGCCGCATCTCTGGGGAGTTCTGCCGAAAGGATACCATCCCAGCCTCATCACTGTGATCGGGCCGGAGAGTTTTCTCCTTGTCCTATTGCCGGAAGGCATTTCCGAGATGCCGGAGTTTGAACAACTGAGCACGGTGGGAGTTATTGCCCGACATCACTACGCGGAGCATCGGAGGTGTCGGCTGGTCGAATACGAATTCCGAGCATCCCTTCACAAGGTCTACCGTATCAGCGTGGATGGTGAGTGCCTCGGCCAGACTAAAGGCGAACTATCCGATTCTCGATCGATCGTGCGAATCGGGGGCAAGCGAAACGAGTCATCAGGAGTTCATTCTCTTTTCGGATCTCGCTGATTCTTCTCGAACTTCTATTGTCCGAATCTGGTAGATTCCCCCTCCAAGGCAACTGCCACGAAAAGTCTTTTTGAAGCGACGCTCCTGTTGTTTGAGCCACTCGTAGAATGGGATCTCGATATCAGCGTGATTGTGGAGGCAGAAGGCGTTCAGTGGGAGATACTCAAGGACATTCGAAAATTTCACTTCGTTACTCTTTGTCAGATCGACGAATACCGTGCTCATCTCGTGATAGGGCTGTAAAGAGATCCAAAGATCAGGAGGCTGTCGCCGTCGCACACATCTCAGCCTTTCTTTCCGCTTCGAGGATATCGCTCATTCGATAGCGAACGGAATTCGCGCCGATCTTCAACGGGGTCAGAATTCCGTCTGCTTGGAGCCGTTTGATTGTGGAGAGTGAACACCGCCAGCGAATGCTCAACTCTTGACGAGTAACAAGCATCTCATCCGCTGGGGCCATCTTGGGCGAATAGGACGTTTCCATAATCACAATAGACCACGGCGGGAAAAACGTCACAAGCTGTTATTTGTCAGTAAGTTACATAACAACTGATGTGTCATCTGTCCACACGAGTTCCATCCTTTTCGCTCAAGGACTTACGAAGGCGGGTTGCGGATCAGCAGTCTCAAAAAAATCGATGACAGAAAAATTCTGAAAAAAATTCCTCAGAAATTGTCTCCTGTCGAAAGTGGCTAGAAAGTGGCCAGAGTTGACATTCGGCGATGGTGCCGAAGTCATAAGTCGTTGAGGAGGAAGTGGCTCGACCCAGATTTGAACTGGGGACACAAGGATTTTCAGTCCTCTGCTCTACCAACTGAGCTATCGAGCCATTCCGTCCACGGCAACTTTCGGAACCGATTGGCGGCACGCGAAAATTGCGGGGGTGAAAGTAATACCTTGCCCGAAAAGAAACACAACTGGAAAATTGGGGGTTTTTCCCGCTTCTTTTCAGAAAGGTGAAATTCTGAACCTAGAGAGGTTTCACAGCGAAGCGCTCGTAGTGGACCTCGCTGTCAGGATCGTGAGCCTGAATACCGAAAGTTCCCGCCGAAAGAATCCGCCCGGGTCCAGCGCCCGGCCCACCCTCAGGCTCGGTGTAATCCACGGTGGTTTCCCCGTTTACTTTGATGACGATGTGCTTGCCCTTCACGGAGATGTCGTAATCAAACCACTCCCCATCGGTGCTCGGTGCTGCATCGCGTTGCTCGTGCTCGCCGCCTTTGGGTGGCTCCTGCCCCTCTTTCAGGACAATGATGTTTTTTACTGCGTAAAGGCTACCGGTTTTTTTCGGGTCCTTGTGTGTTGAGTTGACCTGACACTCATATCCCTTATTCGGCCAACCCTCGTCCTGATATTCGGTGTGGAAGTAAACACCGCTGTTGGCTCCGGGGAACGTCTTGGCACGAACCTTGAGCTGAAAGTCCTTGAACGTACCTCCGTTCACATCGCCGGAGTAAAAGAGATGACTCTTTCCACCTTTGACAATGAGAATACCGTCTTTCACCGAAAACGACTCCGGATTTTCCTTCGATGGGGTCCAACCGTCGAGATTCTCTCCGTTGAAAAGCTCAACAAAACCGTCGCCAGCGTCACTGGCGGGAGAAGAATCACTCCCTGACGCGGAGGAGTCGGAAGCCTGCTCGCAGGATTGAAATGCGAATGCTGCCGTCGCAATAATGATGGGTAGAAATGATTTCATAGACCGGGAAGAGACTCTTTTCCCGCCAAATCTTCAAGGGCGAAATCACGGCTCGTTTGCGACGGCACTGTCCTGCCTCTTTTCGTCAGAAATTCTGATAATACCAGCTTTCCCCTCAGTTCCCCCCCAAATTAGATGAGCAAGAGTTTCACCCCTTCCTGATTCACACTGTACAAAAAATCCGGTTGCTTCTCCGATTGGCTCGTCCTTCTTATCGCCGAATGTCGGCTCCCACTCTAAAGATCGGTCTCGCAGGCTTCGGCAACGTTGGTGCCGGAGTTTTTAAGAACATTGAAAAAAACCGCCACCTCCTTCAGGAGCGAACGGGCAGAGACCTCGTCGTATCAAAAATCGCTGTCCGCGATGCCTCAAAGGCCCGCACGGTGGATCTCCCAGCAGACCTGGTGACAACGAATCTCGATGATCTCGTTACAGACGAGTCAATCGATCTCGTCGTGGAATTGATCGGCGGAATTGATCGCGCGTTTGACCTGGTCAAGGCGGCGCTGGAAAACGGAAAGGCTGTCGTGACAGGAAACAAAGCCCTCCTCGCGGAACGCGGCCAGGAGCTGTTTGCCATAGCTGAGAAAAACGGTCGCCCCATCTACTACGAAGCAGCGGTCGCAGGCGGTATTCCCATTATCAAAACGGTGCAGGAATCACTGATCGGAAACCATATTCAGTCGGTCGTCGGCATCATCAATGGCACCTGCAACTACATTCTCACCCGCATGACAGAGGCGGGGCTCGACTATCCGGAAGCACTTGAGGAGGCCATGAAACTCGGTTACGCCGAAGCCGACCCCACTCTGGATGTGAATGGCTGGGACGCAGCCCACAAAGCCGTCATTCTTGCTTCCCTGAGCTACGGATGCTGGGTTCCCTGCGATCAGATCAACGTTGAGGGAATTGAGAGGGTGCGCATCGAAGATATCGAATTCGCGGAAAAACTGGGCTACACAATCAAGCTTCTCGCCGTAATTCAATTGCACGAGGAGTCGGGCGCAATCGAAGTCCGCGTGCAACCGAGCCTGATCGCCGAAGATCACATTCTTGCGTCGGTGAAGGGCGTGTTTAACGCCATTCTGGTTCAGGGTGATGTGGTCGGGGAAACATTGTTCTACGGATCCGGCGCAGGTCAGGACCCGACCTCCAGCTCGGTCATTGCTGATATCGCTGACGCGGGTGAAAACATCGAAGTGCAGGACGGCTCCGGATTTGTCACCCACGGTCTTTATGGCAATCCCCTGCCCATCGAAGAAACCGTCTCGAAATACTACCTCCGTGTCGAAGCCGAAGACCGGCCCGGCGTTCTTGCCAGAATTGCAACTGTTCTCGGAGAAAACGAAATCGGGATCCTCTCTGTCATTCAGCCGGAGGATCACGACGAGGAGACCGCTCCCATCGTTCTGATGCTCCACTATGCCCCTTTTGGTGTCGTGCAAAAAGCGATTGAAGTGATCGGGGCAATGGACTGCATTCGCGAAGAGCCGGTCCTGCTTCGTGTTGAGGATATCGGCTAGAGTGGGATAAAAAATCCCGCCTTAATTCACCCTTTTGGTTTCCAAGTTCCGGAAACGACGTAGCTTTAGCCATGCAATTTGTTTCTACACGGGGAGGATCTGATCCAGTCGGTTTCCAGGAGGCTTTCGCGCGCGGTCTTGCACCGGACGGCGGCCTTTACGTCCCGAAAAACCTTCCCCTTCTCCCGAGCGATCTACTGATCGATGACGCCCTGCCTTACCCTGCTCTCGCGTGGGATATTCTTGGGCTTTTCGATGATGACCATGACACCGATCATCTCGTGGAAATTGTCGACAAGAGCTACGGTGACTTCTCGGACACCATGAGCGCCCCGCTGACTCAGCTCGCGGAAAACCTCTTCATTCTCGAATTGTTCCACGGTCCGACTCTGGCCTTCAAAGACTTCGGGCTTCAGCTTGTTGGAAACCTCTTCGAAGAGCAAATCGAGCGAACCGGCGAAACGATCAACGTTCTCGGAGCGACCTCCGGTGACACCGGTTCCGCCGCGATTCATGGTCTTGCCGGGAAAAAGGGAGTGAACGTGTTCATTCTTTACCCGAAAGGCCGGATTTCCGATCTGCAGGAGCGCCAGATGACCTGCACCGACGCAGACAACATCTTCCCGATCCCGATCGACGGCACCTTTGACGACGCTCAGGAAATCGTGAAGGAGCTGATGGGTGATCTCGAGACGAAAGAAAAACTCCGCCTCTCCGCGGTGAACTCGATCAATATCGTTCGTGTCCTCGCTCAGGCAGTCTACTACGTTCACGCCTACATGCAGCTGCCGCCCGAAAGCCGCGATGATGTAAATTTTGTGGTTCCGACAGGGAACTTCGGTAACATTTTTGCGGGCTGGATGGTTCACCAGATGGGGCTGCCGGTTGACAGATTTGTCGTTGCCACCAATCAGAACGACATTCTCTACCGCCTTTTCAACACCGGGAAATACGAGAGTGGTGAAGTCCGTCCGAGCCGCGCGCCGAGCATGGATATTCAAGTCGCTTCAAACTTTGAGCGCTTTCTCTACTACCACAACGAGAAGAACGCCGACGCCACTCTTGCCCAGATGGCTGAATTTATCAGCAAAGGCTCGATCGAAATCCCCAATTTCAACGCAAGCAACTTCACCGCGACCCACAGTTCCGACGAGGATATCATCAGGAACATTCAGAAGATTAAAGAGGAATACGACTACGTGGTCGATCCGCATACCGCCTGTGGGTTTCAGGACATCGATCCCGACGTGACGACCATTGTTCTCGCGACAGCACATCCCGCCAAATTTCCTGACACAATCAAAAAGGCTATCGGCGAAGAGGTTACTGACGAGTCACTGGACCGGCTCAAGAAGAAAAAGAAAAAGACTTTCGCCGTCGATGCCAACGCGGCTGCAGTGAAAGCGTTCATCGAGAAGAACTCAGCGTAGAGAATTTTTCTATTCGTCTACAGCCCCGCGTCACGATGCCTCTCCGGTGCAGAATCGAGTTCATTCGATTCGCACGGCTGAACGGATTTCGAATCCCCGCGTATAGCCATGAGACGTCTCACCTTCGATGAGTTCGTCGCAGAACGGGCCGGATTCGACGGGGCGGTGAGAAAGACACCGGACATTGCGACATTTTGTTCGTGCGCGCTGTGGCAGCTTGCCGCCCACGCGACAATGCAGCGTCCCGGTCCGGAGGATGAATATTTTATCTTTGAAGACGAGGGAAACTGGGCTGTCTTTGCCGAACGCGGAGGGCGCAGAATATTCTACCCTCTCGAAGCAGCCTGGATGTTCGGCTCTCCCCTGGTAGGAGATCCACTTCATGCCCTCGACCTCCTCCGCCGGGCCTCCAACGAACATCTTGATTCGCCCTTCGGCTTTTGCTTCGGTGGAATCCGTCGAGGCAGCACCCTGCACCGCGCCATCCTGTCGCGACGGGAGGAGTGCCTTCAGTTCGAGGAGTTTGATGCGACGGACTGCATGGAGATCGACCTGACCGAAGGAGTCGACGGATGGCTGAACCGACGTTCCAGGCGCTTTCGCAAAGCGGTGAGAAAACGGGAACTTCCGGAAGACATCCGAATCGCCGATGCGCAGGAGACATCCGCCGACGAAATCTTCGAGCGCATCGTCAATATTCAACAGGAGACCTACAAGTGGCGTGAAGGAACCGACATTTTTCAGGGAGAATCCTACCGGAGATTTTACCGGACCCTGCTCGACCTCTTACATCCCGATGGAAATCACCGTGTTCTCTTCGCAAGGCGTGGCGACGAAGACCTCGCCTACATTTTCGGAGGTATCAGCAACGGGATCTACCGAGGTTTCCAAATGAGCTACGTGGAAACCGTTAAAGAGCTGGAGCTGGGCAACATTTTGCAGGTGGAAAACCTGCGCCGACGCGCAGCAGAAGGAATCAGGCGGTATGATCTCGGAATGTATTCGGACTACAAAGTCCGCTGGGCCGACCGCCACGACGAATACTGTGGGGTTTTTATGGTTTGGTGAGGCCTTTATTCTGCGCCCTAACAACATCCACCGTCCCCACTGTCCGGGGAACAGCAGTCACTCGCCTCAGTCGTGGCATCGTAGTCCTGCCCTTTGGTCTCGCGCGGATCGCGAATTCTCGTCACCGAACAGTCGAAGAGTTCCGCTTCTTCCAGCGGCACTTCCGTATTCGGCTCAACAAATTCAAACATGTCCTC
The DNA here is from genome assembly GCA_022361255.1 of Verrucomicrobiales bacterium. GTDB lineage: Bacteria > Verrucomicrobiota > Verrucomicrobiia > Verrucomicrobiales > DEV007 > Arctic95D-9. The sequence goes on from JAKSBG010000104.1 coordinate 11,765, forward strand.
GTATGCTCCTGACTGGTAGATATTGAAGAACTTGTCACACACCGCGTAGCGCTTCCCCCGCTCCATCGCGTGGCCGTCGTCATCGAGAACTTTCTTGAAAGGCCCTTTGTAAATGACGGCCTGGTTCCGCTCCAGGCAGATTCCTTCTTTGCCCTTGTAGGCTTCAATCGTCATGCTGCGAAATTCGATGCCCTTGACGGTCTGCCACGGCTCATCGTCGAGCTTCAGAATTCGAACTCCGTAGAATCCGGCGTCCTCGAATGCCTGAAGAAATTCGTCTTCCCGAAAAGCACCGGAGATACATCCGCTCCAGAGCTCGGCGTCGTCCTGCAATTCCTGCGGCACGTCCTCATCACATACAATGTCAGAAATCACGGCGCGCCCCCCGCGCTTGAGCACGCGGTGAATTTCCTCAAACATCTGGCGCCGGTTTTCCTTCGAAACAAGGTTCAGGACGCAGTTGGAAACCACGATATCCACCGAATCACTTTCAACGAGAGGCTTTTTGATGCGCAGCTCAGCTGCCAGTTCCTCCGCCGCCAGATAGCCGTTCGCATCGCTCACCGGATTTTCCCGGAGTCGCTCTTCCAACGCGGTGAGGTCCAGAGCGAGATCCTGAATCCGGCCTTTTCGAAATTCGACATTATCGTAGCCGATCCGCTCCGCGACCGTTGGCTGATGGCGGCGGGCGACCTCGAGCATGTCGTCGGTCATATCGACTCCGATCACTTTGCCTTTGGCCCCTACGACCTGGCTCGCGATGAAGCAGATTTTCCCGGTTCCGCTTCCCAGATCGAGAACAGTCTCCCCTTCGCGCACCCATCGACTCGGATCGCCACAACCATAGTCGCGTTCGATCACTTCATCGGGAATGACTTCGAGATATTTGGCATCGTAATCAACAGGACAGCAAAGAGCTTCCTGCCGGGCATTCGCGCCCTCGGCATAGCGGTCTTTAACAACGGATTCGGTTTTCATAGGAGTAGAGGAGTTTGCGGGAGAAAAGGAAATGGGATCGACAGAATGATTGATCGTAAATTTGTTTTCCATGTCAGGATTTTCTTTTCAAGAAAGTGAACCACCACAGGAACTGCCGCTGCCTGCCGTGCATCCGAAGCAGTGGCTTCCCGTCAGGATCGGGTGGTCGATGAAAGAATCGAGCTCCAGCTCCCAAACTTTCACGGTCGGATTTCCGGTGACGGGATTCTCGAGAGGGAGTTTGCTCATCTGATTGAAGTCACAGTCGTAGACGTCCCCTTCCCAGCTCACATTGATAGTATTCCGGCACATAAGCCCTTCTACCGTTGCAGGATTGAAGCTCTCGCGCAGCAACTGGAGATACTCCTGCAACTCACCGTTCCGCTTCAGATAGGAAGCGAAACGGGATATCGGCATATTCGCGATGCAGTAGAGAGAATTGAAATCGATGTCGAAATGCTTTTTCATTTCCCGCTTGTAGTCCGCTTCCAGCTCTTTCTGGTCGGGCGGGAGAAAGGCACCGTTCGGATTGTAGACGAAGTTCAGAATCAGGTTGGGATCACGCCCGTATCCGAGATCATTCAGTTTCTGAAACGCGGAAATGCTGCGGTCAAAAACACCATCTCCCCGTTGCTCATTCACATTGTCCGGCGCGTAGCAGGGCATGCTGGCGATGATCTCCACTTCGTTTTCCGCGAGGAACTCCGGAACCCACTCGTATCCCGGTTCATCAATGATCGTGGCATTGAGCCGGTCCATGACGCGCCGGGGTTGCGAAAATTTTCGAACCGTCGATACGAGACGTCGGAAATCGGGAATCATTTCCGGCGTTCCACCGGTGAGATCGAGAGTCGGGATATCAGTCTGCTCAAACCATTCCAGAATTTGATCGACGGTTTCGCCCGTCATGATTTCCTTTCGCTTCGGTCCGGCATTTACGTGGCAATGCACGCAGGTCAGGTTGCAAAGTCTCCCGGTATTCAACTGCAGAATCTCCGCCTTACCGCGGGAAAGCGGCATTCCGGCGCCAGCCAGCGCCCGGTCAAAATGGTTCCTCCGTTCGGAAATCAGCATAATAAAAACGTTGTGTGACGAAATCGCCTCTCGTTGCTTACGGCGGGAGTGTGGCAGACTCAATCTTTGGTGCGAGAAAAATCGACAGGGAAAAGTGGAAGCTTTTCCTTGGAAACGACGTCTCACTGGTTACGGTTCAACAGGACGGGCTGATGCCCTTCCGTTCACTCTCATGGATTGCTCTCAACAGAAGATCGCGGACTCCCTCGTGAAATCGTATCACGAGCTGGGCGGAATCAATCGCATCGACAGCGCAAACCTGCCGTCGAAGCGCACCATCATCGCTGTTTGCGAGCGCCTTATGCAACTCCTCTTTCCCGGCTATCATGATGAGGAGCCGATTCCGGCAGAAGAATTGGAAATGATTACCGGAGAGCGAATCGCAACTCTGGTGGAATCTCTCGAAGTGGAAGTGGCAAAAACACTCCGCCTTCGCGACGACGAAAGCGGCGAAACCCACTCCGGCCTCGCCCAACAGGCACGGGAGCTGGTTTGCGAGTTTCTCGGTCACCTGCCCGAGCTGCGACGGCTTCTGCGAACTGATGTCGAAGCTGCCTACGAAGGCGACCCCGCCGCGAAGAATTTCGACGAAATCATTCTCGCCTATCCCTGCATCGAAGCGATCGCAATCCAGCGTTGCGCCCATTGCCTCTACGATCTCGACATCCCGCTGATTCCACGGATCATGACGGAGTATGCGCACAACCTGACAGGCATCGACATTCACCCCGGGGCCACCATCGGGGAATATTTCTTCATTGATCACGGCACCGGAGTCGTCATCGGCGAAACCTGCATCATTGGAAAACAGGTGAAGCTGTATCACGGCGTCACTCTCGGTGCCCGCAATTTCCCGAAAGACGAAAACGGGCGCATCGTGAAAGGAAACAAGCGCCATCCCAATGTTGAGGACAACGTTGTGATTTATCCGCACGCAACCGTCCTGGGTGGAAAAACCACCATCGGGGAAGGGTCTACCATCGGTGCCAACGTCTTTCTGCGGGAGAGCATTCCTCCTGTTTCTTTCGTGACAACAGTGGGCGAAGAACTCAACATTTTTAACAAGGAAACCGGCGAGCCAGTCGTAACGAGCGAGCCGGACGACACGTAAAAATGGGTGAACAACTTGAGCTCTTCGGCAATGACGAACTTCCCCCGGCGCGAGCTTCGGAAGGGAAAGGCCGTGCTGAACCGGCTCCGCCTTCCCACCACGCCAGAAGCTCCGAACCTGTTGAGGATCTCCCGGAAGGCTACGTCTGGGTGACCGTCGGATTCGACGAGAACCTCACGAAAGAAGCGGCCGAACATGCTCGACGCCTCGGGCTGAATCAACTCGCAGACGCCGTCAAGGTCGTCTGGAACAAGCGCATGCGCACTGCCGCCGGTCGCGCTTTTTACCAGACTGGAAAAATCGAGCTGAATCCCAAGCTGCAGACTCTTCCTGCGGATCAGCGCGATACCGAGATCCGCCAAACCTTTCTCCACGAAATGGCGCACCTCGTTTCTTTCGCCCGGAACAAAGGGAAAAAGATTCAGCCCCACGGTATCGAGTGGAAAACAGCCTGCGCTGATCTCGGAATTCCCGGAGAAGACCGCTGTCACGACCTGAATTTCCAACCTCGCCGGCAGAAACGAAATTTCGCCTACATCTGCCCCGTCTGCGATGCGGAGGTTCTCCGCGTTCGAAGACTGACCCGAAAAGTGGCCTGCTACGATTGCTGCAAGGCACACTCGGGGGGGAGATATGACTCGCGTTTCGTCCTCGAGGAAAGGAAACTCAGGTGACTCTACCCTGTTGAGTCCCGCACCCAACCCTGTCAGGTCCTTCATCTGACCCTGTTCTGTCTCACGCAAACAGCGGGTAGTTTGGTCTTTGCTTCCTTTTTCGATTCGCTACCGTAGCGACCATGAAACCCGTTCTTCTCGCGTCGCTTTTTCTGACATTCGTCCTGCCTCTATCCGCCGCCGACGGCTGGATTGATCTCTTTGCCGACGGTTCCACGAAAGGCTGGACTCCCCGGGCGGAGGTGGAGACTTTCGAGATGAAAGACGGGGAAATACATTTGCTCGCGAAAAACAACGTCTGGGTTGTTTCCGATCGAGCGATGGGAGACTTTGAGCTGACGGCTGAAATATTGCTTCCCGAAGATGCTGCGGAGAAGGGCCTGAACTCCGGACTCGCCTTTCGTCTCGTCGGTGAGGAGGGAAAGCCCAGAGGCTACCAGTGTGAGGTCGAAGCCCCTTCCCCGGGACAAAACGGCGGAGTTTTCGGCATTGGAATGGGGGGCTGGCTGTTTCCAAAGAAAGAAGAGCAGGAGGCATTCTCTCAATCAATTGAAGGACTCATCAGAGACGGCGAGTGGAATACCTACCGCGTCGTCTGTCGCGGGCCGGTTATTGAAACCTTCGTGAACGGAAAACCCGTCTCGAAGGTCGAGGATACGCAGTCGCTGAAAGGATATTTCGGTATTCAACATCACGGGAAAGGCGGAACGGTAAAATTCCGAAACGTTCGCGCGCGCGAACTTCCTTCACCCAGTCCTGCATCTGCAGCTACAGACCGGCCGAACATTCTCTGGATCACCGCAGAGGACATGAGTCCTACGCTCGGTTGCTACGGCGACGATTATGCAACCACTCCGAATCTCGATGCTTTTGCCAAAGAATCCGTTCGCTACACGAACGCTTTCGCGGCTGCTCCGGTCTGCTCCCCGTCCCGCTCCACCCTCATTACCGGGATGTGGGCACCGAGCCTTGGGACGAGCCAGATGCGCTCCGGCTTTCCCATTCCTGACGAAGTGAAAGGGTTTCCATCCTACCTCCGCAAGGCCGGCTACTTCACGACGAATAACGTGAAGACCGACTACAACACCGGCCATGCCCCACGGCTCATTGCCGAATCCTGGAATGAGAACAGCGCCACCGCTCACTGGAGATCGGAGAGTCGGAAAGAGGGACAACCCTTCTTTTCCGTCTTCAACCACATGACGTCGCACCAGTCCCGCACCATGGTCTGGCCCTACGAAGCCTTTCAGGAACACGTTCAGTCAGACCTTTCGGCGCAGGAATTGCACGATCCCGGGAAAGCACCCGTTCCGCCATACTATCCGGATACAGAAACCGTGAGAAAAACCGTGGCACGCTTTTATGATTGCGTCACGGTGATGGACAAACAGGTCGGTCGCATCCTCGAGCAGCTCGAAGAAGACGGTCTCGCTGACGACACGATTGTCTTTTTCTATTCCGATCACGGTTCCGGAATGCCGCGCCACAAGCGGCTCCTTCACGACTCCGGGATGCACGTGCCCTTGATGATCCGCTTCCCGGAGAAATGGAAACATCTCGCCCCCGCAAATCCGGGGGAAACCGTGGATCGCCTCGTCACCTTCGTGGACTATCCGAAAACGGTGCTGTCCATGCTCGGACTCGATGTTCCCGAATACATGCAGGGGGATGTTTTTCTTGGAGAGGACACCATGGAGGAGCCGGAATTTGTCTACGGGTTTCGTGACCGCGTTGACGAGGTTTTTGACGCGGCGCGCTCCGTCCGCACGAAGAAGTATCTCTACATCCGGAACTACTACCCTCATCTTTCCTGGAATCCGCCCAGCGTTTTCTCCGATCTCGGGGAAATCCGCCGGGATATCACGAAATACGCTGCAGAAAACGGCGACAAATTAACCGAGGCACAGCGTCACTATGCCGGGCCGACTCGCCCGCCGGAGGAATTTTACGACGTTGAAGCTGATCCCGCCAACATCCGGAACCTCGCGGCTGGTGATGTTTCTGCCGAAGTGGAAAAAGAGATCGAGCGCCACCGCGAGCTGCTTCGCGAAAAGAGGATGGAGATTCTCGACCTCGGAGCCATCCCCGAAACCGTCATGGCCGACTACCTCGACGAAGAGGGAGCCCCGATGCGGACGATCATGGAGGGAAAGACGAACCATCATCCCGATCTCGAAGCGGCGTGGGGAGCAGCTGATCTGGTAGGCGTCGGAACAAAAGAGCAATTGATGGAGGCACTTGATTCAGGAGAGGACTACGTTCGTTTCTGGGCGGTAATCGGCCTTCGCAATCTCGCTCCCAATGATGCCGGACTGCTCGAAGAGCTCTACGACCGTATGGACGACATTTCCCCGCCGGTCCGGATCGAAATGGCTCACTGGATGGCCGACGCCTCGGAAGAACACCGGATGGAGGCACTGCGTGTCCTCGGAAGAGAGCTGGAAAACGAAGACTGGTGGACCGCTCTGCGCGCCTGCCGCTCCTTCGAACTTCTCGGGGAAAAAGCGCGGCCCATGCTGCCTTTTCTCAAGCGCGTTTACCGGACAACACGGAATGCGCCGGGTGATCAGAATTTCTTC
>JAKSBG010000129.1 GCA_022361255.1 Verrucomicrobiales bacterium
AATTTGTAGATGTAGCAGAAAAGCGACTGCCTGTGCTGAAGCAAAGGTCCACTGTAATACAGATTCGGAAGGGCAGGGGATTCATCCGCATCTTCGGTGAAAAAGCGGTTTCCGTCGGTGTCTTCGAAAGCGGATGCCACCGGCCCGAGGCCACCGCGGAAACCGGTGCAGAGAATGGGAGGCGTCGAAATTTCGAAGGGCTCACCTTCTTCATCGATCAGGAAATAGTTTTCGCCTGACCGCGCGACCTCAACTATGTTGGCATTCTTGTAAAAGCGAACCGACCCGGGTGCACTGCGCAGCACTTCCTTGAGCCGATCAATCGTGAAAGGACTCAATGCCCGGCTCGGGTCGGGACTGTCCTGGTGCCAGGGTTCCCCTCGCGAAAGCACGTGAACCGATTTTCCGAGACGGGCGAGATGAACGGCCGCGTCGATTCCGCTTTCAAATCCGCCGATGATGGCATGTTCCACTCCGGGAAGTTCACTCCAGTCTGTCACCGCGCTGTTGTGCAGACAGTGCTCTGATCCACGAATCGTATCGCGGGGAAAGAAAAACTCGCCTGCTGTCCAGATGACATGTTTGGCGCGAAATGATTCCGGGTTACCCGCAGCCAGCAACCTGCTTCCGGATTTTTCGATTCCGGTGATCTCAATACCCGTCCGGATATCAAACTGGTAGTAGTCGGCAACCGCACGGAGGTAGTGGGCGTACTCGGGACCAGTGGGGTGTTCCGAGTGAATAAAGTCTGCAGGCGAGGTGTGCGGGGTGATGGCGTTTAGGTCCGCCTGTCCGAAGGGGTTGGAGTGGAAAGATGGCGAAATCATTCTCATCTGAGCAGGCCAGGAGTCGAAAGAGGCCCCGACTTCACGAAGATCTACAATCGCCAAATTCTCAATCCCGCATTGTTTCAGTGCGGCAGCGCAACCGAGCCCTGCGGGTCCGGCACCGACAATGAGAACGGCAACTTCGGTCGATGATTGAGGATTTTCGGACAATGAAAAATTCATTACTGCAAATAACTTGCAATAACGGTTATTGCAAGCAATTTGCGTTAACAGACCTTCCTTTTATCAAAAGAATGGATTTACCGACTGCACCTCTTGCCCAACAACTTCCTGTCACTGTTCTATCCGGCTTCCTCGGAGCGGGGAAAACAACTTTGCTTAACCACATCCTCCGCAATCGTGAAGGCAAAAAAGTCGCCGTGATTGTCAACGACATGAGCGAGGTAAATATCGACGCGGCGCTGGTCCGCTCGGGCGATGCTTCTCTCTCTCACGCTGAGGAAAAAATGGTCGAGATGTCGAACGGCTGCATCTGCTGCACCTTGCGGGAGGATTTGCTACTCGAAATCGGGAAGCTTGCCCGAGAAGGTCGATTTGATCACCTACTGATTGAATCGACCGGCGTGAGCGAGCCGATGCCGGTCGCAGAGACTTTCACTTTCCGGGACGAAGAGGGAAACTCTCTCGGTGACATTGCCGGGATCGATACCATGGTTACTGTCGTTGATGCTCTGAATTTCCTGCGGGACTACTCCAGTACGGATAACCTTCAGACTCGCGGAACCGCCGTAGGTGAAGAAGACGAGCGGACCATTGTAGACCTGCTAGTCGATCAGATCGAGTTCGCGAATGTTATTCTGATTAATAAGATTGATCTCGTATCCGAAGAGGACCGTCGTCGGATTCATGCCATGATCGGAGCCCTCAATCCGAAAGCGAAGATATACGAAACGACCAATTCGGAAATCGCCCTGGACCGAGTCATGGGCACTGGACTTTTCGATCTGGCAGAAGCTGAAGAAACAACCGGCTGGCTCGATTCTCTGGTCGAATACACTCCCGAAACGGAGGAATACGGGATTTCCAATTTTGTCTATGAGCGACGTATCCCGTTCCACCCTGCGCGCCTGTATGAAATTTTCCGTCAGGAGTGGCCCGGGGTGATTCGATCAAAAGGCCTCTTCTGGCTCGCAACGCGTCTTTCGTACGCGGGCTACTGGTCGCAGGCCGGCGCAATGTGTCAGAATCAGTGTCTCGGATATTTCTGGGCTGCGGTTCCACGCGAACATTGGCCGGAGGACCCCGATCAGCTGGCTGAAATCGAGAAGGTGAGCAAAGGCCCGAACGGCGATTGCAGGCAGGAAATCGTCTTAATCGGGGCGGATATGGATCAGGAAGCACTCACGGCGATGCTGGACAGTGCGCTGCTTACCGAAGAGGAACTGGCGTCAGAGAAAGACGAATGGCAGGCGCGCTTTGCGGATCCTTTTCCCGAATGGAATGTCGGTATCAACGCAATGCAGTAGAAGGCACTCAAACTCAATCTTTCCAAATGAGCACAGAGAATATTTCACCCTTTTCCGGACGAACCAGCGTTGAGCAGGTGGAAGAAGGAAACGAACTGGCCCCCAAATTTGATGAAAACGGGGTGATCCCGTGCATCACCCAGCATGTGGAAACCCGGGAGATCTTGATGTTCGCCTTCATGAGCCCAGAGGCGCTGCAACTGACGATCAAGACGCGACAGGCGCATTACTGGTCGAGATCGCGGAAGAAGCTTTGGAAAAAAGGGGAGACATCCGGAATGACACAGGAAGTCCAGCGAATCCTCATTGATGATGATCAGGATTGCGTCATTATCGAGGTTACCCTGACCAGCCCGGACGCAGGTGGGGAAGAAGCCTCCTGCCACGTAGGATATCGCAGCTGCTTCTATCGCGAGATTGCGGGACGGAATGAGGAATCGCCCTCTCTTCGCTTCATTGAGTCGGAAAAGGCGTTTGATCCGGATGCCGTCTATGGCGACACCCCGAATCCGACTCAGTTGTAGGTGCGTGGCGCCAACACACAACCGTCAGTCGCGGGATGCGGCGGCGGCGGATGACAAATTGCTCCGGTTGATCCCTTCGAGCCAACGTGCCACACAGTCTGACACCTGATCGCGCAAACTGCGGTAGTGAGTCAGTTTTTCCGAAGGGTTCAGATCGGCTGGCTTCCGGTCAGGAAAAGGGCTTTCGATTTCCCAGGAAAGGTGATGATGCGCGAGATCGGTGAATCCGGGGCACTCATTTTCGTTCGTCTTGCAAACGACGATCACGTAATCGAACGGCTGCAAATCCCGCACTTCATCAACCGTTTTGCTGACATGTCCTTCCAGCGGAATTCCGCTTTCCTCCATCACTTCAAACACGGTCGGCTTGATGTCTTTCTTTCCCAGCCCGGCACTGTATGCCTGAATGCTTCCCCCTGACAGATGCCTCAAAAATGCCTCGGCCATCTGGGAACGCGCGGAATTGTGATTGCAGAGAAAGAGAACGCGGAGGGGCTGATCGGACATAGGAGGCGACATTTAGGACCGGAATGGCAGAAATGACAACTCCATTCGCGGAAACCGGATTGAGCTGGGCCGCCACGCAGTCTTGCATACCCGGACAGAGATTCGTAGATTTGGCGCAGGAGTGAACTGGGTAGAGTCCGGCACCTGACCCTGTCTGCTCATTGACCCAACCCTATTGCATCGCTTTCTCTTCCCATGTATCCGTTTCGATATCTCATTCTGCTCTCCCTGCTTCTGCTCGTCTGCCCATCTGCGAATGCACAAAAAAAGCATGCTCCGGTTCGTGACGACATCCCCTTCGGAGGCAATCTGGATCCGAAAAGCGAGGAACCTGTTTTTGCGGTAGCCTCAAAACAGGGCGGACGGATTCTCGTCTCCCGCGACGACGGAAGGAGCTGGGAGCAGACGTTTCTCGGAACGGAATCGCTCGAGGACGGGGGGTGGCACGGAACTTTTGCCGTCTACGGGATGGCGTACACCGGGGGTGTTATCGGGGTGTTCTCCGGTTGGGGAACGCCGGGAGTGTACATTGGGTCGGATGACGGAGTGAACTGGTCACATCTCAACGCGGAGCCGGTGGAGAAACTTGGTAGCGTCTGGGGCGCTGCGGCCGGAAAGGGGAAATTCATCACCAGCTCGGATCAGTGGCGCGGCATGACGACGTCCTCTAACAAACACGCCGAGTGGACCGCTCACAGTGTAAAGGAACTGCTCAACGGGGCGAAAACACACCACATGATTTCGGGTTTCGGGGATTACGAGGGCGGTCGTTTCGTTGTGGTCGGTGACAATCAGCACGTCTTTTACAGTTCAGATGGAGCAAAGAGCTGGAAGCACAGCCGGATTCCGGAATCGGCCGGGACGGGGCAGGAAGTTATCGCATACGGGAACGGTGTCTTTGTCTGCAGTTTCAAAGAAAAAATTGCCCGTTCCACCGATGGGGGTGCCACCTGGACGGTGCATGATCCGGGCTTACAAGGGTGGGGGAAATCGTGGCGCGGACTGAGCTTCGTGAAGGGTGAATTCTGGCTCACCGCGCAGAAAGGAAGTCACGGACGGAGAAGCAAGGACGGGGTGAACTGGGAGGACCTGCCTGAGTCGGTTCCCGGCGGGCGTTTCGTCGAATCTGACGAGGGAACGTTGATCAACGTGGAAAGAAAGCGGTACGACATCAAGCGGAGCACTGATGGCGGAGAGACCTGGGAGAGCGTTTTTACGCCGCCCACAGAGGACGTGAGCTGGGACACCGCCTTCGCCGTGTGGGGCAGGGTGAACCGGAAGTAAGTGAACCCGGATTTTCACCTCATTCCCACGGGACGCAGGAAGGGAGTTGCCTATCTGCTTTCCGGCAGGTTAAAACGTCTGTATCTATGAAAAAAGACCTCCGCTTTTTCCTTCACCGAACCCTGTTCGCATTGCCTTTCTTAATTGTGGCAGTCCCGGGGAATTCCCTTGTCTTCGCCGACACGTTTCAACCGTATTCGGAGGAAACGGTCCCTCAAGATGTCGAGACGCTGTGGGCGGACTATGATCCCGGGAAAGAACCGCTCGATGCAAAGGTTGTACAGGAGTGGGTAGAAGACGGAATCGTATGCCGCTACGTCATTTACACTGCGTGCACCGTAAAAGGGGAACCCTGCCGGGTCGCAGCTCTTTACACTTTTCCGGAAGGAGCCGAAAACGCGCCGGCATTTGTGTGGGCTCATGGTGGCGGGCAAAGGGCAGAGCGCCAGCGTGGCGAGTATTTTGCGAAGAACGGATTCGCCACGATAGATATCAACTGGGGCGGGCGTGAAATCGTCGAAGGCATCGAGGAGAATACCGACTGGGGAAAAGTGGATCCGAGTCAGGGCCCCCGGTTTTATCCCGGCGCCCTGCGGGAACAAACAAAACTGAATCTGGATCCTGACGAACACACTATCGATCCGGTCCCGGGCCCCCGTAACGGGAACTGGTTCCTTCTGGCGGTTGCCGGACGTCGCGCCATCACCTTTCTTGAACAGCAGGCGGAAGTGGATCCTGACAAAATCGGATTCACCGGATACTCGATGGGAGGAGTCATAACGTCGATGGTGGCAATTGATCCGAGGCTCAAAGCCGTTGTCCCGATGGTGGGTGGAACCGGTCACCTTACAGATGACTTCCCCGGGATTCCTGATTCCAGCAATATCCGCCAGTATCGGCATCCGGAGCTGTTCACCGCGACAATCGATTCGAAATCATACTGGCCTCATGTGAAATGTCCGGTTCTGTTTCTCAATGCGACGAATGACTTTCACGCTCCCTTCGAGCGGGTGTTTCAGTGTGTGGATCTTCTGCCGCACGACAACTGGCGCGTCAGCCACAAAATGCACTACAACCATTCGCTGGGGCCGGAGCAATGGATACTGATGAATTTCTGGTTTAATCACTATTTGAAGGGGGAAAAAACCGAAATCGCCCCAACCCCGGAATCGCAGATCAAACGCGATCCATCCGGTGGCAGCGCCACGTTCTCGGTTGAGCCGAAAGGAACTGTAGAACCTTCATCGGTTCGCATCTACTACAGTCATGATCCAAACCCGCGCGCGAGATTTTGGAAGTCGGCTTCTGCTGAGGAAGAGGGCGGAAAATGGACAGCCGGGCTGCCGGTTCGGGAAACCCTGCCTCTTTTCGCTTTCGCGAATGTCATATACACCCTCGCAGAACCACAGGAGGCCTTTCAGGGGACGGCGAGGGAATACACGATCAATTCAGAGGAAGCCGTCCTGCTTCCCGGGACAATCGAGATCGAACGTTTGCGGGAAAATGCAAAACACTCTTCGGTTTTTGCCGACTTTTCACAGGACCGGAAGGACTGGGGTGACGGGCACGGAGGAAGTCTGAAAACCTACCGGTTTCAGGATCCGGATTTAGCGGTTCCTCCTGCCGATGCCATTCTCAAGTGGACGGTGGACGCACCGCGCCCCGGCCTCAGTTATCGACTTCGCATCGAACGAAACCGGTGGCTGACCGGGAACAAAGACCCTGACGGGAATTTCAGTTTTTCGCAGAACATAAAGGAACCGGGACAGGCCGTTCTGGAATTGCGGGTTTCGGATTTCAAAGACTCTGAGGGAGTGCCCATGCCTGGCTGGGAAAATATCTCCGGCCTGACCGTGAGCGTTTACGATGGTTCGGCAAAGCAATCCGTCGAATTCTTCCGGGAGGAAAATCTGGCTATTCTGGGGCGAATGGAATGGATTCTTCAGGCGGAAAAATGAAAGGGTTCTACTGACAACAACGAATCATACATTCCCGATTCCCTCCCCGGGAAAACAGGGTAAGGGGAAGGGATCAACAGGGCCAGGTCATAGACCCAACCCTGTTGATGGAGGAGGAAAATCTGCCGTTCGCTGAAAAGGGTCGGAGGAGGGGACTACTGCTGATTTCGCTTGATGTAGTCGATCGCCTTCGGTTCGTATTCCGGCGTTTTGATCCCTATCATCGCTGCCTCTTTGCCCGCCTGCTCGAGATCGCCCCCGTTTGTCGAGAACGCGCCAGGGAATCCAGACCGCACCAACACGGTTAGCTGAGGAGCAATGCAAAAGAACAGGCCTCTCCGCGGTATTCAGCAATTCACGGCTCCGGTCGAAAATTTCGTCGGTGAGTTCATCGGCGCCGTTCCAGGGTAGGGCGATATATTTCATACCCAGACCGCTGACAATCGACTCTTCATCGAAGTCTTTGTTCTCGTCGATATGTCTCATGTTGATAACCGTTTTCACACCGGCCTTTTTCGCCTCATCGAATGCTTCCGGTTGTGGTTGGCCGGCGAGGTGGATGTCACCGAAAGAGTGCAGCCTGGCGAGTCCTTTCCATTCGGCTGATTTCAATTCGATGCTGTTCGGAGCGGCTTCGGGCGGGGCGCTGGCTGTGGTTTGATCGGCTTCCTGGCAGGCACTCAAGGTCAGCAGAGCTGCGAGAGTGATCCCGCTCCGAATGGTGTTTTTTTGTGATCGTTTGGTTTTCATTTTGTTGGTTTGATAGAGATCAGTTATCGGGTTTGCTCTTTATGTCGACCCGGATGACTCCGCGAAGGGATCCGGGCTGAAAACCGGTTGCCTTGTCGTCGGGATACAACTCCGCAAGTGCTGTGCGAAGCGGATCTGACATCGCCTCTTTCCCGCCGTGACAGGTCAGGCAGACTTTCTGCGTGATGAGAGGCTGGTAGTGCCGATAGGTGCCGTCCTCGAGGCGGGTCACCAATTGCTCAGGCAGATCCTGTCCACTTTCGAAGTTCTTTTCAAATTGATGAAGGATGAAGGTATCGATCTTGTCTGGAGCATTAGATGGATTTCTCACCCGCAGAGCCGTTCTCCGGACTTCGGCGCCCCCTTTGAACTGCTTTGTCACTGCTTCTGCGGCAGGACCGGCGGCGTGATTGCAAACCTTGATTGCTTCGACCGGACCGAACTCTTTCATCGTCGCCGAGAGCATCGTTTTGAGACTCATGCCAAGAGCTGACGCGGCTGATTTTCCCGTGTCGCGGACGTAGTCCGGAATCTCCTCTTTTTTCAATACGACCGGATCAGCCTTTTCCCCCTCCGCCGTCATCGCGTTCTGCGTGAGAATAAACAGCCCGACTCCCCACATACTTGCCGCAAATATTCGGCGAAGGGTCTGCGGGGAAAACTGTTTTCTCAAGCGACTACCCGTAAACATACCCAATAACCCGCCCCCAATGAAGAGAAGAGACAGCAGTGGGGGAATCGTGCCGCCCTGCCAGATGAATGAAACGACTCCGGAAACACAAATCAGGGAAATGACCAGTAGTGATGATGCAACAGCGCGGTGAATATCCATGCCGCTCACGAGAACAAGAACGGGAACAATCAGAAAACCGCCACCGACTCCGAACAAGCCTGACAAAACACCAACAAGAAATCCGGAGGTGACCAGCGCGATGATACAACGGGTGCCCGGGATGAGGCTTCCATCGTCCTTTCGTTCGCACAGGTTTCGCCGATTTCCCGATGCAGCGCTCACTGGCGAATCAGATTTCTGCCGCCACATACGAATGCCGATTGCCAGCATCATTGCGGCGAAGCCGGTCAGAATAACGACGTCAGAGACGCGGGCGCCGAGCCAGGTGCCAAGGGGAGCTCCGGCCGTGCCGGCAAGGGCAAAGAGGATGGCGGTTTTTGCTTCCATCTGTCCGGGACGGAGCTGCATCAGTGCTCCGAAAAGCGCTGTTGCGCCGACTGCGGCGAGTGAGATGCCGACTGCTTCGCGAACCCCGCTGTGCAGTCCGTAGATGAGAAGGGGAACGGCGAAGATTGACCCGCCTCCACCGGTTAATCCGAGGGAAATGCCGATTACAGTTCCGTAGATTACCGTCAGCAGATCAATCGTTGTCATGGCTTTCTTTCCGGAGAAATGCGGTATCAGCCTTGATTTTCTTTCTTCCAGTCCGTGAAGAGACCGTTGGCGTAGGTCACGTCATAACCAATGCGTTCGAGAAAGGGGACTGCGAGGGAGGCGCGCATGCCGCTTGCACAGTGGACGGTGATGGGTCCTGTTTCCGGAAGCTGATCCCGATCCGCCATCAAACGAGTGTGAGCGAGATGGTGTGCCCCGGGGATATGGGCATCTTCGTGTTCACTGACCGAGCGGACATCGAGAACGCGGGCGTCTGAAGGGATTTCTGTGGTCGCAATGGTGGGAGTTTTCACAAGGAAATCTCTGCAGGCTGCGGACCCTCGCACTTTATCGATCAGGGCAACGCCTTCGATCTTGTCCAGTCCGATCCGGATTAGCTGACGAACGAAGTCGTCGACATCGGAATTGTCCTCGACGAGAAGAATGATCCGCTTTTCCGCCTCGACATAGCTGCCGGCCGAAACGGAAAAATGAGAACCGGGAGGTGCATACAGCGAGCCGCGCAGGTGATCCTGCATAAAGGCAACCCGGTCTGACCTGGTATCGAGAAAAACCAGTTCATCTGCATCGGAGGCAGGGACCAGTTCCGCCACCTCCTCCGGTGAGAGCATGGGAGGTTCCGGCATGCTACCGAGAACGTCCGCACCGGCGCGGTTGTTTTTTTTCATTCGCGCGAAATACATAGGAGGCTCCGGCTGACCGTCGAGGATCTCGTCGACGAAAGCGTCCTCGCCGCCGGTGAGAGCTGTTTTTACGGCACCGTTGAAACGCAACTCATACCCGGCTGTTGAGAAAGGAATGGAACCCAGCGCTTTGCCGCAGGCGCTTCCTGCACCGTGGCCGGGAAGAATTTCGAGATACTCGGGAAAGTCCGCGAATCGTTGGATCGATTGATACAAGGTTCTCGCAGCCGGCTCGCGGGCGCCTGCTTCTCCGGCCGCGGACTCGAGGAGATCGGGGCGACCGACATCACCGACAAACATGAAATCACCGGACACCAAAGCCATCGGCTCATCCGCTCCGCCCCCCTGGTCTTCGATGAGGAAGCAGAGATGTTCCGGTGTATGCCCCGGGAGATGAACTGCCTTGATCTGAATGTTTCCGACCATGAAGGTATCCCCGTCGCTGAGAAGCATGACGTGGTCATGACCGTCCGCCCATTCGTATTGCCAGTTTTCCCCGCCCATGCGGGAGAGGTAGGCAAAGACTTCATCACCCGAAGCGAGAAATTCGCGGGTTCCGGTGAGGAAGTCTGCATGGATGTGTGTTTCCGCGATGGCGGTGATTCGAAGGTCGTTCGCAGCAGCGATTTTCCGGTAGCGGTCAATGTCGCGTTCCGGGTCAATGATGATTGACTCTCCCGTTTTCTGGCACCCGATCAGATAGGCATACTGGGCGAGGTGAGGATCGAAAATTTGTTTGAGGAACATGATTCTGTTTGAGGTTGATTGTTGTTGATGGATAAAAGTTTCTTTTCCGCCGGGTCAGGCGAGTCCCTTCAGCATGAGGTTCCAGTAGAGCCAGGGCAGTCCGGTTTTTTTGACCCACCACATCGTCCAGCGTTCTTTGCTCTGATCGATGGGAAATGATTCATCCGGTGTCTGGTCGTAGTCGAATTCAGCCATTACCAGCGAACCGTATCCGGTGACGAGAGGGCACGATGTGTAACCGCTGTATTCCTCGGTAGTGTTTTTCCCGTGAAGCGAGGCGAGAAGGTGGGCCGCCAGAACAGGTGCCTGTTTCCGTATTGCGGCGCCGGTTTTCGATGTCGGCAGGTTGGAGCAGTCTCCGATCGCAAATACATTCGGGAATTCCGTGTGGCGGAGCGTCTTCGGATCCACGCTGACCCACCCGGTTTCGGCTGCCAGTGCACTCTCCTTGATGAAATCCGGGGCGCTCATCGGCGGGGTGACATGAATCATATCGTAGGCGATTTCATCTGTCTCGCCCGTTTCGAGATGCTTGAAAGTGGCGATCTTTCTTTCCCCGTCCAGCGACGAAAGATCCCACAGGTATTGTGCGTCGATTCCCTTGCGCTCGATCACTTTTTCCAGAGTTTCCCGATACAGGGCTACCGCGAAGATCGAACCGAGGCCGGACCGGAAAAGGACTTTGGTGTTGTCACGAACACCGGAGTGTTTGCGGAAGTGATCTTCCGCCAGATAGCAGATTTTCTGCGGCGCTCCTCCGCATTTTACGGGAGTGGCAGGCTGGGTAAACAGGGCCGTGCCTCCCTGGAAGGTTTTGATACATTCCCAGGTGTAATCGACGGACTCATAGGAATAGTTGGAACACACTCCGTTTCTGCCAAGATTTTCGGAGAGTCCCGGTATTTTGTCCCAATCGATTTGAATTCCCGCTGCAACAACGAGGAAGTCATAAGTAATCGTTCCGCCTCCCGCAACAGTGACAGCGTTTTCATCAGAACGGAAGGTTTCCACAGCCGATGGAATCCAAGTCACTCCTTTTGGAATAACCGATTCCATGGGACGCCCCGAATTTTCTTTCTCGAACACGCCTCCACCGATCAGGGTCCACATGGGTTGATAGAAATGCTGCTTCGCCGGGTCGAGAATCGCAACATCGAGGTCTCGCTGACGGCGTTTCAATCGGGCGGCTACGGTGATTCCTCCGGTTCCGGCTCCAATGATCAAAACGGTGTGATGCGTGGTGGAAGGGGTGCTCATTATGAAAATATGCCGATAAAGCGATAGAATGGGCAAATGAATGCCGCTGCCCGGTAGGTTGTAAAACTCTGACTTGCTTTCATCACTTCACAGTTATATAATCAGATATTGCCGTTGGTCAACTAAATAACTGTATAGCGATGAAGAAACTTCCTGAATCCTCTGCTCCCTGCCGTCCAGACACGGTTGCGGAAAACCGGGCTTCGTTTGAAGCAATTGCTGAGCTGTTTCGTGTATTTGGTGATGCGACACGTCTTCAGATTTTGCAGGCTCTCATGGCGGGAGAGAAGAATGTCGGCCAGCTGGTTGAGGAGCTGGAAATGACTCAGGCCAACGTTTCCAAGCATCTCAAGACCCTTCATGAAGCAAAGATTGTTAGCCGGGAAAAGAGGGGAACCGCGACGTTCTATCAAATCGACGACGATTTTATTCACCCGCTCTGCAATCTGATTTGCGACAAATTAAATCGGAACTACAGGCAGCCGGAACCAACGTTCAGCTTCTCAATCTGAGAGGCCGGGGAATCAAACTTTCAAAATCAGTTGCGGAGCAGTTTTCGAAATATCGTTCCATCGTTATAAAATGAAAAAATAAGTATGAATTGGATCACACCTACTATTGGAGGCGTCCTCATCGGTTTGGGGAGCATTGTTGCCCTCGCTGCATCCGGAAAGATTCCGGGAATCTCGGGAATCGTGGCTCGCATTCTACGGGCGAAATCAGGAGACACAGCCTGGCGCGTAATATTCCTCATCGGATTGATTGCCGGTGCGGCAGTGATGTTTCTGACCCGGACGGGATGGACGGACTTTTCTCTGCCTGCCGGCCGGAACCTGTTTGTCATGGCGGTCGCAGGACTGCTGGTAGGATTTGGAACCCGCGTCGGTGGCGGTTGCACATCGGGCCACGGTGTTTGCGGGATCGGCTCCGCCGCGCGTGACGGGATGGTCTACACGGTTGTTTTTATGGTGACAGGTATTCTCACCGTTCTGGCCTGGAATTTGATGGCTGAAGGAGGGGCAGCACAATGAGATTCTTTTTGATCTTTTTTGGTGGGGGAATGTTCGGAGCCGGGCTTGTTGTATCCGGCATGACGGATCCTGCA
>JAKSBG010000324.1 GCA_022361255.1 Verrucomicrobiales bacterium
CGAATGTTGTCGGGGTTCTCCTGCTGATTCTGATCGTATCGAGTCTCGGTATCACGGCGGCGGTGAAGAAGGTGGTCGAGAACCTTCCGGAAGTCACTGAGGAGGAACTCCAGGCGATGAAGGTGAGCCGGGAAAAGACCCGGAAAAATCTTCAGGAACTTGAGCAGACGCAAACCTCGGTCCAGAAAAATGACATGACCGAGGAGGAATCAGCCGCGCTGATTGCTGAACTCGAGGAGTTTGAGAAAAACAATGAAGACCTCGCTGAAAAGACTTCTGACATCGAAGAATGGCAGGCGAAAGTCGAAGAGGCTGAAAAGCTGAAAGAGGAGCGGGACGCGATGGTCCTTGAGGCAGACAAAAAGGATCGCGAGCTCGCCGCCATTCTCGCACAGACTCCCGAGGCCAAAATCATTCCGGCTAAGGAAATCATGATGCCGAATCCCCGTATGGCCGACGGTGAATCCCGGGCCCTCTATATCGTCTGCAAATACGGAAAGCTGTATTTCATCGGGGACATGTATGATCACTGCCTCAAGGTGCAGCAGGTGATTGACCAGAACTTCACGGACCTCGTCTACACCGGAAAAGCAATCGGGTCATACACCTACTCGGTTAAAGATACCTCGCGGAACGAGAATGACTACCTGGAGCCTCACTACGAAAAAGTGCGACTGAACCGCCGCGAAAAAGAAGCCCTCGCTTCCTGGGAAAACATGAAGTTGAACTGGAAAAATCGCACCGGTGAGGAGATTAAGGAAACTTCAGTGCTGAATCGCGTTGTCGGCGCCGATGACGAAGCGGAGCTGCAGATTCACAAATTTCGATTCGACCTGAAGAAAATTACCGACTACTTCGGCGAAGGAAAATTTGGTCCCCAGGACTTCAAATACTACGTTTCGAAGGGCGGTGGAGATCGTATCAAACTGGCACTCGAACCGCGGGAGAAAGAAGGGGGCTGGACACCGGAACAGTTTCTCGCTGCCAACTCCCAGTTCGAACAACTCTGCAAACAGGCAGGAACCAATCGTCGTTCATTTTTCTACTATTACGTCGCACCGGACAGCTTCGAGGTATATCTGCAGGCCCGCGGAAAATCGGAACAATTCCGTGTTCCGGCCGGATGGTCTATTTCAAACAGCGACAAGTTCTCACCAAGGGGCAAACCAAAGCGTGAATCGATGCGCTACAACCTCGATGCAATCTCCGGCCCTGAATATATGAAGCTCGCCAACGCACTCGGGCCGAACATGGTTGAACAGATCAACAAGGAGTATGCCGAGTTTGAAGCGAACCTCACTGCCGCTGTTCCGGAGAAAATGACAGAGGAGGCTGAGAAAAAAGAGTTTCTCGATACCCTGCGAAAAGAACGTCTCGAATGGGATGCAACCCGGTTTCAAAATTACACTCTCGATATTTTCCGCACTGCCCTCGCTGCCCAGGAAGCGAGAGGCGAGAAAGAAGTGGGCCTCGATATCGTTCCGCCGGAAATTCCGATGATCCGCATTTTCCTCGCCTCCAAGCCGCCCAGCGCACCGGCACCGCCGCCGAAAGAAAAGCCCAAGAACCCGGATCCTCCCAAATACGGAACCGGCCTGATTCTGGACTGAGCCTTCCGTGCTTTCATGGCGCCGGAGGTTTGCCCTTTCTGAATTCCCCCGGCTCACGCGAAGAGAGCAAAATTACCAACCTTGCTTGAGATTTCGCGAAGATGCTCCATGAGTAGCATCGTGAAAACGCCGTCTCATCTCCCTTCATCTGATTCTGAGCTTCTCGAACGCCTTGCTGCTGAATACGGCACACCGTTCTGGATCTGGGATGCCAACGTCCTCCGTGCCCGTATCGAAGCCGTGGTTTCGACGACGGATACTCCGGGTGTTCAGGCCCGCTTTGCCATGAAAGCGTCTCCAACAACTAAAGTTCTCAAGGAGATGAAGCGCGCCGGCGTCTGGATTGACGCGGTATCGGGCAACGAGGTCCTGCGCGCCAGACAAGCGGGTTACAGCGGCGGCAATCAACCTCCCGAAATCTGTTTCACTGCGGATGTATTTCGTGACAACTCCCTCGAGGTCGTGCTGGAGGAAGGGGTTCTGCCGAACGTAGGCTCCCCCGGAATGGTTGCCGATTTGCAGAAAGCAAACTACACGGGTCCGATTTCTCTGCGAGTGAATCCCGGATTCGGCCACGGTCACGTCAATGAATGCGACACCGGAGGTCCCAGCTCAAAGCACGGCGTCTGGATCACCGAAGCGCAAACCGTTCTCGAGGCCGCTGAAGCTGCCGGAATGAAGGTGGTTATGCTCCACGCCCATATCGGGAGTGGTCCCGAATTCGATGAGCTCCATGATAACCTTTCGCGGCTCACCGATGAATTTGCGAAGATTGCCCCTCTTTTTAGGGATCTCGAAG
>JAKSBG010000166.1 GCA_022361255.1 Verrucomicrobiales bacterium
ATGGAACCAAGGACGGAAACATCACGGTCGACACTACCGGCGGAACCGTCACCGTTTCGGGAGGTTCCACTTTCAACGACGCTTACGCTCAAATCGGACACGGCGGTGGCAGTAGCGAAGGCGCGATCGGTGCCACCTCCGGCGATGTTACGGTGAATGCGACAGGGACGATTGCCGTTGTTGGAAACCAGAGCAATGCTGCTACGAACTACAGCCAGATCGGTCACGGGGGACGGAACTCAGGTGCCGGCGGTGAAAGTGCTGCCGGAAGCATCACCGTAAACAGTTCCGGAGGAGATGTTCTCGTGACCGGGGCGAGTCTCAACACCGGAGAGTCACACACTCAAATCGGGCATGGTGGCATTCTCTCAAATTACAATGTAGCCAACAGCGTCATCGATGTGGATGCCGCGGGAGCCGTCACCATAACCGGGGCCGGTTCGCAGAACAGCACCATGATCGGTCACGGTGGCGAACGAGCTGCCGGAACGCAGTATGGAGGTAATATCTTCGTCGACGCTGGAAACGGAATCAGCCTGACCGGCGGAAGCAATACTACATCCAGCGCCCAGATCGGACACGGCGGTGCAGAAACCAACGCGAACCTCACGGGCTCCGTTGCTCTTACTGCGACAGGTGGCGATATCACCCTTACCGGCGGAAGCAATACAGACGCTTTCGCACAAGTCGGTCACGGAGGTCGACTCAGCAGAGGGGATAAGAGCGGCGCTGTTTCAGTAGCCGCAAATTCCGGAGCCGTCACCGTGCAGGGCGGAAGTCTCAATCAGGCCTATGCTCAGATTGGTCACGGTGGTCACGATGCGGACATGAACGGAGCCAACGGTGGAACCACTGCGGCTTCAACAATCACGGTAACAGCGCTCAATGACATCACCGTAAATGGCACCACGGCGGGAAGCCCTGCTGCCAATACCGCTCCACAGGCATATGCAGCAATTGGTCACGGTGGCCAATACACCAGTGGCAACTTCCTGGGTGATATCTCCGTTACTTCGGTTGCGGGAGGAATTGCAGTTTCCGGCGGCCTGAGCAATCAGTCCAATGGCCAGATCGGTCACGGTGGGCTTGAATCAGACGGTTCTCACAACGCAAATATCACCGTCCATGCTCTTGGCGATGTCTCTGTTACAGCAGGCAGCCGCGCCCGCGCCTACGCCCAGATTGGTAACGGTGGGGAATCCGAAAATGTGGGGACAGATACCGGTCATATCTGTGTCGTCAGTGAGGATGGATCGGTTCTCGTTACCGGAGGCACTGCTGCCGGAGTTGACGATGATGACGCCAACGCCATGATCGGTCACGGCGGGCACAATGCGGGTGCAACCGACAAGGATGGAAGAATCACGGTTATTGCGGCAGACGATCTTA
>JAKSBG010000251.1 GCA_022361255.1 Verrucomicrobiales bacterium
GATCGCCATCCGAACCGCGCAGTCCAGCAACAAAGACAGTCAGGGCGGTACTGCTACGATATTGTATTTTTCGGTGAATCAGTGATGGATTCACTGCCGGAGTTCAAACTCTCGTCATTTCATACAGCGAAACGGACTCCACGGCATTCTCAGTAGCGGCGATGTGGGCGAGGATGTGCCCGGCCTCCATGTGCTTTTGCCAGAGCTCGCGAGATTCCCAGTTTTCGAAAAAGAGAAAGTGAGCGGGGTTTTCGTTGTCCTGGTGGAGGTCATACTGGACGCAGCCTTCCTCTTTGAGCGTGGGAGGGATGAGGGCTTCGAGTTTTTCTTTCAGAAAGTCAATCTGATCCGGTTTGGCGAGAATGTCGGCAACGATGGTAAGGTGAGGCATAGAGGTAACAGGGTTCAATGCCGGAGCAAACAGGGTTGCGTGGGAGAGTCAAGAGGGTTTGGTCGCAGTTGAGGGAGCATCCCGCGATAAAGTCCTCGCCCGCTCCTGCTCTTTCTGCTTCCATCACCCCGTGAAAAAGTTTCTGCAATCTGTAGGGCCGGCGATTGTGGTCGCGGCTGTTGTTCTTGGTCCGGGAAGTATCACCACAAGCACGAAAGTCGGTGCTTCTTTCGGCTATGATGCGCTCTGGGTTCTTGGAGGAGTTTTGATCCTCCTGATCGGGCTCGCATCGCTCGCTGCCTGGCTGGGTACGACGATGGAGAAATCCCTTTGCGGGGAATTGAGCTCGCGACTCGGGAAATGGTCGGGAGGAATCATCGGAATTGCAGCCTTTGTGATTGTGGCAGGATTCCAGTCGAGCAATAACATGGCGGTAGTTGCCGGTCTTGAGCCGATGGTGGGCAGGGAGTTCTCGACCCTGGCGATCATTCTCACCTTACTCGTGACGAATGGGATCATTGTCGCGATTCTCTATCTGGCAAAGGATCTCTACCAATACATTGAGAAGCTGATGAAGGTTTTTGTTGGCCTCATGATCATTGCCTTCATCCTGAACTTCTTTTGGGCAAAACCGTCAGTAGGGGAGGCGGCCAAAGGTTTTGTGCCTGATTTCTCCATGTTTGGCAACAAGGCTCAGCTCCTTACCCTGATGGGATTGATTGGAACGACGTTTTCTGTCGTGGGGGCATACTATCAGGGGTATCTCGTTCGGGAGAAGGGCTGGACGGTAAATGATCTGGGGGCCGGACGACGTGATTCGATTATTGGCATGTTTGTTCTCGTCGGCGTCACTGCGATCATCATGATGACTGCTGCAGCGGTATTTGCCGGAAAAACGGAACCGGCGGATCTGGGGAATGCCGGGGCGATTTCAGCGGCGCTCGAACCTCTTTTCGGGGCGAAAGCAAAATACATTTTCTGCTTTGGGTTCCTCGCAGGCGCGTTCAGCTCGTTTCTGGTCAATGCGATGATCGGGGGGCACATTTTCACTGACGGGATCGGAAAAGGGGAGCAATTGAAGGGGAATTTCACACGTCATGCGACCACCGCAGCTTTACTGGTGGGAATGTTTATCGGCATCCTTGCGCTGACGACCGATTTTGACCGGACGACAACCATTGTGATCGCGCAGGCGGCGACCGTGATCGGCGGGCCGGCGGTGGTTGCTGCGTTGCTGTATCTCGGGATTCAGCAACGAAAGGCTGCGGAACACAAAACGCCGATGTGGATGCTGGTGATTGCGGGAATCAGTATGGTAGTTTCGCTGGCGGTCGCTACGCGGACTGTCTTGAGCCTCGCGGGAGCAATTTGACGGCCGGAATGGCGTTAGCAGAATGGCGCATCTCTCCCCGGTCCGAAAACAGCCGAAGCGGAAAAGTGTCATTTTGCTCGCAGAACGCTCGATCTTTTCGGCGCGACATTGTATTTTTGTCCGTCATAGACCGATAACAAATGCGGTGCCGCCGTGCTGAGCTTCGATATGACCCGCCTTCTCCTGATTTCTTTCGTCTTTGCATCCATAGCCACTGGTGCCGAACCGGTTTGGAACCTGGCTGATGGCAAACCGGTTACGATTTCAAAGGAAAAGCGCAGTTTCGGGGAGCAGACGGATTTGGCAAAACGGCTGCGGCCGTCAGATGAATTCTCGGTTCTGGTCTGGATTCGTCCGGAAAATCTGGAACAGGAGGGGCCGGCCCGAATTCTGACATTTTCCAAAAATTCATCGGAGCGGAATTTTACAGTCGGCCAGGAAAAAGATCGTTTCGAAATCCGGTTACGAACCACGAAGACCGGAAACAACGGCACGCCCGGTCTGCAGACCCCGGAAGGTTCTGCCGGCACCCGGAAGACACAGCTTGTTTTCACCTGGAGAAAGGGCGGCGATGCTCTGATTTATCTCGACGGGAGAGAGGTCGTTAAGAAACGAATTGGCGGTGACCTCGGGAACTGGAACGATACTTTCACTCTTGCGATCGGTGATGAAATGAGTGGTTCGCGACTGTGGCAGGGCGACGTAACGACAGCTGCTATCTATGATGTTGTCCTCACACCGAAAGAGATCGCTAACAACTATCGCATCGGTGACGGCCCGGTCGAAAAGGAGCCGGAGAAGTCGCCGGAAGAAATACGAAAGGAGCAAAACGAGAATCTTTTTGAAACGAAGGTGACGACGATCCTGACAAAACACTGCCTGGAGTGTCACGATTCGGTGACGGAAGAGGGGGACCTCGATCTTTCCAAACGTCTCGCTTCGCACACAGAAGATGGGATTCTCGTTCCGGGAAAAGCGGCTGACAGTCTCCTCTGGGAGTCCATCGAGCACGATGATATGCCTCACGACCGGGAGCCGCTTTCAGCCGCAGAGAAACAGGTGCTTCGCGAATGGATTGATGGCGGTGCGAGCTGGACAGTGGCGTTTATCGATCCGGCGATTTATTCCCGCCCCGCTGAAGTGGCTCCGCCCAGAGCGCGACGACTCACCGTCGACGAATATATCGCAACAGTTCGTGATACTTTTGGCATCGACATCGCGAAGGAAGCCCGAGAGACCTTGCCGGAGGATCTCCGCGCCGACGGATTCAGCAATACGGCCTACAACCTGACGGTCGACCTGTGGCACGTCCGTGCCTACGCGAAGCTGGCGGGCCTGATTGCTGACCGGGTCGATCCCACACCCTTTGCGAAGCGTTTTTCCAACAAACGGGATCTTACCGACAAGACAATGATCGCCCTGATCGAGTCGATGGGGGAATTTGTGCTGCGCGGTCCGATCACAGGGGAGGAAAAGGCTCTCTACCGGGGTGTTTCGACGACGATTGCGGCGGAGGGCGGGTATTTCGATGAAGCTGTCAGGGCGATTCTCGAAGCGATGCTCCAGTCTCCGCGCTTTCTCTATCGAATTGAGGAGCCGGCTCCGGAAGGCGCTGGCTCGAGGCCGGTTGACGGATACGAAATGGCTTCGCGAATGAGTTACGCGATCTGGGGCAGCAGCCCTGATTGGGAGTTGCTGCGCCTCGCTAAAGACGGGCGGTTGAAAGATCCGAAGGAAGTGAAAAAGCAATCGGTGCGCATGCTGAAGGATCCGAGAGCGGTAGATCATTCTCTCAAGTTCATTTCCGAGTGGCTTCATCTCGATAGGCTTTCCCATCTTCAGCCGAATGCGGAAAAGTTTCCTGACTGGGATCCCGCGTTGGCAGAGGCAATGCGAAAGGAGACTCTTGCTTTTGCAAAAGAGGTGATGTGGGCCAGAGATCTTCCGCTCGCTTCGCTGCTCGACGCGAACTTCACCTTCGTTACTCCGGAACTTGCTGGGCACTACGGAATGAAGGTCCGGCCGGAAGGGGATGAAATGCAAATGGTGGACTTGTCAGGGGAAAAGGACAGGGGCGGTTTGCTCACGCACGGGAGCATTCTTACCGTCGGCGGTGACGAGGCTTCCATGGTGACACGCGGCTTGTTTGTCCTGAACGACCTGCTTCGTGGTGTCATCAAAGATCCTCCTCCCTGCGTCGACACCACCCCGGTCGACAGTGCGAAAGGGCTCACCCAGCGGGCAATCGCGATGGAACGCGTTGCCGACAGGAAATGTGGAGGCTGCCATGTGAAGTTTGAGCCGCTTGCCTACGGATTGGAGAAATTCGACGGACTGGGTGCGTTTCATGAGAAAGATGAACACGGCAATGCCCTTCGCGAAGACGGGGAGATCCTTTTCCCCGGTGAGCGCGATGCGAGGGCTTATGCAACCGTCGACGAACTGATGGCGATTCTGGCAAAGAGTGAACGGGTCAGAGAAACAATGACCTGGAAACTGGCGCAGTTCGTTGCCGGTCGGCCCTTGAATGCCCGCGATGCTGACACCGTTCAGGCGGTTCATAAACGCGCTCAGGAAGCCGGAGGTCGGTACCGTGACGTTCTTTCTGCGATTGTTTCGAGTGATCTCGTCCGTTACATTTCATCTGATGTTTCAGGCGATGAAGCACGGTGAGTTTGAATTTCCCGTTCCTGATTCGTCCCTCCCATCAACACTAACCATCCGCCGATACTGCCATGCCAAAGAACACCTTTTCACGACGAACGCTCCTGCGGGGAATGGGAGGGGTCGCGGTTGGTCTGCCCCTGCTGGAGGAAATGCTGCCTTCTTCTGCCATCGCGAAACCGGCTCCTGCGGTTCCGACACGGGCATTCAATGTCTTCTTCGGACTCGGTATTCCCAAGCCGGTGCAGCCGGATGGTTTTGAAGGCGTTCTCGAACCGCTCGCCCCGCTGAAAGATCAATTGCTTGTCCTGCGTGATGTTGATCAGGTTCGCTGCGACCGGAACGGAATGAACGCTCATTTCGACGGGGCAACGGGCGCCTTTACTGCAACTCCGCCGGACGGCGAAGCGCGGTCCGGTGGCGCGTCTCTCGACCAGCTGGTTCGGCGAAGTCATTATCCGAACGGTTTCCCCGACGGCGTCGCTCCCACTCTGATCGCGGGAACCTTTTTCCGGCGCAGCCGGGTGGGGCGATACGTTCACAGTTATCATCCTGACGGAACCGTTGCTGCAACAATTCAGGAGAAACCGCGCGATTTGTTCGATCGTGTATTCGGCACGGTCAATTTGTCTGATGATGATCAGAGTGAGCGGGTTAAGCGAAGCGTCCTCGATTCGGTAGTGGAGCAGTATCGCTTTTATACGGGACCCAATTCACCGCTTGGTAGCGTTTCCAAAGAGCGATTCAAGGATCACCTCGATCGTGTTCGTGAATATGAGCAGCGTGCTTTTTCGGTAAAAGTGGACGACCCCAATGCTCCGGCGCGACCGCCTGCGTCCACGCTGAAGCACGGCGGTGCTGCGGATCCCGGCGGTGAGGGGATCGATATTACCCTGGAGGAACTCACGTCTGCCTGGCATATCATGGCGGACCTCTACGCGCTCGCGATCCGGATGGACCGGGTGCGATTCGGATCCATCACCTTTCTTGCGGCCGGAGAACGGATCCGATTGAAAGGGGATTACCATTACAATGGCCGGCTCATTCA
>JAKSBG010000099.1 GCA_022361255.1 Verrucomicrobiales bacterium
CCACCGCCTCCTGCGGTCGGAGCAGGATCACGGTGGGAGCCGTTGTATCATTGGGGTCGTTGTGATCGTCGGTGCGGGTAGGGTCGTTCGGGTAATTGTCGGCGTCGTCATTGACGCCATCACCATCGGAATCCGGTTCAAACGGATCGGAGCCACGGGCCAGCTCCTGTGCATTGGTTAAGCCGTCTCCGTCGTGATCAGTTTCCACCGGGTCGATCCCCAATGCGATGGACACGGAATCAACAATCCCGTCGTCATTAGTATCCCGTTTTAATGGATCAGTTCCGTGAATGTTGATTTCGTCTTCGGTGGTGAGGCCGTCGAGATCGGGGTCGATGGATGTGGGATCGCCAACAGGATCGTTTGGATTTTTGGGATCGGAGTTCAGCTGTATCACTTCCACCCCGTCTGTGTAGGTGTCTCCATCGGTATCGGGATTGTCCGCCTCTGTGCCGAACTGAAACTCGCGCCAGAGCGAAAGGTTATCATTGTCGGCGTCGTCATTCCGGTCGGTAATGGCTTTCGGATCGTAGCCGTAACGAACTTCCCAACCGTCCGGGAATTCATCTTCGTCGGTAAATTTGTCGTTTGGATCCGTGTCGTGGATATTGACCTCGTCCCCGTCGGAAAGTTCGTCGTCGTCAGAATCCGGATCGTAAGGATCGGTGTTGTGGATTTTTTCGTCGAACCAATCAAGGCCGTCACCGTCAATATCTTCATCGTTGTCGATTTCGGTGGCACGCGGATTCAGTCCGTAGTCCAGTTCGTAGTTGTCTTCGAATGGATCGCCATCCGAATGCTGTGAATTCGGGTCGGTTCGCAAAGCGCATTCGAGGCGATCATGGAGACCATCGCCGTCTGTCTGAGCATTCGGGTCGACGGGCGATACAAGTGAATGGTGAGACTCCCAATCGTCCGGAAGGCCGTTGCTGTCGCTGTCATTGTCAGGAACACGAAGTTCCCATTTTTCGTATGGCGTCGGGTTGTTCACTCCCGACCAGGAATGGACGAGCATGTGACCGGAACGATTGATCTGGTAGATTCGGGTGTTGTCACCCCTTGAAATTAGCTCGAGTTCTCCCCGGCTCCAGTAGAAGCCTGTCCAGAGAAAATCGGTGTTTCCTGTGATGTCATCGTAGTAGTCTCTGCCCCGTGCTCCAACGACGTCGCCTTGATCTCCTAGATCAATGGGCACCATGTCGCCATCAATTGGGTTCGTATCATTGGGATCATAGTCCGGATCGGAAATGGTATAAAGAATGCCGTCCACCCAAATGTTTGCGTCGACTCCTGTGGCATTGCTTTGACTGGAGTTGAGAGCGATTCCTCCTACACTAGAACCGTCTTCTTCCTGAAAAGCCCTGCCAAAATAGGGAGCACCGCTTTTCACCCAACTTTCTCCATACGGCCCTACCGCAATCACCTCGCCTCCGGTATGTGATTCCCATCCGGAACGGCGGAGCACGGAATCTCCAGTGATTAGCTCGCCCCGCTCGCTGTGATCGCGCGCCAAGGTGAGCGATTCTCCTGTGGGGGCCGGGGTCAGTTCGGTTTCATCCTCAATCCATCGGAGAAACTTGAAATCGGTTTCGCCAACCTTGCGAACCACTCCGGTAACGATATTGGAATCGTGCACCTGCACATCAGTCACCATGGCCCAGGCTTCCCCTGTTCCGAGTTCGTAGATGGCTCCGCTGCCAGTTTTGATTTTGACGACAAAATTCATTCCGTCGTTTCCACTATTGAACAGTTTGCGCAAAACCACTGCCGCCATCCCGCGATTGTTTTGGCGAACAGAGACAACTTCATCGTAGATGCCGGGATCCCCCATGGAAACGGGTGCTCCCCAGGATCCCATATCCCATATTTTCAGTTGAAGATCGGTTCCTACAATCTCGGCATCAGCCAATTGCCCGAGATCATTCAAGCTTCCAACTAATGGAGGGACATCAGTTCCAAAGCGACCAGAGCCGGAAAACGGGCTTACAGGAGGCAAATTTCCGATGTGGACAGTCTTCCATGTCCAGGTGAGGTCAATGCTTGTTTGTTCCTGAAATTCGTCCGCGTTGGAGACTCCATCATAGTCTGGATCTGCCACCCCGTCGGAACTGTCGCCCGGATCGAAGTCGTGCATCAGCTCCCAATAATCGCCGGCACCATCTCCGTCTGAGTCAATACCTTCGTTGTATCCGAGCGGGTCGCTGGGTGATGGTGTCCAGGCACCTTCGCTCGGCGACGTATTGGGTTCTCTGCCCAAAGCGATTTCAAGGCCATCGTCGAGGCCATCTCCATCTGTATCCGGTGAAATCGGATTGGTTCCAGCGAGGAATTCCGCCAGATTGTTAAGACCGTCATTATCACCATCTGCAGTGGCGCTGTCGGCAAAGTTGGGATCGAGGTTGTATTCCACTTCCCAGCCGTCATGCATTTGATCGCCGTCACTGTCTGGATTGTGCCCTTCGGTATCAGCGGCCACTTCGGCACTGTTGACGAGGCCGTCACTGTCGAAGTCCTGCTCGGGGTAGACATGGGATTGGTTCGTGATTGAATCATTGGGATCATAATTGATGATGCTGTATTCGAATCCGTCAGACAGCCCGTCATCGTCACTGTCGCTGTCATTCGGATAGAACATCAATCCCTCATCTTTCATAAGCCTATGCTCAGTAAAATTGACTAGTTCATCGCCATCCGAATCAACGTTGTCGTGCATTCTAGGATTGAGGCCATATTCCACTTCCCATCCGTCCCATAGCAGATCTCCGTCGGTATCCTTGATCTGGCCTTTTGTTCCGGCTTCGTGCTCTTCGAGGTTGGTAAAGATTTCACCGGAGACGTGAACGCGGTCATCGTCTGCGTCATCGCCCGGCAGAACATCCCACACGTCGGTGTAGAGGGCTGGAAACTCGTCGATGATCTCCTGCTCCCAAATGTCACGCATGTCGTCTTCATCGACGTCGGACTCTTCTACACGCCGATAACGTGCGTTGGTGATGCCGGCCCCCTCTTCGTCGAAACGAACTGCGACCACCATGGGAGTTTGGGTAAAATCGATGGTGTAATTCAGCGGGTATCGATAGACTTCCTGTTTTTCTTTTTCGATCACAATAGCTTTTTCCTGGCTGTTCATCTCCATCCGGATTTCGATGAGATCGGATGAAGTGGCACTAAACTCAGAACCCGCAACAAGAGAGTCGGCGAAGTAAAATCCTATCGTCCCGGAGCCAGTCGCCGCAATTCGTGCCCCGTAGTTCGGATCGTCTCCCGGATCGATTTGCGGCGCAGCTCCGTCGAAATTCAAAAGTTCGAAACCGACCGAGGTTTTCTTGGACACGTCGGCGAACTGAAAGCGGAGACGTGATCCGTCCTTCACGTAATGGTGACTGTAAGCCCCCGATTCCCCCGCCGGAACAGGTTCTGTCTGGTTCTGGCGAATGATGGAGGTCGTGTAGATTCCGGAACCGGTAGGGTGTTCAACGTAAGGGGTCGTAGGATCTCCGGTGGTATTCTGCCGCTCGGCATTGGCAATTTTTCCCAGTCCACCTTTCCACCCAAAGGAAGGAACGTTTTCTCTTACGTCGGAGAACAGAACAGGAAAGAAATAATCATCTGCATCAACAGCGGAGGTGCCGTCTTCGCTTTCGTGCAGGTCGATTACGGCGTCTCCATCGAAATCTCCCGTTCCGTCAACGTCATCCTGCCCGTCAATGTGGTCGTTGGATGTGTCGCTGTCGTTTTGAGCTTCGTTGATGATTTCCCATTCGGTGAAGTCTCCTACCAAGTCTCCCGTTTGGGTTGCTTCATCGTAATCGGAGTTGGCACTCAGCGCGCTGAAGCCGAGATGAGCGAGGCTTATCTCCAGATCATCACGTAGTCCATCGTGATCGGTGTCATCGTCGGTCGGGTCTGTCCCGTGCACTTGAATTTCCAAGTCATCTCGAAGCGTGTCACCATCCGTATCGGCCAGAGTAGGATTCGTGGCAGGAGTGCCGGAGGGAGGAGACACTTCCTGCAAATTAGTCAGATTGTCGCCATCCAGATCTTCTGACATGTCTACATCCCAGAACGATTGGATATCGTCTTCAGGATCAGCATCTATGACGAGCTGTTCGAGAGAATCGGGAGACCCGTCGCCGTCGAGATCGGTGTGGGTAGTGGTCAGTCTCCAGCCCTTGGTGCGGGAATATCGGAACCGCGAATTGAGGCTTTTCAAGGAACTGTCGAGGTAGAGGGGCGCATCTGTTGGGACTGAAGATTCAAGAATGATATTTCCGTTCTTCCGGAAAAGTATTCGATCGCCAATCCGCTCTACAGTGTGCCAGGTATCAGAATTGTAGAAATGCTCAGTCGAGGCTCCACCTCCAGTAGCTGTTACTCTCCTGTTAGAACCGGAAAAATTCAGACGCCATGCAATAGAGCTGTAGCCGGAATCACCAGCAGTCAGCCCAACACCTACTTTCAAAGTCAGATCGTTTACCGGGAGTTGGAATTGAAACGCAAAATCTCCATAGAGCCGGTAATATCCGTAGCCTCCTCCATTCCATTTGTTGTAGTTGCTGTCGCTACTGTTTCGCTTCTTTTTCTTGAGTCCACTGGAGGTGGTCCCGTTAGTTCCCACGCGATTAGTCCTGTTGCTTCCCTGTTTCTGCCACGCCACTCCGTCCCAGCCTGCAATATCATCGCGCACAGCTTTTACCGCATCGACTCGAACGGATTCGGTCAACGAAGAATAGACGCGGACGCGGTTGGGATTTGACGTTGTTGTGGGATCGAGTGTAAAAGACTGGCTTCCAACCCAGGTCCAAGAAGAACCACCTGCAAGGGTTACCGTGGGGTTGGAAGTCGGGGCAACACCGTTCACTTCCACGTCCTGATTCGCAGGAATACCACCAACAGTGTGAACGTAAATGCGATAGCTTCCTGAGACGGCAATATTCAGAGGAAATTCTACGTAGTCGGTATCAGTTCCTCCGGAGTGCTCCAGGTAGTGACTGGAAACGGCGTCCGCAGACGAAACCTGGTTCCAGGTGCCCTGGGTTGTGATAATCGACGCTCCGCTCGAATCGAGTTCATCCACTCTTGCTTCTTTCTCCGTCCACAGTAGGGGATCGGTTTTGATAATTGTGCTGAACGTAGCGGATCCTTCGACGACAGCGGCGCCACCGAGATCATCGTCTCCGATGAGTTCAACTTCCGCTACGTGTTGCAACTGCCAAACGTTCGGGCCATTCGTAACGTCATAGTCATGTGTCGCGGTGTAAACATAGACGGACGAACGTCCGACCGTCAGTTGAAACCAATCCCAGGTTGCCTGAACCCCCAGATTTATGCTTTCAGGAGCTTCTCCGGCCCGGCGACGGAATAATATGATTACCTCTCCGGCGGGATTCTTCCCGACAAATGCAAAAGGGGCATCTGACTCTTCTGAATCACGCACCATAGCGCCGGACAGGCCGCTTGTGGAAGGCGAAGAAAGGTTCACGCGAATATCACTTCCTTCACTGACAGGGTGATGGCGAAAGTAAGCAATGTCTGATGTGCCGGTGAGCGTTCCGCCAGTCATCGTTAACACCTGGTCGCTGCTGGTTCCATTCCCAGTCCCTGCAGGGAGGCCGATTTCTGTGTGATCCCAATCGGACAGCGGTGGGTTGTTACCCGCGAGAGCAAACGTGAATGATAGGGTAAATACAATAAGAGCGTATACGATATTTCTTAAAATTCTGGAACCCGCTCGAGAAATGGGGATGGCGGGGGCAATGGTGGGGTTCCTTGAAAATATACGCCTGCTCATAGAGAGATAGGAGAGAAGCAAACATCGCTAAAGTAAGCAAGTGGCTTCGTGTGTTTTTTGTGCCACCATGATCGGTAATGGCGAATCTTTGCCTGACACAGAAGGATTTCTTTTTCATTTGCAGCCGGGCGTTCCCTGTGAGAACTAGCGCGGATGAGTGATTTTTCTGATCAGGTTGTTGTTGTCACCGGTTCCGGTCGAGGAATCGGGAAGGATATTGCGCGCGCTTTTGTTGAGCGCGGGGCAAAAGTTGCGGTGGCGAGCCGGACGGAAGCAAATTCTTCGGCAGCAGCTGAAGAATTGAATGCAGTGGGCCCTGGCGAAGCGAAAGGTTATGCTGTCGATATCTCCAACTACGATTCCACGATTGATTTTGGCAAGCAGGTGACCTCAGATCTGGGACCGGTGAGCATCCTCGTAAACAACGCAGGGGTGACACGCGATGGGTTGGCTCTGCGCATGAGTGAAGAGGACTGGGACACGGTGCTGGATACGAATTTGAAAGGAGCTTTCAACGCGGTGAAGGCGTTTCAACGGACTCTGTTGAAGGCGGAAAATGCGCGAATCATTAACATCAGCTCTGTCATCGGTTTGATGGGAAATGCGGGCCAGGCCAACTACGCGGCGAGCAAGGCGGGGTTGATTGGTTTTACCAAAGCCCTCGCAAAGGAATTTGCAGCGCGAAAAGTTTGCGTGAATGCGATCGCTCCGGGATTTATCACCACCGACATGACCGGTGACCTTACCGAAGAGCAACAGGAGCAGATTAAGAGCGGGATCCCGCTCGGATTTTTCGGCGAAACATCCGACATCACCCATGCGACGATTTTCCTCGCGGGGAAAGAGGCCCGTTACATCACCGGTCAGGTATTGACGGTTGATGGTGGAATGGTCATGTAGTGCTGCAGGTATTTGTATATAGAGAAAAGGGAGTATGGAAGCGGAAGTAATTCAAACATCGAATTTTGCGGAGGATGCAATTGCCTATATCAAAACACGCATTGTCGATGCGCAAAAGGAAGGCGGAATCTTTCGTCTCAGTTTGTGCGGTGGTTCCACGCCTGCCGTGGTGTATCGTGGTCTTGCGGCATCAGATGAAATTGACTGGGAGCGGGTTCTGTTGACCTTCGGTGACGAGAGGACGGTTCCGCCAGAGGATGAGCAGAGCAACTACCGCATGGTGAAGGAGTCGCTCTTGGATCCTGCGGGAGTTCCCGCGTCCAATGTGGTTCGAATCTGCGGAGAACTTGATCCAGCGGAGGCTGCGGAGCGCTGCGAAGGGCAGCTGAAGAAACTGGCTCAGCTCGCCGGGGAGGAAACATTTGTTCACGATCTTGTCCTCTTGGGGATGGGGGATGACGGCCATACCGCCTCGCTTTTTCCCGAGACCAAAGCGCTGGAGGAATCAGAACGTTGGGTCATCGAAAATTTCGTCCCCAAATTCGACACGTTCCGGATTACCTTTACCTATCCACTGATTGCGGCAGCCAAAGAGGTACTTTTCCTTGTCAACGGAGCGGCCAAGCACGAAATGGCGGAGAATGTGCTGGGCGGGGATCCGGCCTATCCGGCAAGTTCGATTGAGGCAGGTAAGGTCAAGTGGATGATTGGCGGGTAGGTATCCGCGACTCGATCAGGGATCGCTTCGGCGCCCCCGGATTTCTTATCCCGCCTTTTCCCTTGCCGGTAGTTGCCTTTTTTTGCTACACCGGCGGCATGCTGAAAACCCGCCCGATGCGACCCGGCGATTTCGACGAAGTCGCTGAATTAATCTATTTGTCTACCAATGCCTGGTATGAAAGGCATCTCGGTCATGCTGCCTTTTCAGGGAAGCCGGAGGATTGCCGGGTGTTTTGTGAGGTATATGAAGATTTGGATCCCGGCTTTGCTGTCGTAGTAGAGAATTCAGCTACAGGGCGAATCGCCGGATCCTGTTTCTACCATCCGCGAGAGATGCACGTTTCGCTCGGTATTCTGAATGTGCACCCCAACTATTTTGGTCGCGGGGTTGCCGGTAGACTCCTGGAAGAGGTCGTCGGATTCGCACAGGAGAGAGGGTTGCCTCTTCGCCTGGTCTCGAGTGCATTGAATCTCGATTCCTATTCTCTGTACAACAAATGGGGATTCACTCCTTTCGCGATTTTTCAGGATATGATTCTGGATGTTCCGCCGGATGGTTTGCCGGAAGCAGAGCGCGAGCTGCCGGAGGTGCGGCGTGCGGAGCCTTCGGATCTAGTCGCCATGGGGACGGTCGAATTTGAAGTCGCGGGCATCTCCCGTGAGAACGACTACTGCTACTTTATTGAGAACAGTTCCGGCCTTTGGGACACCCGGGTGTCGCTGAATGCGGAGGGTGAAGTGAATGGCTTTCTGGTTTCGATCAAGCATGATGCCACGAAAATGACCGGCCCCGGCGTGGCAAAGACGGAAGAGGCTGCTGAAGCCCTGCTCCGGGCTCAATTGGACCGCTTCCGCGGCGAAACGGTCGTGTTTCTCGTGCCGGCGTCGGCGAAGTCGCTCACTTCCGCGGCGTACGGGTGGGGTGCGAAGAACTGTGAGCTGCATTTTGCTCAGGTTCTGGGCGAGGCCCAGCCTGTCTCAGGTGTGGTGATGCCCACGTTCCTACCGGAGTCGGGATAGGGAACAGGGTGGAATCAACGACCTGACAGGGTTGCGTCACGGTGGCAACCCTGTTGGGTTACTGCCCTGCCAGCTTTTTCGCCTGTGCCTGGCTCGTTTCGTTGAGGTTGGCGAGTGGGTAGGAGAATTCTGATCCGTCCTCCTTCTTGAGCTTCACATTGGCGCCGTCCATCCCGACAAAGTAGGCTTTGAGTGAGTTGCCGGCACTGTTGGTCCAGTTGAGCAATTCATCGGTCTTCATTGTGCCTTCTGCAGCGGGAGTGGATGCTGTTTCTGCAGGAGCGGCTCCTCCTTCTTCAAATGAGGCGCCTTCATCAATCCACTTTTTCACAAGATTGAGCTCCAGCTGAGTCATTGGCTCGGCTCCGCGGGGGCGGGCTGGTGGCGGAGGCATGGCGTCTCCGTCCGAAGCAGGAAGTCCCGCCTTGATTGTGAGCAGACTCTGAGCGGAGTTTCCGGGGACGATAACGGGATCCTCTCCGCCGATGCGTTTCTGGAAATTGGAGAGGGAATCCATCCGCAGTTTTCCCTTTGCTCTCGGCCCGGTGTGACATTTGAAGCACTTCTTGTTCAGGATCGGACGTACTTCCTCCTGATAGTCAACGGCAGTTGCTGCTGCGGGCAGCGCAAAAAGGAATGCGGGAAGGAGGAAGGTGAGCTTTCTCATGACGGCTGATAAGATTGACCGGAATCCTAGATGATTCAAGCTACGTGTCAATGCGGCAACGTGGTTGCGTAGGATGGGGGCATTTTTCGGGATTGCCAGCGGATGCGAAATTGTGTAATCCGATGGGCTATGCCGAAATTTCGAATCGCTTTTTTCCTGCTGATTGGCCTTGCCGGGCTTTCCTTTCTTTCCGCTGCGGACAAGCCGAACATCGTTTTTATCTTCACGGATGATCACTGTGAGCAGGCATTAAGTGCCTACGACGCGACGAGAATGGCGACGCCGAATCTCGATCGAATCGCGGAAGGCGGAATGAAGTTCACGCGTTGCTACGTGACGAACTCGATTTGCGGTCCGAGTCGCGCGGTCATTCAGACGGGCAAGTACAGTCATCTGAACGGCTTTATCCGGAATGGAAACACCTTCGACGGTTCTCAGCAGACTTTTCCCAAGCTGTTGCGCAAAGCGGGATATCAGACCGCAGTGATCGGCAAGTGGCACCTGAAGTCGACTCCGCAGGGCTTTGATTACTTCGACGTGCTCCAGGGACAGGGCCCGTATTACAATCCGCCAATGCTCTATGGTGGGATTGAGGCGAAGGCAACCAAGCGGGATCACACCGGATACACGACGGATATCATCCGGGATAAAGCTCTGGAATGGCTGAAGAAGGATCGGGATCAGGAAAAGCCTTTCATGCTGATGTTTCAGCACAAGGCGCCTCACCGGAACTGGCAACCGGGGCCGAAGTATTTGAACTGGCTCGATGATGTGGAGATTCCCGAGCCGGATACCCTTTGGGACGATTATGAGGGGCGGGAGCCTCCGGCAGCGCGTCAGACGATGACGATTCGGGAGCATTTGACGCCGTCCGATCTGAAATTGGTCCCGCCGACAAATTTGGACCCCTATCAGTTGCAGGCCTGGACAACGGCATATCAGAAAAAGAACAACGATTTTCTGTCCCGGCGCGACACGATGTCGGAGGAAGAGGTCATCAAGTGGAAGTACCAGCGCTACGTGAAAGATTACCTCCGCTGCGTGAAATCGGTCGACGATGCGGTTGGCGACGTTCTCGATTACCTGGAGGAAGCGGGGCTGGCTGAAAACACGCTGGTGATGTATGCGAGCGATCAGGGCTGGTATCTTGGCGAACACGGCTGGTTTGATAAAAGGTGGATGTATGAGGAATCTCTTAAGACCCCGTTTCTTGCAAAGTGGCCCGGTGTCATTGAGCCGGGAACAACGAGTGATCTCATTGTTTCCAACCTCGATTTTGCCGAGACATTTCTCGATGCGGCCGGCGTGGCCGTTCCCGATGATATGCAGGGGGAAAGTCTCGTTCCGATCTTCCGTGGGCAGACTCCGGAAAACTGGAGGAGCTCGTTCTATTATCACTATTACGAGTTTCCCGGCGCTCACAGCGTGGCGAGACATTACGGCGTAACGAATGGCGAGCAGAAGCTGATTCGCTACTATGGACCGTCTCATGATGGGGGGACTTACGACACGTGGGAATTGTTCGATCTGAAAAAAGACCCGGAGGAAATGAACTCTGTCTATGGCGATTCCGGGTATGCTGACATCCAGAAAAGTTTGAAAACGGAGCTGGAGCAATTGAGGGCGAAATATCAGGTGCCTGAGGATACTCATGTCGCTCCCATGAGAAAAAAACGTCCTGCGAATGCCGCGAAGGGCAAGGGCAAAAACCGCGGTGGGGCGGGGAAAAAGTGAACTCTCGCGACTGATTTTCGAGCACTTCGAAAAATAGTTAAGGTTCTCTTATTTTTAGGAGCACAGCAGTTGCATTTTGCAACTTTTTTGGTGGGAATGCTAGGCAATTAAGCGCTAATTCCTGTCTAATTGTCTCGTTTTCAGGGATTGATAAAATGTGACTTTTTCGTAAAAAAGTGCAAAAAAGGATCGACACCCCTTCTCAAAAATTCGTAATCTGCGCCGCAATTCTGCAAATCTCTGCTCAGATTTGGGGGATTACATAATAAATCCTAATAAAACCTCCCATGAAATACTCTGCTTCCCCCGCGAGCAGCTGCTCCTCCTATTTACGGAAAACAGCCTCCCTGCAGTGGCTTGTTACGGCCTTTCTTTTGCCCGCCTTTTTCTTCTGGACTCCGGTCTACTCAAATCCTCGAGGTGGCGTAGTCGTGCACGGTGATGTTCAGTTTTCAGGAGGTGCCGGAAATCTGCAGATCCGGCAAAACAGTCGAAATGCGATTATTAACTGGGATGACTTCTCAATTGACGCCGGCGAGCTGACACAGTTTCGCCAACCGAATTCTAAAGCCGCCGTTCTCAACCGGGTCACGGGAGGAAGCCCGACTGCGATTCACGGTGCTCTTCGTGCGAACGGAAATGTGTTTGTCATTAACCCTAACGGAATATTGATCGGAGCGGGAGGAACGATCGATGTTCATGGATTGGTGCTTTCTACTCTGGATGTGAGTGACGGGGAGTTTCTTGCGGGGGGAGACATGGTTTTCAAAGGGAATTCTGATGCGGGAATTACCAATATGGGGAGAATTAACGGAATCGGGGGGGATGTGTTCCTCATCGGTAAAACAATTTCGAACAGCGGGTCGATCACTGCGACTGGGACCGTTGGTCTGGGGGCAGGTGAGGAGGTTCTGCTCTCCGCCGGCGAAAGCAAGACGGGTGAGCGACTGTTTGTTCGAGCAACCGGTGCCGGAGCAAGCGGCACCGGTATCTTTAATGACGGAACGATTCAGGGGGCGGCAGTCGAGCTGAAGGCTCATGGCAACATGTATGCGCTCGCGATAAACAATAAGGGTTCCGTACGCGCCACGAGTGCAACGAGTTCGGGTGGCCGCGTGTTTCTGAGAGGAGCTGGAGGGGCAGTTCGCAATTCCGGGGATATTTCGGTCTCAAGTCCCGGGATCGGAAGTGGCGGACGGGCTGTTATTGATGCTGCCTACGCCCGGGTTGACGGTATGATTCGAGCACAGGGAGGGAGCATTCGTATTGCTTCAACCGGCTCCGCCGAAGTAGGGGCCACGTTGGATGTTTCCTCATCCTTCAGCAAGGGGGGAGATATCGTGATCGAGGGGGAGGACATTGAGGTTTCTTCGACAGCAAGCTTTAATGCATCAGGTAGAACCGGAGGTGGCACGATGCAGATTGGGGGAGGTTTCCAGGGAGCCAGCAGTGAAGTGGAAAATGCTGTCAGTTTGAAAGTGGCGGAGGGCGCCACAATGGAAGCAAACTCTCTTGAAACAGGAAACGGTGGAGTGGTAATCCTTTGGTCTGACGGAGATACCATCTACAACGGTGATATCAGCGCGGCGGCGCTTGGTGCGAGTGGAAACGGTGGATTTGCCGAAATTTCCGGAAAACAAAACCTCGGCTACTACGGGGCTGTCGATTTGACAGCAGCAAATGGTCAGGCGGGGACGGTTCTTCTCGATCCGACGGATGTGACAATCAGCAGTGCTGCCGGTGGGGGCACGAATGTGAACAATGTGGATTTGTCCAATACTCTCGATGCCGGGACGAACGTCGTCATCACGACTGCTCTTACCTCACCCGCATTATTTGAGCAGGGCAACATCACAGTCGATGACAGAGTGGAATGGTATGCTGATTCTGCAGGCACGACGCCGGGAACATTGACTCTCCTTGCCCAGGGAAGTGTGATTATCAGGGACAGTGTCCGAAGTGCGGGAACCGGGGGAATCAATATTGTAGCCGGTTGGGATGGTTCTACCGGTATCGTGAACCCTCTCGACGCCAGTAATCCGCAGAATGACAATCACCCCGGTGGTTTCGATATGGCTGCAATTCTGAATACGATGAACGACGGAAACGCAGCCAACGATGCTGCCGGGCTTCTGGGGGGGAACGTAATCATTGGTTCAACCAACGCGACTTTGACCGGGCGGGTTAATCTTGATGCGCAAGTGGTTGTAGGAAGTCGTTTCGGAGACACCAACGTAGCGGGGCATGATCTCTACATGTGGGGTGCAAATAACGGAGCGGAAAAATTTGTCCAGCTTGGATTTCGGGACTCCGGGTACGAGATGGTGCGAAGCATCGATGGCGGGGCGCTGGGACTGGGGACAGCAAACAACGGTCTCTATTCGGAGTGGTGGGGAAGTAACGGGGCAGCTGATGGCAGCGGCGGCGCGACTACATTCGGGAACATTCTCGGAAAAGACTACATTGCTTTGCTGGGAGGGACTCGTTTCAACGGGGGCGAATTCGATGGGGCCGGAAGCGGAGCGGACGGTGACATCGTGATTGGCCTCAGCGGCAGAGTTGATATGCGAACGGGAGATGATGACCGGGATTACGTTCAGATCGGCCATGGCGGAAGCACTCAGGCGGGACTGGAGAGTTCGCGAAATAACAATGCCACGCATACTTTTACGACAAGGGATGGCTATGTGATGGATTCCTACGACAATGGACGACAGTTCTTCAGCAGCACTTGGAGAACGAACGTAGTAGCCAATCCCTACAATGGAGAAGTGGTTGCTCCAGCGGGACTTGAGAGGGACTATCGAGTGCGGGGCGATATCACCATCAACGCTGATGAAGACATTTCCATGTTGGCGGCTCCGGATTTTGCAACTTCAGGAGACAACGTTGCCAATAACGACGCACAGAGCGGAATGTATGCTCAAATTGGCCATGGCGGGGCTGAGAACCACGGGAGCTATCATGGAAACATTAGTGTTAATGCCGGTGGTGCAGACGCGGATGGAATTGGAATCAATGTAATCGGCGGGCGTGCTACGTATCGTTATGCGCAGATCGGTCACGGGTCTTCGGGGGAAGGAAACCGTTTCACGATTCTCGACCAAACCCGGAGCGGTAGCATCGATGTGGAAGCAACAACCGGCGCGATTCGGATGCAGGGTTACAATGAGCCTGTCGGTGGAAGCGAGAGCGGCTGGACGTATGGACAGGTGCAAATTGGTCACGGTGGGGCTTATGCGAGTGCACCGGCATTCCCCAATCATTCCAGTCAGATTGACAGAGGAACTTTCCGCCTTCCCGATGGAACTATCATTTCCGGCCAGGATGGAGTAGACAATCACCAGTCCGCTGCTCCGGACAACTCAACCGAAGGCGACATTCGTGTATTTGCCGGTGGAACGTATACGGACGCCCGCTACGCCGACCCACTTGATCCCAATTCGAAAATTGGGATCAGTGGTCAGGGTGGAAACAGCCGTTATTCGGCGGCTCAGATAGGTCACGGTGGATCCAACCAGCGTGCCAACACGAGCACACAGAACCCGGGGGCAACCGGATATGGCGGCAACATTGATGTGCAGGCGCCAGAAGGGGATATTCTTTTTGCAGGTGGCGGTGACCAGCGTGTCAACCGTGACTGGGGTTACGGAGGAAACTTCGCCAAGATTGGCCACGGGGGGCGTGATGTGGACGGCGCCAAGCGGGGCATCATTTCCGTACTCGCGGGCCAGGGGGCTGGAGCCACTGACGGAGACATTCTTTTCACGGCAGGGAAGCACTATGAGAGTTTCGCGCACATTGGTCACGGTGGTTACTCTTCCAGCGGTAACTACAACAGTGCCGCCAATGAGGCGGATATCACTGTCACGGCGCACGGGGACATTCGCTTTGAGTCCGGGGAAGCCGGCGAGACCAATGCCTTGGAAAACAGTGAGGGTTACGCCAACTGGTGGTTTAATGATCGTGTCAATAATACGAACCGCCGGGGCTACTGGGCCGCGAATGATCGCTTCGTCATGATCGGTCACGGCGGCTATGAGTCCGATGGTGTCATGGCGAATACGCAGCACATCACGGTGACGGCCGGAACGGGAGACATCGGTGCCCAACTCGGCGGTGCGGACGGCAACGTCGACACCGGTGGAATCACATTCATCGGCGGAAACCACGATCGCGACTTCGCGATGATCGGACATGGCGGCTATGGCAACGGTGCCAACGATGCCAACGGATTTAACGGGAACGTCACTGTGACAGCCCATGGAGGTGGAGTGGTTTTTGATGGAACCCTTCAGGGGGGGCAGCGATTCACCCAGCAGACTCGCAGTTTCGATGGTACGGCGTCGACAACTCGTATCATGCAGGCTTACGACTCGACTTTTGGCGCGTTTCTGCAGATTGGTCACGGGGGCTATGCGGCACGGGGTCGTCACTCCGGGGCAATTGACATCTTCAGCAACGGCAATGTCGACGTGATGAGCACGACGGATGATCCGCTCACGCCAATTTCATTCTCGACTGCCGGGGGAGATAATTTAACCCATCTCAGCAACGGGGTCGATCTGGCGAACAGCCAGGCCAATGTATACATGTCGCTGACTCCTTTGACTGATACAGCCGCCACAACGGCTAACGAGAACAATCCAGCTACGACTACCGGAAACTTCGGTGCTGCATTTCTTGGTCGTGCCAATGTGAAGCCGGGAACTCTTCGGATTGTACTCACCGACGGAACGGTGATCTCGGATCTTCCTGACGCAGGCAATGACGAACGGACGAGTTTTCTCGTTGATGACCAGGGAAATACGGTCGGCGAAATCGTGTATGATCAGGCAGTCGTTCGTTTTAATGCGGCTCAGATCGGATCCGGGGCTGCTGATGTGGAAACTGTTGATTACCAGTCTATCACTGGTCGAAACGAGCACAACTATGCTCAGATCGGTCATGGTGGATACGAGTCTGACGGGCCGAACAGCAACCGCCTGGGTGGCGGAAACAGCGGTAGCATCGACATCACCGCTGCGTCTGACATTCGCATGCATGCCGCTGACTGGCACCGGTCCTACACCATGATTGGTCATGGGGGGCTCGACGTAAAAGGATCTCATAACGGTGATATCACGATCGATATTGCACCGGGGACAACCGGAGGAAAGTTAGAGCTGATTGCCGGTAACGGGCACCGCCACTACGACTACGAAACATTTTCCAAACTGGGACATGGAGGGCACGAGTCCGACGGAAATCATTACGGTGACATCACCGTTACGAATGGACGCAACGCAGTTGACGGGCTTGGTGTGCTGCTCAAGGCGGGATCGACCCAGGAAAGTACTGCGCAAATTGGCCACGGCGGATACGGAGCCCGTTCCGGCGACACGGAAGCGGATGGCACAACGGCCTTCGGACTCAATGGCGACATCGTCATCAACACGGCCGGGGACGTGTCCGTGATTTCCGGAACCGGAAAGACGAATCGCCCTTCTGATCAGGAGTGGTATGATGACTTCCGCATTTCAGCGATGATTGGTCATGGCGGATGGGATGCTGACCCGATCAATGGCAATACCGACCACCGGGGCCAGAATGGTGGAATCGGTTTCATGCGAACCGCGATTGGCGACACGAATGCCGGAACCGCCGGTATCGGAGCGGAGAAGTGGGGGCACTTTGGTGATATCGTGATTCACTCCAGCCAGGGGGATGTGAACGTGTTTGCCGGAAGCACAGTTGCTCTCGATCAGCGTGTTGACCTGGAAGGAAACCCTCTTCCTCTT
The DNA here is from genome assembly GCA_022361255.1 of Verrucomicrobiales bacterium. Lineage (GTDB taxonomy): Bacteria > Verrucomicrobiota > Verrucomicrobiia > Verrucomicrobiales > DEV007 > Arctic95D-9. The sequence continues at coordinate 16,613 of JAKSBG010000099.1, forward strand.
CCCGATGACCCGAATGGCTTTCTTATCAGCGAAGGGGAAGGGCACGGCCGCTTTCTCTGGGGACAAATCGGTCATGGAGGCTATGCAGCCGGTGGAAATCACCACGGTAGCATCGAAGTTATCGCCGAAGACGGTAGCGTCAATGTGGTTGGCGGCATGATGACCACAGAGAACGAGTCAGATCGTTTTCACTGGGCGCAGATCGGACACGGCGGAGTTAACGACGGCGGGCACACCGGGCGGTCTGATGAAATCATTCGCGTGCACGGTCTTGGGGACGAGGGCAACGTCGTCGTCGCCGGGGGAACGGGGCGTGTGACACCTGCCCAAATCGGCAACGGTGGTTACAACCATGATGGAACTCATCTCGGGGATATTGAAATATATGCCGGGAATAACATTGTCCTGCAGGGTGGTGTGCCTCTTGTCCGGACCGGGCTCACTCGTATCGGTGAATACGGGGATATTAACGGAGCAGATGGAGGTCACGCCAATGACCTGCAGCACTTCAACTTTCACTATGGGGCCGACAATCTTGGTCTTCTTCTCATGGATCAGGCGGCAGCTGCAGGCGGAGGTCAAAAGACCCGCCTCATGAACGAAAATGTCTATGCAGGATCGGTGGAATTCCGCCTCCAAAAAGGGGAAGCGTTTGATCCCGACTCTGCCCCGCACATCACTGATGACGGGGCCGGCAATCTCGTCACTCAGCAGGCGATCAGCGATGGTGCCATTTCAATCGGCGCCGGAGTTACCGTCGGATCGATCGACTACGCCACGGGGGAAGTGACCTGGGATCAGGCAGTTGCGACCGATACGCAGACTTCTCCGGATGTTTTCGTGAATTACCAGGTTGATTCCTACATTATCCACGACACGTACCGCTCTCTCGCCATGATCGGTCACGGCGGAACTGGAAACCGCTCTGTCGCCGGAGCGCATCCCGAGGGCGTTGCTGCAAACAATGGTCATTCCGGAAACATCAGTGTGTTTGCCGGATGGGATGCGAATGCTGGCGCGTTCAATGCTACTGCGACCGATGGCTCCGTTATCGGAATGGGCGGAACGGACCAGCGCTCCTTTGTCCAAATCGGACACGGGGGGGATGATGCGCAGGCACAGGTGGGGCACGCGTACACCGGGGATATCGATGTCCGTGCCCACAACCAGATAAAATTCCGTGGTGGTAACGGGATCGTCGACAACTTCACGGTTGCCTTTGATTACGGAGGAGACGGGGATATCGACAGTGTTCCGAACTCGATCAACGATGGGATCGATGACAACCTCTCCCACGGGCGTTCGAGCGCTGCGCTTAACAACATCTACTACTCTTTCGCCCAAATCGGGCACGGTGGATACAACGCCGATTCCAATAATTCCGTCGACAACAATTCCAACGATCCGCTCGACATGACGGATGGGCACAACGGAAACATTTCTGTGACAGCCAACACCGGTAACGTTGACTTCCTCGCGGGAGGAGTTCGCGGCTACGGGATGTATACCCAGATCGGACACGGTGGTGTCAGCACGAATGGAAACCACTTTGGAGACATCACAGTGGAAGCCACTGCGGGCGACGTGCTCTTTGAAGGAGGGGGAACCGTATATCGCGGGAACGCCGATCAAAAGCGGAACTACTCCATGATTGGTCACGGCGGATATGCCATGACCGGAAATCTCGGCAGAGTCGATGACACGACTACCGTGACTGCCGGAGGACGGATCAGCTTTAGCGGTGGCGATGCCGAAGGCGGACGGACTAATGTTCCATGGGCCGCGCATGTTTACGTGATGAACCGCGCCGGAAACAACGATGAAAACCTGCAGCAGCGGGGGGATAACCGCGAGAGCTGGGCGATGATCGGAAACGGTGGTTCCAACGTTTACGGAGACAAGCAGGGGAATATTGTCGTCAACGCCGGCACAGGTATTGATTTCAATGGCGGAGTTCAGCTCAATGCAAACCGTGATGATGCGACTTATGACAACTTCGCAATGATCGGACACGGGGGAACCGATTCCTATCGCCATTTCCGGAACAACATCAATCCTGCGGATCTGGGTGGAATCGGGCCAACCTCTCATATCAATCGTGCCGATGACTTCAACGTCTTCAGCAATCTCGATGGCACCGGTCTTCCATTCTTCCCAATCGACAATGCAGGCAATTACCTGCCGGACGGATTTGAAGGCGATATCACTGTTACTTCTACTGCGGGCGACATCGTGTTTACCGGTGGAAACTCCCACTACACTTTTGCCAAAGTTGGCCACGGTGGATCATTCACCCCGGGAGACCACAAAGGGGACATCACGGTCGATGCTCAGGCGGGGGATATTACTTTCAACGCTGATGTAGACCTGCATGGAACAAATGGGGGACTCAACGGCAGTGGAAACAACACCTACGTCCAAATCGGTCACGGAGGGTTCTACTCCGACGGCGAAATCGGGGCCGGAAATATTGCTGGAGTCGACTTCACGACTGATATCTTCGTAAACGCAGGAGGGACCGGAAACATCACCTTCGATGGAGCTGACAGCGGAGCGTTTGCCCAGATTGGTCACGGCGGATACTCAGCGATTGGAACGAGCACGACGACGTGGACAACTCCGGACTTCCGCCACGCCGGAGGAAACAACTACGGTTACCGCCCCGGTACCCGCAGTGGTAACATCGATGTGGATGCCACCGGAGATATCAACTTCACCGGTGGAAACACCGATGGCGACTACAACCACGCAATGATTGGACACGGCGGCAGAGAAATCGCAGCCAATCCCAATTCCGTATACGGCGATGGTCACAGTGGACAGATCGATGTGACTACTACCGGAGGTGAAATCACATTCAAAGCAGGGGAGCGGATCGGTGCGTTCACGATGATTGGACACGGCGGTTATCAGTCCTTTGGTAATCACGGGGGAGACGGTGTCTCGGATGCCCGGTTGGATTCCGATATTGCAGTCGAGGCAGCCAACGGGATCACGTTTCTGAGTGGCAGCCGCAGCAACTCGAACGCCGACGGGCGGAACTTTGCGATGGTTGGTCACGGTGGCTGGAAGGCCAGTTATCGTGACATTCAGGATTACTCCTCTTCACACTATGCCATTATCGGACCCTACAACGATGGGTATCCCGCCAGCAATGGTGGAGCTCATCCCTGGGTTCCTTTTACCACCAACCCTGATGGGCTGGCGATGACAATCGGAACCGGTGATCTCATCGGCACTCCGGGAGTTGTCGGGGCGGGCGCTGCGACTCTGGGAACTTTTATGGGCGACATTACCGTCCGGACAACAGGTGCAGGAGCCGATATTTCCTTCCGCGCTCCCAATGAAACAGACGGCACTCTGGTCCGCGGCGGTGACGAGGCCTTTGTGCAGATTGGACATGGCGGATTTTACAATTTTGCCGATGTCGAAGGTGACATCACCGTCGAGTCTGCTGGTGGAATCGATTTCCAGAGTGTCCAGGGGCAAAGCAATGATGGTCGAACCACCAATGCTCAGGGTGCGTACGCTCTGCTGGGGCACGGCGGTTACGAATCTGGCGGGGATTTCTCCGGCGCTATCACGGTGACATCAGAGAATTCGATTCTCTTCAAAGGCGCTGACAGTGCGGACGGAGCCAATGTCGGCTTTGCCCAGCTCGGACATGGTGGCTTCAATTCTGATGACGATCACGGTCAGTATCTGGATGCGGCAAAGGATGCGGCTGGAAACCGTCCGGCAACTTCCGGTGGGGTAGCAGCGAGCCCTGACGATGTCGGGAACTCCGGAAACATCACGGTTACCGTCAACAATGGCGACCTCGAATTTCTTGCCGGGAAAGACTCCGACACCTATGCGCAGCTTGGGCACGGTGGCCGCAGCACTCGCGACACTCACAACGGAGATATTACGGTGAACGTCAGTGGTGGAATTCGTTTCATCGCGGGAACAGACCAGGGCACCGGCAACATCAACCCGGGGGGGAATGAGCGCGCTTACGCAATGCTGGGTCATGGTGGCCATGATTCCGACGGAAGTCATTTCGGCGATATCAGCGTGACTGCAGGAAGCTTCGCGGCTGGCCCGGAAGCGGGTCGCGGCATCGTCTTCCGTGGAGGGGATCACAACCAGACGAATGCGCAACTCGGACACGGTGGACGCGACAGCCGGACATACGGTCAGGTCGCTACGGGTGGTGCCGGACTGGAAGGGGATATTACAGTGGCTGCCGGAGGAGAAATCCGCTTTGTAGCGGGTTCATTTCACAAGAATCTCAGTCCGTTCGATGTGGGTAATGAAGCCAATAACTATGTGCAAATCGGACACGGTGGATACGGTGTTGACGCCTACTTTGACGCGGATCGCCAGCTTGCTTCCGGTATCGTTGAAGGGCACAGCGGGGATATCAGTGTTTCTACTTCGGCAGGCGGGATTACTTTCCTTGCCGCGCAGAGCGGTCTGGGTACGCATGCGGGTGACGGCGGCGGAAGCTATCACTATGCCCAGATTGGGCATGGCGGAGCCCAGGCTCAGGGTGACCACAATGGAAGTATCGAGGTGCGCGCCGGAATCGCGGCAGACCGCACGGGAGCAGACGCTACCGCGAATGTTCTCTTTGCTGCAGGTGGCGGAACGACAGATGACTGGGCCGACAATAATAACTACGCCCAGATTGGTCATGGCGGTCGTATGGACGGGAACAGTGCCAGTTCTTCCGGCAATTTCGGACTCGCAACGGATACGATCACGGTCATGTCCGGTGGTGACGTTCAACTTCTCGGAGGAAACGGTGTCAACAACTACGCGCAAATCGGTAACGGGGGAATGAATGCCCGGGGAGATCATTCCGGTGATATTCAAATCTTCGCGGAAAACAACTTCGTCGCTCAGGGATCCCAGTTCCGACAGGATGGCTCAACCGGCAGTTACACGGCTTCCTATTCCTTCCAGCGTACTGATGGGGATAACAATGAGCACCGCAGCCTTGATCGTGCCGGTGAGTTTCTTGCCGACACCGATAACACGACGAGGGCTGCCGGAGAGGCTGACCTTCAGTTTAACAATGCTGTTCAGGGTTCGATGGTCGTGACGGTTCGCGATGACGCAGGTAATATCGTGATGACGCTCGCCGATTCCAACAATGACGGCACTCTCGTGGTTCAGTCTGTTGATCCCGGGATCACCAACGTTGATCCGGTGTCTGTTGGCGACACGGTTGGCAGCTACACGACATCTCGCATTCAGTTCAATCAGGATATCAACCCGGGATCGAACGCCTACGGAGGAACGCGTAACATTGGGGTCACCTACCAGTCCACCAACGTTACCCGTGGCTATGCTCAGGTTGGGCACGGTGGATATGATGCCGATCTTCCGAACGGCAGCGCGACAGACCCGGCCTACGTTGGAAACATCTCCGTCGTAGCGAGAACCGGAAATCTGCAGGTTCTCGGTGGTCACGACAACCAGACCAGTTCTACGATCGGGCATGGCGGACATGCGACCCGTGGTATTATGAGCGGAAACATTTTCGCCCGTGCCGGCCTCGGTGTCGAGGTCGATGCAGGTGACAAAGATCAGGGGCATGCCCAGATCGGTCACGGGGGATGGGATGCCGACGGCAACAAGACCGGTCATATCAAAGTCAGTGCCGGAACAGGCGCTCTCTGGACGAATCTCGGAACAGGGCTTTTTAATGACATGGGTGATTTTGATCTCGATGGAAACGCCGATGAGATTCAATTTGCTACCAGCGACACTACGTTGGGAACTGTCGAACTGAGTGGTGGAGAAAGCACCAACGAGTCATGGGCTCAGATCGGGCACGGGGGACGTAGTTCCCAGGGAAGTGGGAGTGATCTTTACACAGGAGATATCGGTGTTTCCGCAACCTCAGACGTTGATCTCCTGGGAGGAACGGGGAGCCGCAACTACGCGCAGGTCGGCCACGGCGGTTGGGATGCCGGAAGCGCGGTAAATATTTCCGGTGGTGTCTCGGTGATTACGGAAGGTGGTGACATCCTTCTCGATGCGGGAGGTTTCAACGCCTACGCCGTAATCGGTCACGGAGGTGACGATGACGATAAGACGGTTAACCTCGGCGGCACCCGTCAGGGCGGAATCAATGTTCTCGGTAACGAGATCACACTCGCCCGCAACGGGAACAGAACGGCGTGGATCGGGCATATTTTCGATATGGCGGTTGATCAGGACAATCCGTTCAGCAACTCCAGTGCCCTTGCCAACGCTGCCGACAATCTTGGAGGGGGATACAGCGTCATTGCTATGGACGGCTTGAACATTGGCGCAGGTGCAAATTCCACCTTTACGATCAACGATTACATCCGCGACACACTGATCACTCCGAACCTTGAAGCGGGAA
>JAKSBG010000202.1 GCA_022361255.1 Verrucomicrobiales bacterium
GACCTACTACCTCGGAAACGAAATCGTTTATGAGGCACCGGCGACGGAAGTTCCCGTCGCATTCGCGGGAACGAATGTCTACATCACCGGCGACTTTCATGACAACGTGACCATTACCGGCGCAAAAGTGGTCGGCACCTCATCGGCACGCTTCGCAAAGGATCTCGAAGTGTGGGCAGTCGAGTTTGTCGATGAAGGAATTACCCTGCGCGGCGACCTCAAAGGACGCGTCATGCAAAACAAATAGAAAGAAACAGACATGGTCGAAATCACCGCCGTTTACGAAGGATCACTCCGCACCTCTGCAACCCACGGGCCTTCCGGCTCCACCGTCGAAACCGACGCCCCGGTTGACAACCAGGGCCGTGGCGAACGCTTCTCGCCCACCGATCTCGTAGCAACCGCACTGGGATCCTGCATGATGACGATTATGGGAATCTTTGCCCAGCGTCACGAAATTGATCTGACCGGGACAAAAGTCCGCGTCGAAAAGCACATGACCGCCGAAGCTCCGCGCCGCATCAGCCGGATCGTAGCGGAAATCACCGTTCCGCTGCCGGAAGGTCACCCGCAAAAAAGAGCGCTTGAGAAAGCCGCCGTCACCTGCCCCGTTCACCTCAGTCTGCACCCGGAGATTGAGAAGGACGTGTCGTTTGTCTGGGCGGGGTGAGTTCCAATACCCTATCAGCCTTTCTTCTTCATCAACAGGGTGACAGGTTTGACCGAACAGAGTGGAGTGCACGTCTCGAAAGGGATTCCCGGCAGGAAAAACCTCCAAAATTCCACTGGAATCCCTCCTTGCATTTCCTTGAATTCGTCCTAAAGTCCCGCTCACTCAAAATTTCACCATTTTTCCAGTCATGTCTCAGCACGCCAGCCTCAAGAAGTCCAGCAGCATCGGTGCCAAGCGCAGCGTCCTGAAGCGTTACGAGCGCGTCAAGCTGCTCCAGAAGCGTGGTCAGTGGAAAGAAGGCAGCAGCCCGATTGGTCTTCCCAAGACCGAGCCGGAAGCCTGATCTTCCGCGAGCGGATTCCTTGCTCGCATACCGAATTTTCCCTCATGGCCTCCCCGGCGGACAAAGGCGTTCGCCTGAACCGGTTCCTTGCGTCCTGCGGAATCGCTTCGAGGCGGAAAAGCGAGGCCCTCATTCTCGAAGGCCGTGTCGAGATCAACGGCGATATCATCACCGATCTCGCCGCCCGCGTTCGGGAGGACGATCACGTTAAATTTGACGGTCGTCTGCTTCGCAAAAAATCAGACCTCACGCTGGTGCTGAACAAACCGGTTGGTTATCTCTGCACAAAGGATGATCCCGAGGGCAGAAAAACCATCTACGATCTGCTCCCGAACAAATTCAGCGCCTTGCACTACGTTGGACGGCTCGATTACAACAGTTCCGGACTTCTCCTCATAACCTCCTCCGGGCAGCTGACAGAACAGCTCACCCATCCCCGGTTCCACATCGAAAAGGAGTATGAAGTCCATCTCGACCGGATCTTTCACGGGGAAGACACCCAGAAACTTCTCGATGGCATTCACCTTCACGAAGGGCTCGCAAAAGCGGAATCCGTGAAGTTTGAGTCCCGCCGACGACTGCGCATCGTCCTGACCCAGGGATTCAACCGGCAGATCCGTCGTATGTTTGCCAAGCTCGACTACAAGGTGAAGCGTCTCGAGCGAATTCGGATCGGGCAGTTCACCGCACCCGACCTTTCGACAGGAGACTTCCGGCTCCTGTCCCGGAAAGAGATTGAGGCGGCGACCACGGGTGGATGACCGGAAGAGATCCCGGGAAGCGAACGGCCCGGGCAGACGGACACTCGCAGACAGATTGATTTGTTTTTCTCCCGCGACAGCCAAGAGCGACGCGTGGGATTCCGGACCGACTGCAGAATCTAATAAATCCGCACACTCCAGCTATTCACCGGCTGTCTCGCCAGTCGAAGAGCAGAAAGGGAGCGGGCATCCAGATCGGAGAATCCGAGAATCGTCTGCCCCTCAAACGCGAAAGTGGGACTGTTTGTCACGTAGCTGTTTTGTTCCGGGAACGGATCAGAGGAATTTTCCTCTTCTGACGCCGTGCTGATCTCGAGCCGATATCCCAAAACAGATTCGAGAGAACCGAGGGACCATTCGTGACGATGCAAATAGGAACGCGGAATTCGAATTTCGAGAATGCGGGCACCCGACTCATCTGTTCGCAGGACCGAGGCAACTCCTTTTCCTGAAAGCACCATATTGTAGCCCTTTCCGAAAGATCCGATCGGGATATAACCGGTATACCCTGCTCCATCGGCCGCCTTCGCGATAATCTCGATCGGCTTGACCGGACCAAAAGACAACACCTCGTTCCCCGGGCGGGCATCCAGATACAATCTCGCGCGCAGAGCAGCCTCGTCTCCGCGGTCGGGAATCCTCAAGCCTTCCATTCGCGCGACGAGGAAAAGCGCTTCCTCATCCGCATCGAAACGCACGCTCAGTTTCTCACTGGGCCGGGTTTGCGCGGCACCGTCGCCGGCCGGGCTACTGTTGACGTAGTTGGACCAGGAATCCATCTCGATTTCCTGACCGAGAACCAAATCCCGCGTCGCTTCCAGCTCCCGGGAAAACCGGGTAACCACGCCGTCGACCTCAACCTGAATCCACACGTCCCGCTGGAAACGATCCGCTTCGGGTGTCTCAAACTCGAAAAGGGAAAATACCGCTTTTGTGCCGAGCGGAGATACGGAAAACGGAGTGGGTCGGCCAACCATTTCCCCGAGTCCAACCTGAAATGTCCCGGAAACTGGTTTGTCCGAACCGTTTACCAGATCCCACTTGATCTCAATCTCGTCAGTCACGTTCACGAACTGGCGGGTCTTCCACAGCGCAGTCACCGGCTCGAGACGGATCGGTAATTCAACGACCTCCGTTCCGTAGACATTTTCCAAAAGAAAGCTGAACCGCGAGAACTCATCGGAAGCCTCCACCGGAAAGAGAATGTCGGAACCATCACGCGCTTTCCCCACGATGGGGCGCTTGTAGCGAAAGGAAAGCTGGGTCGTCTTTCGCGCCGGAAGAGTGAATCGCTGCGGGTCGCCTGCCGGAATCAGGGAACGCCCCACCGCCATCGCGCCGATGCTCCCCTGCTGATCTTCATCAGTCTGGTTCCGGACTGCCACCGTCACGTCGATCAGCCCGTCTTTTGCGTAGGACGCCACTGCTGCAAAGGTAAAAGGAGTCAGGCGTTTCCCGTCTTTCAATTCATCAAACATCGCCTCGCCCAGGTAACTGTTTGCCCGGTCGGACGGATGAACCTGCTCCTTTCTCTTCAGCTCCGGGAAAATAGGGCTGAA
>JAKSBG010000272.1 GCA_022361255.1 Verrucomicrobiales bacterium
ACCCGATCCGCCCGACCGGGCCGGTAGAGTATGACATCAGGATTGACCGCTTCGATGAGCTGCTTGTTTTCTCCGGGGCTTTGAAGGCCCCCTTTCAGCTGCAATGCTCCAACTGCCTCGAATACGTTGAATACCTCGCAGATTATCCGAACTGGTCTTCCGACCTCGATGTGGAGGAGAAACAGCGCAGCTTTGATCTCGCTCAACTGATACGTGAAGATTTCCTTCTCGAGCTCCCCGCCAGCCCGTTTTGCGAAGACCTCGTGGAAGGACGGACCTGCCCGAAAGCGGATCTGGTTGATGAGGTGAACGAAGAGGAAGCCGCCCAGCCCGAAGAGGAACCCGACCGGACCGATGTCTGGAACGCCCTCGACGAGCTAGCACCGGAATAAGAATACCGAACGCCCCACCTTTTTCGGGCAAAGCTTTCTCACCCTCTTGAACCGCTAGCCCAACAGGGTTGCAAGCCACTTCCAACAGGGTGAACTCCCTCAGTAAGGAGCGGGATTCCGACGGGAGATTATCTCCCCACTCCAAATACCCGCGCGAAGTTTTCCACGACCCCGAGAAGGTTCTCGAATCGACGGATACAGAGATCCATCAGGAAAAATGCGACAAACCCGAATAGCAGCAAAGGCCAGAGCTCGACATAGCGGGCCACATCGGTCCCGGTAAGCTCGGGCCCCCTCTCAGTTTCGGTAAGATAAGTCCCACCTGTCATTTCACAAATTTCCTTGAGGAACGCTTCGTCAATCTGTCCCGTCGCAACTTCGCCCGATGGATTGTGCACATATCCGGCAGATACCAGTTGTGAACCGGAACGGGCCCGAACGAGATAAACTCCCGGATCTGTGGGTCGAAATTCCGCCTCATACCATCCGGGCCCTTCCTGGTCGAGCGAAAGAGTTTCCACCGTTTTCATTCCCGAACCGAGCGAGCTGGAAGGAACGTGAAAGATGTCTGCCTCAACGGCAGCACCATTCCTTCGGTTTCCGGCATCTTCAGAAAGATCGACCGAAATCGCGATTTCGTCGCCACGATCTTCGAGACGAAGGTCCATGTTCAGCCCCTGAGGCGCGCGTGCCGTCTCACGAAGAATTTGTGACCAGAGCTGACTGTAGCCGGGCCAGTCTGTGACCCAGAGCGCGGCCCACCTCGATTTGCAATCAGAAGTGAAAGCTGTCACCTTGCCGAGTCCGAATCGCCAATGGGCGAGCAAAGGATCACCGGTGTCAGTGACGAGAGGAATCTGCGCGGTTGCCTTCCGGTTCGTTTTTACATACCCGAGTAGCGGCGGAGCCTCGCCATCGGTCCAGTCACGAAGCATGGGATGGTTCTCGACGAGCTTCGGTTCAAAAGCATCTTCCCGAATCATCCGGCCCGTATGTGTCATCGTGTCCTGCGTGAAGATTCTCGTGATTGCGGTCGGGTCCATCGTCACGTAACTCTGCCCGCCCCCTGCTGCGGCGATGGCCTGAAGCAGGCCAACCTGTGCCCCGGCTCCCACCGCAACCGTTGAAATGGTAATCCCCTCGGCGTGGCATTGTGAGGCGAGCGCCTGATAGCCCTGCCCGGATGTCTGTCCATCGGTCAAAACAATCATGTGTTTGATTTTCGTCTTCTGCGAGTTCAGTTCCTCTCTCGCCATCACCATGCCCGGATAAATATTCGTACCGCCACCGGATCCGAGAAGTGATATCTGATTAGCAATCGCGCTGGTGGAAGTCACCTTCGTCATCGGGACAACCTCGTGGACCTGGGAATCGAAAGCGTAAATCCCGATCGAATCCTGTGCCGAAAGCAGCTCCGCGGTTGCAATGGCTGCCGACTTGCAAATTTCGATTTTCTGGCCCGCCATCGAACCGGAGCGGTCGATCACAAGGGCGAGCGCAGAAGTTTGCTGCTCTTCCTGATCGGGCGCTTTCAACTTTACCGGCAATACCTCCTCGATCGGAGTGCGGTAATATCCCCCGACCCCGAAAGAATTCATTCCCCCTACCATCACAAATCCGCCCCCTAGATTTTCTACGTAGTCGCGAATGGCTGCCATCCGGCTTTCCCCGAGACGGTGCGCGGGAATATCAGAAAGGATTATTCCGTCGTATCCGGCGAGTTGTTGCAGGGATTGCGGCAATCCTTCCGGGGACCTCACATCCAGGCGAATCCCTTCCCGGGCCATCGCTTCCTGGAGAAATCTTGCCTCACCTTCCTCTCCTTCAACATAAAGTAACAGCGGCTTTCCTCGAACGTCCACGATACTGAGCGCTTCATTGTTCTCCGGAATGGAATCCCTGCCCTCGAACCCCTCCACCACCACACGATAGTTGTAGATGTTCCGCTTTTCCGGCACTCTTTTGAAGGTATGGCGCCACGGTTCACCAGCGGTGAGTTCCAATTCGACAACATCCACTTCGACTCCGTTTTCGAACAGTCTCGCCCTGCCCGGGCCAGACAACGCACCCTCAATTGTCACGTCCAACTCCAGACTGGCGCCCTCGTTCAAACGCGATTGCGAGCTTGTCAAACTGGTGACACGAACATCCGGCTGAATCGCCCCTGCCACTCCCGCCGCATGAATCCTGATACCGGATACAGCGGCCTCTCCTGCAATAGTACGCAGACTCCCCTCCGTTTCGACACCGTCTCCGACAAGAACAATATGGCGGGAAGTACCACTGGGAAACAATCCTTTCGCAAGACTTACCGCATCGGCAAAATTGGATCGGGAACCAATCTCTTCAAGAAGCTGCAGGCGCTCTTCCCGATTACTCTCAAGGGGTCCTTTCGATGGATATCTCAACAGCTTTGCTTTGCTACCTGCAGCCACAAATCCCACCGGAGGATTCCCGGGTAGCTGCCTGCGAATCTCCTCCGCGGTTGAGTACACTGATTCCAGGCCCGCACTTCCTTCGCTGCGGCTGTGGTCGAGAATGAAAATTACCGCCTGATCCCGGCTCGTAAGTATCTTCGCGGGCGAAGCCAGAGCAAGAATAACGCAAACGGCCATCAGCATTCTCGTCAAGAGCAGCCACCGGCGGCGAACCGCGCTCATGGGATGACTCGAACGTGCGTCGAACCACCAGAGTAGGGCGATGGCCGGAAGCAGCAGAAAAAGAGCGTTGGGTTGCAGCCAATCCATCAATACACAGCAAGTCGATGAAACATCCACGCTTCAACTAACAAAACAATAAGGAGTCCGCTCAGCAGCCATGTCTTCAAGCCCCTCGTTGCTCCCCCCTCTACCTGAAAGTATTCGGGAACAGCGACGGAGTCGCCTTTGGAAACCGGCAAATCACTCTCCCTTGCCGAGAGAATGTGAGACGCCCCCTTTTCCCGGGCATCACTCTCCCATGCTCCGACGCGATCCAGTTCGAAGACGCCTCCGGACACCGGAACGGTTCGTGTCTTGACGCCCCCTTCATTCCACTGCTTCCATGACACTTCTTTCCCTTCCAGCCGAATCAGGTCACCTGTGGAATATTGCCGCAGACCGTCTGAATCGACGTTGCCGTCAACAATCCAGAGCAAGGCATTCCCGATTAACAAAGGAAAGGAGGCGGTCAGGGGCAGCCTTTCAGATAAACCGGGGGAAAACCCCATCAGAACAAGGCGCTGCCCTTTCACCTCACCCGCCGCCAGAACCGGCTCCTGCCCGGCGAGCCAGAGAGGCTCCAATGACCCTGAGCTTTGAAAAACGGTGGTCTGCGTCACCGCGAGTCTACTACTGCTGACCCGAAACAGGACCGGATGATCTTCATTCCCGACCCGAACGGAATCATACGGAATCGGATTCGGCAAAGAACGGGCCAGAACCGGTCCGGACGAACCTGGCGGATTGATTACGATGGCAGGCATGTCGACCGGCCACTCGTCTGGCAACCAACCATCAAAAATAACTGCATCAACCTCCTCTGAAAGTGGCCATGCGTCCGGATTACCCAACAGCAACTCGAAACGTCCTGACTCCTGAACCGCTGAGAGCGCAAAACGGGTATAGGGATCCTCTGCGTCATCCTTTCGAATCCACGCTGCCAGTACCGGACGCGCGCGCGGAAGGGAGACGGTGATGTTGTCATCCAGAGAAAACACGTCATCTGCGGTTTTCAAATGCAGCTGCAAAAGTTGATCGCTGACACCATCAAGACGGAACGTTATCCCTATCCGCTCCCCGGGGTTCAAATCCATTTCGCGAAACTGATTGGGGATCCCGCCGACGGAGACCTCCAATCGGGATGTCACTTGTTTTTCCGCACCAGCATTCAAACTCACCTGAGTGTAGACCTCATAGCGCGAGTATTCTAACGGGACCGGACGAATCTGAAACGCGGTGATCCCCGCGTTTGTCACTTCCGGCAATGCAAGCGTCAGCTCTTCAACCGAAATTCCATCGGGAAGTGAAATCGCTTTTATCTCATCTGCGTTATCTTCCGAAGTAGCAAGCGGGTGATCACCGGCGTGCCAGATCGCAGCAGGAGTTTCCAATCCGGCCAGCAACCTTGCAGTCTCGACAGCAGAGGCACGGTCATCCGCCATCGGGCGTAATGAAACTGAATCGAGACGGGCCAGCAATTCTCTTCGATTCAGGGTTCGAGGCTGCAATACCTCCGGCCGGACATCGTAGGCAATAAGCGCGACTCCCACTTCCTCTGGGACTTTCGAAAGCCGTGTCCGAAGTATCTTTTTCCCCGCATCGAGGAGACTTTCCCCTTCTGCATTTTTCACCCCCATCGATGCAGATCGATCTAACAGAATCACAATCGTTCTGTATTGATCAGGGTCATCCTGCTTCGCACTAAGTCGCGAAAGAACGAAAACTGCCAAGCTAAGCATGAGTATCGTTAGCGCAAAAGAGACAATCTTCTTCAACCTCCTCAGCCAGGCTGATTCCTGATGCTCTTTCGCCAGCGTTTTGAAAAATGCCAGAGTGGAAACACGAACTTGTCGCGACTTTCGACGGAAAAGATACAACAACACCGGGATGATCCCGAGAAGCAGCAGCCAGAGAAACTGTGGATAAAGAAACTGCATATCCGAAATACTCAGGATGCCCCCGATGCAAGGGCTGACCCGCGCGAAAGCAGATCGAGAAAAAGATCATCGAAGGGATAATCAGATCGCCACCGCTGGTGATCAATCTGGCGGGAGCGGCAGGTTGATTCGATATCCGTTAGAAATTTCTGGAAGCGCTCTTCATATCGCTTGCGGTCCCGTGGAGTCAACCAAAGCCGTCGTTGCTCCTTTGTTTCAACATCCATCAGTTCAATCTCTCCATCGAAATCCGGTCTTTCCTCCTCCGGATGGAAGACCTGGATAAAATGAACTTCACCGGGCCAGCGGGCGGCATGGCGTATTGCCTCGCGTGCCTCATCAACTTCTCTTCCATACAGATCGGAGAGGACAAAAATGATCCCGTAACGTCGCCGTGACGGGGCAAATTTTTCAAAGGATCGCTCCAGATTCGTAATGCCCCCGAATTCAAGCCCCTGTGCAAAATCCAGCACCCGTTGCAAACTCCCCTGGCCCTTGAGAGGTTGCGTTGGTTCGCTCGACTCCTCGCCGATCGAGTACAGGCTGACGCGGTGGTTACCGACAAGGCCCATGTATCCGAGGGCAACTGCAATCTTCAGAGCAGTGGTTCGCTTTTCCGGAAAAGGCTCGAGCATTGAACCGCTCGTATCGATCGCAATGTGAACGTGAAATTCCTGTATCTCCTCATAGAGCCTCACAAAAAGACGATCGAGCCGCGCATAAAGTCGCCAGTCGATTGCACGATAATCCTCATTCCCTGTGTAGTGACGAAAATCCTTGAATTCCCGCGTGAACCCGGTTGCCGGAGTTGACTGAATCCCCTTGCGGCGGAGTTGTTTTCGTTTCCGCAAGCGGAGGGCAAGCGCCTTGAGACGCTCCAGAAATTCAGCATCGAACAATTCTTCGTCTTTGGTGTTCTCCTTCGCCATCTCCCAGTCCTATTCCCCGCTTTTCTCAGTTTCCGATTTTGTCTCCAGACATATCAGCGTACCTGAACCGAAGCGCGTGAAATACCGGTTTTCAGCCACCTGATCGATGACCGGGTAGCAAAAATCCGGTTCCCCGTTAGTGGAAAAGTTTACTTCCCCCTGCCAAAAGGATTGGGAATTTTCCGACACAGTGATTTCATCGGGAAGAACTTCTGCAAGAAACTCGCGCATGTCCTGCGGCCAAAGGGAGAAACCAATCACATTCCCCGTTACGGCATTGATCAATCGCACACCATTCGCTCCACGTGCTACGAGCTGGTTTCCAGTGAGAACAGCCCGGAGCGAATTCCCGAGGTCTCCACAATCGATCTTTTGTATCCGACCGTTAACAAAATCAGTGTGATGCAATTTCGAACCGTCGATGAACCAGAGATGATTACCAACGCGACCGACAAAGGAGCCTTCAGCAGGAAGCTCTCTCGCTGCGACCGGAAGCCGCACTGAAACCCGCCTAACCGACCCGGCCCTCATCAACCAAAGGTAACCGGCCTCAAGTCGGGCGTCTGCCGCATCCCCTTCTCTCAGCCTTCCGTTCGCCCAATAACCCGCTGGATTGACCAGTTCGGTTCCCCCGCTGCCACGAACCACACTGGTGGAAAAGTTGGCAGATTCCCGATCGTTTCTGGAAAGAAAATCAAACTGGACCGACTCGCTTGAGGCAAAACGGGATGCCTCATTCTCTTTCGCTGAAAGTTCAGCGGTCAAGTCTGCTGAGGCTCCGGATCGCCTCTTCCGAATCCGGACCGGGAAACTCATCCCCGAACGCCCTGACAGTTTCCAAATCGGTTTCCCCGAAGGGAGGTCGTAGACCGTCGCATTTCTCCCCCACGCGAAAACCAATCCACGGTCAATCGAAATACCGCTGTTGATCGAAATCACTTTTCCAACTTCGTTCCGCTCCTTCTCCGGCTCGTGGTTCCACAGCAACTTACCTGAGCGGGCATCGAATGCCGCCAACTCTCCGGAAGTCGGTTGCCATGCAACAATTTTCCCTTCCTTAAGTTGAAATCGCACACCTGGCGCTGCCCCTGATCTTCTCTGATGAACAATGGCCGGAATTGCAAACGGCAACTCAGCCGCCCATGCGACACTTCCATCTGCTACCGAATAAGCTCGAAGCTGATTTTCTTCCTGAAGAACAAAGAGATTACCGTCAGTCTGAAAATCCCTCGCCACCTTCACCTGTTGTGAGGGAGACACAACTGACTCCTCTTGGGGTGTCTCGGAAAAAAAGAGGTTTGGCTTTTCCATGGAATGACGATCGGCTGATCCAAAGCGCCCCTTCCAACGCAACTTACCTGAACTGGAATCCACCGCATAGACGACATCCCGGTTATCGAGAATAAGCAGCGTTGACTCCGTTGCTGTCATACGGACAACTCTCGAACCGACTTCCACCGAGAAAGCCCAGCTCATGGAAGCGTCACCGGCGAGGAAGGCAGCCTGAGCCCCTCTCTCTGCAGGCACTTCCGGAGCAAGAGCTTCGAGCAAGGTTTGGGCCCCGCTAATGGAAAGAGACATTCCATCAGGAAACAGGATCTCCGCATGCCCGGTTTCCTTCGCGGTCTCCACTACCGTCTCAAGCGCCTCCTTTGCTTCCTCAGTTCGTCCCAGCGTTTGAAGCACGATGGCTCTGGCCCAATCGGTCCACGCGCGGTTGCCGAACGAATCGAAATTTCGATTTACCGATTCCAGCATCGGAATGACTTCCTCAAACCTGCGTGCGTCCCGGGTCGCGATCAGCCGCGAAATGGACCGCCAGTAGCTGGCTGCGAAATGTTGATCCAGCGATGCACGCGAATCTTCGCTCAATTCCAATCCACCGGAACCATCCTTCAATTCCCGGACGACAGATCGAAAATCTTCCTCACGGCCAAGCACGGCGAGAAGTGTGAGCCGTTTTTCCCAGCTGAAAACATCCTCCGGCACAAGATTGTTCACAGCTTCAAGAGCACTTTCCGCCTCCTCAAGAAAACCGTATTCAATGAGCACTTCCACGGCTTCCTGAACGAGCGAAGCATCTGTTACCTCACGCAGGTCCGCGCCGGTCAGCAAATCCCGTGCGAGATCAACCCGATTACTCCGGTTGTGAACCAGGGCAAGTCGCAAATCATACTCCGCGCGGTTTTCCGGATCTTCCACGGCAAGTGCCTCCAGTTGTTCAACAACTTCCGGTGCGGAAGCCGGATCAACGTCTAACATGCCTACCAAAAGGCGGCGGAGACGGATTTTTAATTCGCTGCTAATACTCCCGTCCGTCAATCTTTCACGTACCGCTTCTGCAACTCGCCCGGTCAGAAGGCGCTGCTTTCCGATTTCACAGAGAATAACAAATTTCTCCACCTTCTCCTCCGGCCATGCATCCTTCGAAAACGAAAAACGATTTTGTTCGCGAGCAAAAAACTCGTCGAGGCGTTCAAAATTTTCGTAGGCAGATACAGAAACATCGAGCCACCTCGCGTAGCGCTCCGGCGTATCTGTGAGTTCACGCAATGCCGCGACAATCGTCTCGGTTGCTGCCAAATCCCCCAGTTCACCCGACACTTCGATACGCAAAAGACCCAAATCGAAATCAGGTCCGCTTTGCGCCCAGCGCTTCTCAAGCATACTCCGGGCCGGAACAAAAAACGACTCGCCAATTAAAAATTCAACCAGATCCCTCACCTGCTCCGGCGGTGCCTCAACCGGGGAGAGCCGGGAGACCATCGCCTCCACCTTTTCCCGTTGTTCCCGGGAGACCAGAATTTCCCCCAGTTCGCGAGCCACGCTCAACTCTGCGGGGTGGTTGCGGACATAGCGGGCCAGATACATGCTGGCAGCGTCTATGCGGTCAATTCCCCGCAGATACCTTTGCAACTCCAGCACCCGCTTCGACGCTTCCTCTTTCTCATACCCCGCAACTACAGAAGCGAAATCCTGTTCTGCATCCGCATCTTTCCCGAGCGCATACCGGGCCTTCACAAGTCGAAATCTGAGGTCGGACCGCTCCGGGTCATCCTCCAGCCGCTCTGTCAGAAACGCCTCCGACAATTCAGGATCGGCAAGCGTTTCCAGCAATGCAAGCGCGCGGGTCTCAACAGCGCCTCCGCTACCCATTTCAGGAGCCGACTGAACGAGAATGTTCCCCGCCTCATTCTTTTTCCCACTGGCATTCAGAAGTTCCGCATACTCGAGAGCAGCGCTCTCGTCTTTCGGATTTTTCTCGTATTTTTTCCGGTATTGTTCAAGCATCGCGGCACGCTCCTCATCCGTCGCGATAACGGACACGCGAAATGCCATTACCTCCTGGCGTCGCCAGTGATCCGGCGCGAGTCGGTCGAGAATTCCATCAAGAATCTGCCCTGCTGACTTGCGATCACCAGTCTCTGCCTGCGCGCGGGCAAGGAGGATTCCTGCTTCGAGATCCGCGTCCACGCTCAGTCCACTGCGAATCGACATTTCAAGAGCTTTCCGGCTCAGATTCCAAAAAGAATATCTCTGCATCAGCTTAGCGAGACTGAGATATCCCTCACCGGTTTGGCCCTCTACGGTAAGAAGTGCAGCAAGCTTCTCCGAAGCAAGTGCCCGCCCTGTTTCCGACTCTGATCGTTGCAACAATTCTTCGAGCCACTGATTTCGCTTGGCCGCATTCGGCTGCAAATCAATCGCTCGTGAAAGCGCTTCGAGAGCACGCTCGTCCCCTTTCTCTTCCAGGAACTGGAACAACAGATACTGGAGCGGTGCAAAATCGGTGTGTCTCGCGGAGGCTGAAGCGATCAACTCACCCACCCCGTCCCTTTCCGTCTTTATCAGAATCCGTATCAGGACAACCTTTGCACTCGCATCGTCCGGATATTCCTCCACGTGATTTCGGTATAATCCAACCAGTTCATCAATTCGATCCGCCTTGCTATACAGATTCACCAGCGCATCCAGCGGAAGTGGCAGCATAGGATCGTGGTGCAAGGTCGTCCGTAAACTGAGAGATTCCTCTGAAAATTCTTCAGGCGTCTTTTCCTGAGCAAAACTTGTAAAAGAGGAAAGGAAAAGAAACACGATACCGTTCAGCAGGACGCGCGACCAGAATCCTGATCTTCCCGCTCCCGGAACAGTGTGTAGTGAAATTTCGTTTCGCATTCGCCGATGCTGAGAAAAATACCGTCAGACCCCGGATTTTTCCGGAACAGCCTCAATAACAGAGTTCACTAACTGGTCGATATCTCTCGATTCAGCCTCTCCCTGAAAATTCAAGATGACACGGTGTCGTAAGGCGGGAAGGGCGACGCGTTTCACATCATCAACTGAAACAGCAGTTCGCCCATCGAGAGCACAGACCACTTTCGCTCCGCGAATCAAAGCCTGCATGCCGCGCGGACTCGCTCCGTAGCTGACATATTCGTCGACCTCCGCTGTTTTCGTTGCCCCCTCAGGATGCGTCGCGAGGACAACCTGCGCAGCGTATTCCGTCACATGGTCTGCCACCGGAACACGCGCCACGATTTTCTGAAATTCGATCAATTCATCTCCCCCGATCACCTGATTTAATTCAGGAGCATCAAAAGAGGCCGTTCTTTTTGCAATCTCCACCAGTGTTTCCTGATCCGGGAACGGAACACGAAGTTTAAAGAGAAAGCGGTCTGCCTGTGCCTCGGGGAGTGGGTAGGTACCTTCCATCTCCATCGGGTTTTGCGTCGCCATGACGAAAAACGGCTGGGGGAGCTTCATCGTGTCTCCACCGGAAGTGACCGCACCTTCCTGCATGACTTCGAGAAGCGCCGCCTGCGTTTTCGGGGTCGCGCGGTTGATTTCGTCAACAAGGATCAAATTGGCGAATACAGGGCCTTTTTCAAAATGCATCACACGCCGCCCCTCGTCATTTTCATTCACAATATGAGTTCCCAGTATATCGGCAGGCATCAGATCCGGTGTGCACTGAATTCGGCCGGGCGAGAGCCCCATCACCTTGGAAAGAGTCTGCACCAGAAAGGTCTTTCCCAGACCGGGCACACCTTCCAGCAGGATGTGACCGCGTGAAAAAACTGCTGCGAGAGTGTCGGACAATAATTCGTCGTATCCGACAATCGCTTTTTGGATTTCCGTTTTCATTTCGGCAAACTTTGCCTGAAAACGCTCCAGATCAGGTTCCAGTTGAGAGGGTAATTCGTCTGTCATTCGGGAAATTTTCAATTTGATGATTCCACCTCTTCGAACTGTCGGCGGATTGCGGAAAAGTAACGGATAACATGCTCTCGGCGCGACCTCGGGATCGCTTTGCCGTCGAGAGCCTGTTCCTCTGCGCTCAAAAACTCTGTTACGATTTCCTGCCGGGAACGGGTCGCATTTTCGCGGCGGACGCCTCCTTCGACGGCTCTTACAGTTGACTCGCCGCCGTCGTTGATTTGAGCGACCACTTCTGAGTCTTTCCCGGCTTTCATTGCCTCGGTTTCATTGTCAAACATCTCCGCAGTGCCGGCACCCGCCTGATTCCCTCCCTGCCCGGCTTGATTGGAATTACCGCCATTGCTCATCGCCATTCCCGCGCTTGATTCGGAATCCCCGGGATTCTCACCGGGCACTGGGGCTGCAAGCATTCCTCCCTTGCCGTTTCCATCCTGTGCCTGATCGGAGAGACTGGAGCCGGAACCATCCCCCCCCGGCTCGGGATTTTCACCCGGAACAGGTGCCTTTAAACCCTGCGGCTGACCTTTGCCCCCCTCGTTCCCGGATTGTGCTACTCCGGGGATCGGCGCCTTTATTTCCTTCGGTCCTTCTGCGCCGGCACCCTCCTGCTGAGCGGCCGCCGGAGAAGGTGGGGTGCCATCCTGGCCACTAGACATCATCTGAGGGGTGAGAAGTTTTTGTAAATCCTCAGGCATGCTTCCTGAATCGAGCGATTGAAGCCCGGACGGAGTTTCCCGTTCATCGCGATTTCCCCCGGCAATTTTCTCCATCTGCTGCAGTTCGCTGCCGCTGACTTCGCCGCCGGCATCCCGCAGTGAGCTGGCAAGCTCTTCCAACTTTTCCTGAGCTTTTTCCCGCTCACCTACAAACCGGAAATGCTTTGCCAATTCTTCAAATTCCCTGGCAGCGGGACGCGGCTGAGACTCCATCAACTTTCTCGATGCATTCCCGATTCGTTCTCCGGCAGGCCGGGCTTCGTCCTCTTCCGTCGCTTCGCTGATTATGCTCTCGAGTGCCCCGGTGAGGCGCTCACGCGTCTCGCGAGTGATATCCGGATTATCGAGAACCCCATGCAATACCATAGATTCCTCTGCAGCCGGCTCCGCCGCCTTGTCCTTGATCGCCAAAGCGAGGTTTGCTGTATCAGGATGACCCGCCATTTCTGCGAGCATTTCACGGGAAAGCCAAACATCATCACCCACCCCCAGCTTTTCCGCCAATTTTTCGGCAGCCCGCGCCCTCTCCTCCAAAGCCTCCAGCATTTCACCGGCGGTTAAGTCATCAGGATCAGCCAGGCGGTCAGCCATTTCCTTCACTTCTACACGAAGTTGCTCCAGTTCCGAGCGCTCATCCTTTTCGAGGGAATCCAAATTCCGGACCTGCTCCGCCTGACGCTCGAGTTCTTCCGACTGAAGTGCGGCAGCGTCCTTCATTTCATCGCTCAATTCCAGATCGCGCTGGTCAACCGGAACCCTCCCTATGGGGGAAAGCGCCACGATCGCAGCCAACAGCGGCAGAAGCCAAACATGCCGCAACGAGGGAAGTGGTAAGTCCCTCCGAAAACGGGACTGTGCCTCATCAACGAGCCCGCCTGCCCTGCTAATATGCAGCCTTTCCGGCTCACTGCATTTCCCTCCCGTAAGAAATGCCCACGCAGAGGAGAATTGGTCTTTCCATCCGCCAATCCGGTCGAGCATCAGCAGCGAGTGAAAGGTATCAGGGCGGTGGACGATTGAGAAAATGAGCCCGGCAAGCGCCCAAATCGCGAGGATGCCGCTCACGATCCAAATTTCTCCTTCCCGCCAAATCAACGCACGGCGCGCAAACCAAACTGCCGCCAGAGCCAGTCCCCCGACGATCCCGTGCCCTCCCCGAATCCACCTGGCAAAACGCACCGAGGCGACCCGCTTGCGAACCGAATCCGCTGCGGACTGAAAAAGAAGTTTCTGTGATTGTATTTCCAATGTGTTTTGCGCGTTGCGCCTACCTGGACAAAAACCCGATGACCTCTGTAACGATAGAAGTGCCGTTTCAATTGAGAAGAGAAAGAATCTGTTCCAACCTGTGGCTAACTTCCGGGTCACTTGAGGACTGAAGTTCCCGCTTCAATACCGGCCACGCAAGGTAACCGAATGCGCCGAGTTCCCGGGTCGCCTCTTCGCGGACCTTCCATTCCGCCGCTCCCAGCCGGTTTACCAGTTCCCGAATCTGCGCAAGCGTCTCTGGAGTCAATTCTGGTGAAGGCATGTCGATATGGACGATATCCCGCAGGGGAATACTCCACTTTCTTCCGTAAACTTCGACCGATAGTGAGTCTACAGGGGAAAATCCGGTTATCACGCCGCCATCCCATCGTTCAATTTCAAATCCCGGCAAGTCCTCCGGAATTCCTCCCGGGGATACGGAGGTCTTTGCAACCCGACGCATTTTCCGGATCGCCGAGACCGAAGTTTCAATTCGGTTCCCACCCGCAATCAGTGGCAACGAGGTGTTACCGATATCTCCCACTACAATCTGCTCGCCATCCAGAGAAATGGATGCCTGTATTCCAACCGAGGAACTCCATCGGTTTCTCTCCTGAATCCTGGGCGTAAAAACACTTTTTATGTCACTTGTCTTCAAGTCAAACCGACCTATTTCGGCGTTTTCCAAGACCACGTCCG
This sequence comes from Verrucomicrobiales bacterium, assembly GCA_022361255.1. Lineage (GTDB taxonomy): Bacteria > Verrucomicrobiota > Verrucomicrobiia > Verrucomicrobiales > DEV007 > Arctic95D-9. Next base: position 13,841 of record JAKSBG010000272.1, read on the forward strand.
CTACTCCGGGGAAAATGATGCAACGGGTCCCGTTTGTCAGTTCCGCCCTGTAGCCTGTGGAATCCTCTTTCGCCGGCCCTAGCCAGATCAAGTTCTCAGGTGAAATCTCCAATTCACCCCAGGGCGTCACCGCGGAAAGCAAAGCACCGTTTTCCCCGGCAAGCTTCAGCCGGTCTCCGCGGTGTGTTTCCAGCATTGCAATAGTTCCGCTGGCCCAACTCCTGTCCTGCCCCGACTCAGCAAATACCAATCGATCCAGAGTTTTTACATCTATTTCTATCCGCGAACCGCCATTCTGCGCGAATGCGAGTCCCGGTGAGGTTGCCTCCCCGGACAGAATCTGCCCATCCCTCAAAAAGATCCGGACCGGGCGCGAAGGATCACCGTTCTGTCCCACCAGGGCCGAGAGGTTTTCCACTTCCAGCGAAACATCTCCGTAGTTGCTTACGAGTTCCACAGCATCACCGTCCACCTCCCCTGTCAGTCTAGTTCCTTCGCCGATTGCGAGAATGGCCCGCGGCCCGGGATCGATTCCCAATGTCCACAATCCTCCCTGGCGAATGGTCGCCTCGGCCGGATTTCTCACCGCCCCACCGGCATTTGCGAGCCAATCTTTCCAGGATGAGGGCACACTGGCTTCGTTTTCGCGGAAAGAATGGGGGTGAAACACTTTCTGCAAATTCCGACGGTCGAAATTCTGGGGGATCACAACCTGGGCCACGTAATGCAGAATAATCTGAGTCTCACCAGGCTTCAATTTTAACGGATACTGAAAACTCAGCGCATACCTGTTCTGCGCGGAAATGCTCGGCTTCATGACACTACTGGAATCTGCCAGGCTGAAGAGAAAGGCGCGGGTGGATTGTGTCGCGCCCGGCAGTACGAGAATCCCGCTTTCTGATTCATTCAACAGGACAGGCTCCGTTCTCCCCCGATCCGTAAGGAACGTTTTGTAATTGCCTGAAAAGTTTGTCACCAGCGAAACATTTACCACAAGCGGGTCCGTCGACCCGTTGTAGAAAATCTCCGCATAGCGAAGGGCCCCGTTTTCCTCTGAAAGGCGAATCCGACGTTGAATCTGCAATCCGGGAATCCCGGAGATCGTACGGCCCCGCAAAACAAACTCTTTACCGTCAGGCGTCATCAATGGCTGGTAGGAGACAAATTTCTCTTCATCGACAGATAGGGCCAGTCCACTGTTTACCATCGTGCTCCCGATTCGCCCGATCGTTCCGTTCGATTCAATGTTCCAGGAATTTCCGGCATTATCCGACCGGATTCCCAATGCAGCAGGAACCAAATCCGTATCAGAAACGTCCTGCGCGCGGGAACCCGGGACGGACATCAGAGCAAAAATCACAGCTACCCCTGCCGGATGCAAACCACTGCAGTCCCCTCTTTCAAACAGGCTGTTGAGAGCTCGAAACATAAAAATTAACGTGCGCGATAGGCGTGAAGTTGATCGAACGAAACTCGTATTCGGGAGCCGGTTCGATTGATAGTCAGATAATGATCAACCACCTCCCCCTCAAGCGACTCCCCGTTTTTCAACTCTACCTGATAGCGATTCGTGGAGGATTTTGTGACATCAAGACTTCTCCGAAGGGAACGAACTCTTGCCGTTTCCACACGAATGACCGGACCACTGGTCCGAAAATTGATCGCGGAATCTGCAAACTCACCTGTTACCAACTGGTTGCCCTGCAGGAGAAAACCGGTCTCGACAGAAAGCCGGTCGGGAACTTCGGAGAAGTCCAGCCAGCTTCCGTTTTCCCCGAGGTCTTCAACAGTTTCAAGACCAGCCTGCCAGTAGGCTGCGATCCCGGTAGCAGGAAGCTCGCGAATGGCTCCACCTGCAAGTTTCATTTCGATTGTTCCGCCCGCGAGAAAAACAGAAACCCGCGATCCATCCCGGGAGACGACCCGGTGGGAGGGAAGTGGCTCACTAACATGACGCATCTGAGCCGTCGTCGATAGCAAAACAGGGTATGGCCCCCACGATGCCATCGCCGGAAGCTCTGCATTTTCCTCTGCCAGGGCGATGACTTCGCCATCCGTCGTTTGCAGAAATCCCATCGTTCCCTCTGGCGGAATCCCGTCAGCATTGGAGGTCCGGCTCAAAAGCAGATGAACGGCCTCGACATCCAGCTGCTGCGGTTCCGTTTCCCCATCTGAAGTGAAGGTAAGATTCTCTGCCGAAACTGAACCGGAAAGAACCGTACCGTCTCTCAGGAATACCCTGACCGGACGACCAATGCCGGAACCACCGCGAACCGCCGCAACTTCACTGATCGACAACTTCACCGGCTCCCCGGGAGCACCCGATACGATCAGAACAGCATCCTGTGAAAGATCACCCGTCAGCTGACTTGTCGGGGAAAGCCAAAGCAAGTCCTTAGAACGGCGGTAAACCCCAACTGCACCGAGAAACTGATTCAAAGCAACGAGCGATCCCGGCTTCGCGGCAACCTCAGGTTTCTCCACAAAGGACTCCTGTGGAAAATTAATCACCGAAGCTGCTACCTTTGCATCCACGCCGGGTCGGAGAAAGCGGGCAAACCTTTTTTCCGCCGCATCCATTTCCGGAATGGTAATCTGGCTGATAAAATGCAGCAATGATGCAGTTTTACCGGCAGGAATTATCAGTTGGTATTGCAAAGTCAATTCCCTGCGGTTCGTCGAACCGATTAGCCTTGGTCGCACGGAACCCTTCCCGCAAACGATCAAGGTATCATGACGGCCTTCCGTGGCACTGAAGTGCACAATCAAGCCACCATCTTCCGCATCCAGACGCAGAACCGGGTCACTTGACAACAGGCCTCCATCACCTCCGTGAAGGCTCTCCCAACCAAAAGGATAAGTCGTCCGCAGACCTACGGACAATGACAGCTCCTCCCCGGTCGTATTCTCGAAAGAGTCAATTACCCGCACCGCGCCCCGCTCGCGATCAAAAAGCAGCGAGCGAACCACCGCAACACGATCCAACACTCCCGATAGCTCGATCAATCCGGGCAATTCCGAGCCCGGCTGCCGAACTTTCGCTTCTGAAGGAGTAAAGTTCTCGCCGTCGACCAGCAAATTCAATCCCGACTGGAGATACTGCGTCTCACCGGACGTGACAGCCCCGTTTTTCACCGCCTGCCAGAAGAACCCGTTGCTTCCCTGAACCTGAAAAAAACGGTCCGGGATCTCCTTCACGGGAACCAATCTTGCACCGTCCCCTTCCTGCGCCACCAACACAGAAACCGGAAGACAAAACGCCACGAGACCGCTAATAAAGCTGCGTTTTGAGACTCCCTGACGTGGCATCAGTAAACGTAGCGAATATCAACGTCTTGAAAACTCAAAATTAAAAGAATCCTGCTAAAGTGATGCGTTTTCCGCCATTGCGAATGCACTGGCCGCCAGGCAGTTTTACCCCCCTGCGCAGACGCGCCTCACAAAATCCCATTGAAAGCGACCTTTCCCGAGACGAAACTCGAACACCTGAATTCCCGGATCCGACCCTTGAGCGCCCCTTCCACCAAGATTCTCTACTGCCGCTGCGCCTTCGCGCAAGTTGTTCCTGCGGACGTCAAAAACGAGGTGCTCGAAAGGCTCTGCGATTCCGGGGAAACCTTCGAATGTGTTTCCGACCTTTGCGAAATGGCGGCCCGCAAAGACGAACGGATCAAAGAACTGATTGGGGAAGGTCAAAATGTGAAAATCGCCGCCTGCTACCCGCGGGCTGTGAAATGGCTCTTTCATCACGCCGAAGCCCCTTTCCCTGACGACGACAGTGTCGAGGTTCTCAACATGCGCGAAGAAAGCGCCGATGAAATCATCGAAAAACTCACCGACTCATGAAAAACGAAATTCATCCTGTTCAGGTCATTCTTTTTGAGGGCAACGGAGCCTCCGCCTGGGAAAACGGGCACCGTGTCGGAGTTACCGCCAACCTTCTCGATCGCGGATATTCTGTCACCAGAGTCACGGAAAATGCCGATCAAGCTGCATTCACCGACGTTTCCGGGGACGCATCGGTTATTGTTCTCGGCGAATTCACGGATCATACACCCGAAGTAGTGGACGCGGTCGGGAAACGGAAGATCGAGACGCGCGACACCTCCGGCCTCGATACCGAAGCGGTCGTGACCCTCGTCGAGGAAACCCGCGCCGGGCTCGCGGACGGGCTCAACCAACCCGGTCAGACCGGAGCGTGGAAACCGTGGTTCCCCGTCATCGACTACGACCGCTGCACCAACTGCATGCAATGCCTCAGCTTCTGCCTCTTCGACGTCTACGGCGTCGACGACGACAAGCAGATCCAAGTGCAGAACAACGACAACTGCAAAACCAACTGCCCCGCCTGCTCGCGCGTCTGCCCCGAAGTCGCGATCATGTTCCCCAAATACAAAACCGGCCCCATCAACGGCGAGCCGGTCAAACAGGCCGATGTCGAACGCGAGAGCATGAAAGTCGACATCACCTCTTTGTTGGGAGGCGACATCTATTCCAGCCTCCGCACCCGCAGCGAAAAAGCCAAATCCCGGTTCTCCAAAGAGCGCAGCCCTGACAAAGCCCTCAACGAGCGCAAACGCTGCCTGACAAAACTGCAACAGTCCGGCATTATCCCGGCCGAAGTTCTCGCCGAGCTCGATCTTGAATCCCTGCCCTCCCCCGAGGAAATTCAAAGAAAAGCCAAAGAACTCGCCGCCCTGCAAAACGGCGGAGAGTGAAGAGGATCCAACCCTGTCCGGTCCGCAACCCAACAGGGTCAGGTCATCGACGGGACAGGGTTCCCTGTCACTTTCGATCTTCCGCTGCCCGATACCCTCTCGGGAACTGATTCCAGCCATACCCCCACCGCCACGGGGTCGGCAGAAAGGGCGTCCCGCCCAGCCTGACTCCCAGGAAAGCCACATCGGCAGCCAGCGGTTTTCCCTTTTCCCGGATACCTTCTCTTAATTTCCGGTCCGCCTCCCGACGTTCCGCCCGCGAACCACCGCGCCAGTATGCGTAGTCGTGCGCGACACAATCCGGCCTCCACAGATCGGGAGCTTGAAGTGTTCCGTCCGGATAGCAGGTGCATCCATCCGTAGCAAACGCGCGCAATTCCGGCTCCCGGACCGTTCGGCAACTGACCGGAATGAGAAAACAAAGCAACAGGATGACAGTTCGAAATCGCATCAACGAAGTTCCCGATCCTACGCCGGGTTTCCGGTTCCGGAAAACGCGAAAAACAGGCGATGCGGCGTGAACAGGGAAAAGTGCAGACTTCCCACAGCGAAACTTTTTCCGCTATCATGCGTTACATCAAAGAACCCCCACCCCTTTTCACCATGATCGATCGCCGTTCTTTTCTCCGTCGCACCTCCCTCGCTGCAGCAGCCGTTTCCGCACCTGCTGCCCTTCGTTCTGAAACCGCCGACAATGCCGAGACACTGGTGAAAACACTTTTTGACTCCCTCACCGAAGACCAGAAGCGCCCCCTCGTTTACGACTTC
>JAKSBG010000163.1 GCA_022361255.1 Verrucomicrobiales bacterium
AGTTGATTGATCGGGTTCTCGAGGTTCCCGGAGTCGACAGCGTGGTGGGATTTGCCGGATTTAACGGGGCAACGTTCTCGAACGCGACCAATGCTGTCGTGTTGTTCCCGGTGTTTGATGATTTTTCCCGGCGCGGCACCAAGGATCTCTCAGGAAATGCCGTGATCGACCGGCTGCGGAATGCGACAGCCTCGATTGATGAGGCGATCACGATCGTGCTTCCGCCACCTTCCGTGCGGGGGCTCGGAAACGGGGGAGGATTCAAGATGGAGATTCAGGACCGGGCCGGATTGGGGTATGCGGCTCTCGAAAACGCGACCTGGGGATTGATCATGAATGCGATGGAGCAGCCTGAAATTGTGCAACCGTTCACTCCGTTCACATCCAGTGCTCCGCAGTTTTATGCCGATATTGACCGGGAAAAAGCGCTGATGCTGGGAGTGCCGCTTCAGAGCGTATTCGACACCCTGCAGATCTATCTGGGTTCCTCCTTCGTGAATGAGTTGAATCTCTACGGGCGAACATTCCGGGTGACGGCGCAGGCCGATTCCCGCTTTCGTGATGACGCCAGCGATATCAGCCACCTCAAAGCCCGCAACGCAGACGGAGAAATGGTGCCGCTCGGTTCGCTTCTCGACATCAAGCAGCGTACCGGTCCGGATCGCGTTGTCCGTCACAACCTGTTTTCTTCCGCCGATCTTCTCGGAGCGACGGCACCGGGATACAGCACAGGACAGGCGATCCGGAAAATGGAATCTCTCGCCGCGGAGGTCCTTCCGCAGGGGATTTCCTACGAGTGGACTGAATTGGCGTTTCAGGAAAAGAAAGCACAGGGCTCCGGAGCGGTGGTCCTGTTTCTTCTCGCTGTGATGTTCGTCTTCCTTCTCCTGTCAGCCCAGTTTGAGAGCTGGGGGCTCCCTCTCGCTGTTATTTTGACAGTGCCGCTGTGTCTCGTTGGCGCGATCTGGGGTGTCTGGCTTCGAGGGATGGACAACAATATTTTGACCCAGATTGGACTTGTCGTTCTGATTGGTCTCGCCAGCAAGAATGCCATTCTCATCGTGGAGTTTGCGCGGCAGCTCGAGGAGGAGGGGATGGATCGATTCGAGGCGGCGCTGGAGGCTTCCAAGCTCCGTCTTCGACCGATTCTGATGACGGCGATGGCCTTCATTCTCGGCGTGGTCCCTCTTGTTCTTGCCTCCGGCCCCGGAGCAGAGATGCGACAGGCGCTGGGAACAGCGGTGTTCTTCGGAATGATTGCAGTAACCTTTCTCGGTATCTTCTATGCACCTCTTTTCTACGCGATGGTCCGAAAGTTTGGAGGAAAGTAGCTGTCCTGTATCCCGATTTCCCTCACTTGATTCCCTATCCATTTGCCCTTTCTCTCTGCCATGAAATACCGCGAAATTCCCCACACCGATCTGAACGTCAGCCTCATTGGCCTGGGAACAATGACCTGGGGGGAGCAGAATACCGAGGCAGAGGGGCATGAGCAGATGGACTACGCGCTCGGGGAGGGCGTGAATTTTTTCGACACGGCTGAGATGTATCCGGTGCCGCCGATTGCGGAAACCTGCCATCGCACCGAGTCCATTATCGGTACCTGGTTTGCTGCGCGCAAAAACCGGGACAAGGTCATTCTCGCCACCAAGGTTGCGGGTCCGGGCCCACACATCACTCACATTCGCGGAGGCTCCCGACTCAATCGCGAGCACATTACGGCTGCGGTGGAGGGGAGCCTGAAACGCCTCCAAACCGACTACATTGATTTGTATCAGCTCCACTGGCCGGATCGTCCCGTGCCGCTTTTTGGAACGCGTGACTATTCACCACCCAAAGGCTCCGATCCTGTTCCAATTGAGGAAACTCTCGGTGTTCTCGCCGAACTGATCGAACAGGGGAAGGTTCGTCACATCGGTCTATCCAATGAAACGCCCTGGGGCGCGATGAAGTTTCTCCAGATTGCCGAGCGTGAGGGCCTGCCCCGTATGGTTACAATTCAGAACTCCTACAACCTGCTGAATCGAACATTTGATATGGGGTTGTCCGAAATTTGTGAGGAGGAGGGCATGCGCTCTCTTCCCTATTCGCCACTCGCTTTCGGTCGCCTCGCCGGGAAGTATCGGCACGGTGCCATGCCCGAAGGTGCGAGAATCACATTGTGGGAGCGCTTTGCCCGCTACAACGGACCCAACAGCGATGCCGCAATTGAGGAATACGCCAAAATCGCGGAGGATGCCGGACTCGATTTTGCCCAGATGAGTCTCGCGTGGATCAACCAACGGCACCATGTCGCCAGTAACCTGATCGGGGCGACCACGATGGAACAGCTGAAATCGAATATCGACAGTGTGAATGTCGAGCTGCCGGGGGAGGTTCGTAAAGCAATCGACACGGTGCACTCCCGGTATCCGAACCCGTGTCCGTGATTTTCCGGGCGCGCTATTTCCTGTTTATCCACTTGCCTTGATAGGGCGTTATGTGCGATGAAGCGGACCATGGAAGACGCACCTACGAGTGATCCCGCTGAATCCGGTTCGACGGTCAAAGAAATCCTTTCCCGCGCACGATCGGAGGTGGGAAAAGTCATTATCGGCCAGGAGGAGGTGATTGATTATTCACTGATCGCGATCTTTACCGGAAATCACATTCTGATCGAAGGGGTTCCCGGTGTGGCAAAGACCCTTCTTGTACGGACGCTGGCGCGAGTTCTCGGGGCCGAGTTTTCCCGGATTCAGTTCACTCCCGACCTGATGCCCTCCGACATCACCGGAACCAATATTTTCAATCTTCAGGAGAGTGCTTTTCATCTCGTGAAGGGGCCCATTTTTACCTCCTTCCTTCTTGCGGACGAAATCAACCGTGCCCCCGCGAAAACGCAGTCGGCTCTTCTCCAGGCGACGCAGGAGCGACAGGCGACGATCGACGGAGTGACACACGAGCTGCCGGACAGCTTCACGGTTTTTGCGACGCAGAACCCGATTGAATACGAGGGCACCTACCCGCTCCCGGAAGCCCAGAAAGACCGATTTCTCCTCCGGGTCGAGATGGACTATCCGGGAGAGGATGAGGAAAAAATTCTCGCGAACCGAAGTCTGGGAAATGAGACTCCGGAGAACGTTCTCGACAGCGATGCCATTCAGCCTGTTTTGACAGAGTCCGACATTGCCAGGATGCAACAGGCGCTGCAGTCCATCACCATCAAAGACGAACTCGTTTCCTATGTCGTCGACCTGATTCGCAGCTCCCGCGAGACGGACAGCATTCAGGTGGGGGCAGGGCCGCGGGCGACGCAGGCGTTGCTTCTGTCGAGCCGGGCCTATGCGGCGATCCAGGGGCGTGACTTTGTGACTCCGGACGACATTCGGGAAATGACCCGACCGGTGCTCTCCCACCGGATTGTTCTGCGTCCGGAATATGAAATTGAAGGCGTCACGACGGACGAGGCGATACGAAAACTGCTCGAGTCGGTGGCCGTTCCCCGCTAAGGGATCCGGATTTTCTGCGCGCTGAAAGAAATGCGACCGGTTCCGAACAAGCTGCTTCTCTGGATTGCGTTTTTCTTCGTGATTCCGGCATGCACGGTCCTTGTCTACGACACGGGAGCTGCCCGCCTCATCGCCATTGCCGCGCTTGGCGGGTTGGTCCTGGTTTGCCTTGCCGACTATCTCCTGTCGCAACGACTCCTGCAGGCAGTGGACCTCTCCGTTCCGGAATTGATTCGCGGGACGAAGGGTAGAAAAACGGAGCTGCCGCTGGAATTCTCATTGAACGGTCAGGAGTTGAAATGGATTCGATACGGATTGAATGCCTCGCCGTTTTTTCGATTTGAAAAGGAATCGACCGGCCGCATTTCGCCCCTGAAGGCGGGGCGAAAAACGCGGGTCGCCGTGGAAATTATTCCGCTGCAAAGGGGGAAGTTCTTTTTTGAGTCCATTCACATCGAGACGCGCTCCCTCATGGGGCTCTGGCTGACACGGAGAAAATTCGATCCGGTCTGCGAGCTTCGCGTGTATCCAGATCTCGCTACGGAGAGAAAGCGGCTTGCCAGTTTGTTTTTGATGCGTGGGCAGGACGGTTCCCACATCGTGCGTCAGGTCGGAAAGGGGCGGGATTTTGAGCAGCTCCGGGAATACCAGCCCGGTGACGACTATGTCGACATCGACTGGAAGGCGACGGCCCGACGGGGGATCCCGGTGACTCGCACCTACCAGATTGAGAAAACGCAGGAAGTCTACGTCGTGGTCGATCACTCCCGGCTCAGCGGACGGGAGATCCGGGTGCCGGTAGAGGAAACCCAGGGGGGCGACTGGCTGTATGCCGAGGAGTCATCCGGCGGGGACTACCTTGTCACCACTCAGCTGGAGAAGTTTCTGCATTGCTCCCTCATCCTCGCTTCCGTTGCGGAGCGACAGGGGGACCTTTTCGGATTTGTCAGTTTCGCCGATAACGTTACGAGATTCATTCGCGGTCGGAACGGAAAGGAGCACTACAACCTCGTCCGCGACGCTCTTTACACTCTCGAGCCGGAGCAGGTCGCGCCCGATTTTGAGCAATTGATGATCTCGTTGCGGCAACGACTGACGCGTCGCGCTCTCATCGTTATGCTGGTCGATCTCAGTGATCCATTGACTGCGGAACACTTTTTCGAAGCCCTGCCATTGATCAACAGGCAGCATCTTGTTCTCGTAAACATGGTGAAACCGGAGCACGCCCATCCCGTTTTTTCCGGGCGGGTTGATCCGGAAACGGTATCCGAAATCTACGAAGAGCTGGGCGGCCATTTCCAGTGGCAGGAAATCCGGGAAACCCGGAAACGGCTACACCATCTCGGCGTCGAGCTGGGCACTCCGGAGCACGCAGAGCTTTGCACGGAGACGGTGACCCAGTATCTGAATATCAAGAACCGACAGCTGATCTGATAGACAGACTTGTCATCAATCCGGTTTCGAAAAATGCTTCTGGTGAAATTGCATCAGGGGCATTCCGTCTTTTGCGTAAAGCCTGGCGGCTGAGTGAGCGACGCCCTCGACGACGTGCTTGTCATGGGGGATGGATAGAGATTCAAGGTATTCAGAATACTCCAGATTGTTCTCGTAATTGAATCCCTTTGTGCCGACCCAGAGGAGGATGGGAAGCTTGTCTTTGTCTTTCCGCTTGGCATATTCCGCCGCTAAATCCCAGGTATTGTAGCCCTTCGCAAAAACGACGCTTTCACTCTCGGCCCCGCCATTCTCCTGAACGCGCTTTTCATTGCTGTAACCCGAGCCGCCCGGCGCGGCGGATACGAAGAGTTCCGGATAGCGAAACATGATACGCGTGGTGCCGCGGCCGCCCTGGCTGAAACCCTCGATCGCGAGTTCACGGGTTCGGTAGGTTTCCTGTATGTGCGGGATCAATTCTTTCACAAAGACATCCTCGCCCTGCCCATTCTCGATCTGTGGATAGTTATACCAGCTCATCGGCCCGCCGTTGGGAAAGACATAGATGGTCGGCTGAATCGCCCCTTTCTGAATCGCCGCATCGACGAATCCGGAA
>JAKSBG010000101.1 GCA_022361255.1 Verrucomicrobiales bacterium
CGAGCAACACGAAGACGGCAGGCTGCGTGTCTTCGATTTCAAAACCCACTCGATTTACCATTCCGCGACACGGAAAAACAAACTCGTCGCCGAGTATCACCACACCGCGATCAAACGCACCGAGGACCCCGATCAGTTTCCGGAGTGGGCCAAATTCGAATATGCGGGAAAAACCCACCGCTGGGTCGACCTGCAAATTCCGCTCTACCTGCTTTCCCTGACAAAACGCTATCCGGATCGCGAAATCGAAGCCGGACACGTGGCCCTCGGCCCGACACGGGCCGAAGTCATCCTCGACCTCTGGATCGATCTGGATCGCGAGCTGCTCGACTCCGCGCAGCGTTGCGCCGAGGGAGTCGTCGAAGCGGTTCGCAAGCGCACCTTCTGGCCACCCGCTGAACGCCTCCCCTGGAGTGACCCCTTTGAAGAAATCCTCTTTGGCGAAGCCACAGAGTCCGTCGACCCAACAGGGTTAAGTGCAGCACCCAACCCTGTTGAATCAGCAACCTAACCCTGTTATCCCCGCCATCCCCCACCGTAGAACGGACTTCCCACCTAACATGTTAACCAACGAAATCATTCTCGCCTCGGCCGGTTCGGGTAAAACCTACCAGCTCACGAATCGCTACATCGGGCTGATGGCGCTTCAGCATCGCGCGGGGCAGGACGTCGCACCGGAGCGGATCATTGCGGTGACCTTTACCCGTAAGGCGGCGGGGGAATTTTTCGAAAGCATTCTCGAGAAACTTGCGAAGGCCGCCTCCGATCCTGACAAAGCACCCAACATCGGGGATGAAAGCATTCTTTCCGAATCTCTCTCGGCCCTCTCTCAGGCAGAATACACGGAACTTCTCCGCACCTTCATCAGCCGGATGCCCCGTCTGTTTCTCGGAACGCTGGACAGCTTTTACTCGAACGTCCTGCGCTCCTTTCCGGGTGAGTTTGGTTTGTCCGGTGATTTTGAAATCATCGATCCTCACCTCGAAGCCATTGCGAAAAAGGATGTCTACCGCTCCGTCTTTCAACGGCGCTTTTCCCGTGAAGAAGTAGATCCGGCCCAGCGGGAATTTCTCGAAGCCTTCCGACAGGCAACTTTTGGCAAAGAGGAATCACGGATCCTCCGCGAGCTGGATCAGTTCGTTGACGATCTCCACGGTCTTTACCTCGAAGTGCCGTCTGCGAAGCGCTGGGGAAACGAAAAGGCAATCTGGCCGGATGGATGCGATTTCCTTGGGACAAAGACCGATCTGCACAAAGACTTCGCCGAACTCTTTGAACTGTTCCGCCTCGCCGATGATCCGGACGGGGGCAAGGAGGCGAAGACAAAAGTAAACTGGGCCTACTGGGAGGAATACCGTGAACAGGCGCCGGCGCACCGTCCGGGCGCGAAGATGACAAATCGCGTTTCCTACATGTTCAAAACGCTTCTGCCCCACCTCAGCGATCTCAAGTCGGGACACGCAGAACTGAAATTCAACCGCAAGCCGCACGAGTTCGGCCCGAAAGAATGCGCGATTGTTCTTCGCATTCTTCGCCATCTCGCCGGAGCAGAAATCGAAACCTGTCTCCGACGAACGCAGGGGGTCTGGCAATTGCTCGACCGCTACGAATCAACCTACGCCGAACGCGTCCGGCGTCAGGGAAAACTGACCTTTCAGGACCTCGCGCTTCTTCTCGCCGGGCAGGGCGATGAAAATGTCGATGCTCCTCTGCTGAGTCAAACCCCGGGCGACGATGACCGGCTCCGCATCGATTACCGCCTCGACGCCCGCTACGATCACTGGCTGCTCGACGAGTTTCAGGACACGAGTTTTCTCCAGTGGAAGGTCATCGCGAATCTCATCGACGAAACCATCCAGGATGAATCCGGCGAGCGGTCTCTGTTCCAGGTCGGTGATTCCAAGCAGTCGATCTATGCCTGGCGCGGCGGGGACCCGACGCTCTCGCGGGATATTCTCAATCATTACAACCAGTACGAGAAGCGCATTCAGAAACGCAACCTCGACGAGTCGTGGCGTTCCGGTCACGACATCATCGAACCGGTTAATCGCATCTTTGGAGACCGGGCTGTCCTCGAAAACCTGAAAATCCCCGATGCCACGCTCGCGCAGTGGGAATGGCATGACCACAAAGTCTGCGCGCCCAACGACGAGCTCCCCGGCTACACCGCGCTGCTGAATCCGGTTCCCCCCGAGGGGGAGAAAGCTGTCGAGGAGGACCGCTTTGCCGTTGCCGTTGCCCTGCTGGAGGAAATCAATCCGATCGAACGCGGACTGGAGTGCGCCATTCTTGTGCAAACCAACAAGGTCGGGCGTTCGCTGGTGAACTACATTCGCGCCGAATCAGACATCCCTGTCATGAGCGAGGCCGACATGCCGATTGCGACGGACAATGCGCTCAACCGAACCATTCTCAGTTACCTGCAACTGGCCGCGCATCCCGGCGATACTTTTTCCTTCGAACACCTCCGAATGACTCCCTTCGGAAGTGTAATTGCAGAAGAAGAGTGGTCTGCTGCACGAATTTCTTCTCAGGTCCGAAGCGAGATTTTCGAAAACGGTTTCGAGAACGTGATTCGAAAGTTCACCCTCACATTGCAACATCTCGATAGCGCGGAACTCGATGAATTCAGCGAGCGCCGTGCCGAGGAACTCGCACTGACCGCGCGCCTTTTTGATGAAAGCGGATCACGCGACATCGATGAATTTTTATCCTTCGCCCGCAACCGGACCGTCCGCGAACCGGACTCCCGCAGCGCCGTTCAGGTCATGACGATTCACAAATCGAAGGGGCTCACCTTTGATGCTGTCATTCTTCCCGACCTCGAAGGCAACGCACTCACGACAGCCCGAAACGAGATTGGCGCGAGAAAAGGGGCCGACCGGGAAGTCGAGTGGGTATTCGATTTGCCGAAGAAAGAGATCTACGAAGCCGACGAAACGCTCAGTGAATTTCATGCGCAACGGGAAGCCGATGCCGCTTACGAAAACCTGTGCAAACTCTACGTTGCCTTGACCCGTGCCCGCTGCGCGAACTACCTCATCACCCAGCCGAGGGGAGGCTCCGCCCGGTCAAACAACGTCGTAAAACTCCTCACAGAGGCGCTGTGCGAAAGCGACCCGGTGGAAACAAAAATCGGCGAAACGGCTGTCTCGGTCCTGTTCGAAACCGACCTCAAAACCACGAACAAACGCTGGTTTGCGGCCCTGGAGAAGGAGACAAAGGAGGAGGCCGGGGAAATCAAGCCGCGTCCTGAAGTTTCTCAGAACCTCGCACGCCCGCGGCCCGCGCGCCGGACCCCGAGCGGATCGGAAGCCGGAATGGTCACCGCTGCCCAGATCTTCAGCCGCGACGGCGAATACGCCCGCGAGCTGGGAACGCTTGTTCACGGACTGTTTGAGGAAATCGAGTGGCTCGAGCCTGACACCCGGGCAAAACTCGAGTCTGAATTGCGCGCTCACGCCAACCGCGATAAAAAGGTGGTCGACGAAGCGATCAAGCAACTCGGCAACGCACTCGAAAATCCAGAGATCGCCGCCGCCTTGAGCCGTCCGGAATCCCCCACCGAAGTCTGGCGCGAAAAGAGTTTCGAAATTCTCTTAGGCGGCGAGTGGTTGTCGGGAACCTTCGACCGCGTCGTCCTCGAACTCGACGAGTCCGGCAAAGCGAGCGCCGCCACGATCATCGATTTCAAAACCAATCGCGCCGAAACGGACGCGGACATCGACCTGCTCGTCGAGAAATATCATCCGCAGTTGGCAACGTATCGAAAAGTGCTGGCCCGGATCACAGGACTGAGCGAATCCAGAATTGAAACGCAGCTGCTGTTCACCCGCGTGGCGCGGATAGTGGGTTGTTGAGCAACAGTTTTCTCAATTGCGTCCATCTCCCTTTAAAAAGGAAGAGAAATCACTTGAAGCAATGCTCATCAGGCTTAATAGAAATGCAATAATTTTGATATTTTCACACGAAACCAAAACCTGATTGTTGACCGCTTGATCTGCCCGCCTCTTCATTGAGCCGCGAAAGCAGAGACAGAGGCCCGGCCCGGTTCCGCACGAACCAGCGATGTTTGCCCATCGCGCCGCGCCATGAACCGACGCTTGTTTTTCGTCATCCTCTTTTCTCTCACCGCGATCCTGACCTTGTACCGTCGGCCTGTGCAGACTGTCCCGGTACCTGACTCCAGGTCCGGCGACTACTCACAATTCGAAATCGAAAAATCGACTTCTTCACTTCCGGTTTCGAAACTGGATCGCGCTCTCCGGGACCGGATTTCCCATGCGACTGAATTAGAAGGCATTAATGATCTCCAGGTAGTGGTCGTGCTTTCTGTCCCGGACGAATTTGCCAACCTTCTCCATTCCTTTTTTCCCGACGATACGGAAAATCACACCTGGACACATCATCGGGAAGTTCGCGAGTCTCTGCAATCAACGAGGCTTTCCGCTACCGAAAAGCAGAAGGAACTTATCAGCAGTCAGGTTGATCAGTTCCTCTCCAGGTATCCGACCTTTCGCACGAGGTTGAAGCATCGGCTTGGATTGGCACCGATGTTTTCCCTTTCCGCGTCACCACGAGAAATCCTCAGAATGGCCCGCGATCCGGATGTCCGTTTTGTCGGGCTCGATTGTACCGCCATCCAGAAATCGGGCGAACGAACAGCGGCCCAGGCAGGGTTTTCAGCGGTTTGGGAAACTGATGGCTATGACGGGTCCGGAGTGAATGTCGGAATGGTGGAGGAAGACGACATTCCCCTTCCCGCTCTAACCGGTCCTGGCCAGCTACTACCGGCTCCTCTCGGGATCTTCGATCCGGACTCGACCACGAACCATGCCCATGCCACCGATGTCGCCGGCGTGATCTGGAGTCGCGACTCAATGTTTCGCGGACTCGCGAGCGGGAGCAATCCGTATTTTGCCACGGCATCGACAGATTCGGGGCGGGCCGCAGCGGTAGACTGGTGCATCCAGCAGGGTTGCTCCATAGTAAATTTAAGCTGGGGAACCCCGGCGGGGCAAAATACTGGCGACCTGAAATGGATCGATCTCTATCACGACTGGGTCACTGAAATCAACCGGGTCCTCATCGTGGCCGCAGCGGGAAATGATGGACTCTCCGCCGGCAGGGTCATCAGCCCGGGAAACGGATTCAACGTTCTCACTGTCGGGATGGTCAATGGAAACGATCCCAACACGTGGGCCGACGATGAAATTGCGGACTCCTCCAATCACGTCGACCCGGTAACCGGTGCAATGAAACCGGAGCTCGTGAGCTACGGCGTGAACATCAAGTCTCTGTCGGCTAACCCTCCTTTCTCTGCTGTTACCTCCGGCACCAGCTTCTCGACCCCGGTGGTAACCTCCGCCGCCGCACTTTGCGTGCAGGCGAACCCGGATTCCGCTGACGAGCCAATGACCCTGAAAGCGCAACTCATGGCGAGCGGGGTCGCTCACGATTTCCCGGGGACAGAGCGTGACGGCGGCGGTGTCGCCATGGCACAGGCCTATCGTGCGGCGACTTCTTCGAGAGCTATTTATCGGGATAACAATGACAATCTCGAATGGACAATCTCGCTGAAGGGAGGGGAGAAAAACCGCATTGTTCTCTGCTACCCTCATCGCCCTGTCGGCACGGTGTCTCCGGATTCCACTACACCGGTCGACAATGGAAACAGCTATCACCGAATCGATCTCGATTTTGAAGTCTTTGTCGATGGCGCCCGCGTTGGCTTCTCCGGAAACGGAGTGGATCAAACTTTCGAACTACTCGACTACACACCACCTGCTGACACTGCAGCAGTAGTGAAGATTGCCAAGTGGGACTGGCCGTCCGCAGACCCCCGCGCCGAATTAAGAATCGGTCTGGCACATGCGACCAGCAGTGATTTCGGAAACGGGCCTGATTCGTCAAATGATGACGCCTTTGAACCCAATGACTCCGAAGTGGAGTCGGCATCACTTTCCCTTCACGAATCTCACTCCGAACTGAAACTGACTGACGAGGACTGGTATTCCCTCATCATCCCAGCCAATAGCACAACCACAGCGCAAATTCATTTCCCCCATGATGCGGGGGACCTCGAGCTGTTGGCAAAGCGGAGCGACGGAACGGCGGAGATTCGATCGGAGTCGGCCGACAATTTTGAAACCGTGCAGATCACAACCGGCAGTTCAATGGAGAACTGGAAGCTCGCCGTATATGCCTACTTTTCAGAGCAAAACCGCGCTCCCTACGACCTGACAATTCGCAGCGACCTTCCCCCCCGTGCCTCAACGATCACCACTCCGGTCGACGATACTCTTACCACGACCACACCAACACTCACCTGTACCGTCCCGGGGAATTCTCCAAATGATGTAAACCCGGCAAACATCATTGAAGCGGAATGGGAGATTTCGGAAGACAGCCATTTTGCCTCCACCGTTTTCCGCGTGCGCGGCGGTGACACGGGGACACTTGGCATACCAGAACAAACTCTGTACGGTGAGCGCCGCTACTACTGCAGGGTAAGGCACTTCGATACTGAGGGAAAACCTTCACCCTGGTCACAGCCCGTTTCCTTCCACACGAGAACGACTCCCACCTTTCCCGCATCCCACCCACCGTCCGGGTCAATCAACTGGTCCTCCCAGTCAGCGACGATATCCTGGGATGCCGTTTCCTTTGCCGAGTCCTACGAAGTTCGGTCGGCCAATGGAAATCAACTGATTGGAACATCGGCAACTCCGGATCTTTCCCTACCCGCATCCAGCCTCCGGGGCTTGCTGTCATTTCAGGTTACGGCGCTCAACGGGCCGGCAGAAAGTGAACCCTTTCCGGTCACAATCACCCTACCCCCGCGAAAAGTGGACGGCCAGATTGGTCTTCGTCGAAACCGCCTTCTCGGGAACAATCGATACAATCGTTCCGGGAGAAAACAGACTTTGAAGCTTCCCCTGCTCCGCAGAAGGTGGACTCGTTTCTTTTTCTCCGGACAGAACGATTCCAGTGGTCCTGACATCATGAGTTTCCGTCTAAAAAAAAGGCGCCACTTCAAACTTCGCGTTTCCACTCTTTCCCGCCCCCGGCGGAATGTTTCTGGCAAAATCACACGAAATCGCTACGAATCACCCGTGATTTTTCCAGGGAAGAGGATTCTGTTTCAGGTTCGCATTCAGTCAAAATCGGGACGGCGGCGAAAATTCCGGGTGAAACAGAGATCGCTGTTCAGCAGCCTGAGCGCCTCAGGAGTCCGGCAGGATGTGACAGCATTGAAAACAGGAAGACGATGAAATTCCTCATTTTTTGGCGAAAACTTGCGAATCGATATTGCCTCGCATTCGTCTTTCCGATATAACCATGCCCCGTTCCCGGATTTTGCATCAGACACCTCCCAACCTCCTACCTCACACTTCCGATGAACAATCGGTACGAAATTTCCGGCATCACCCAATCCTATAATCACACCTCCCCTACACGGACGGTGATCATGCCTCTATTGATCATCGCGATACTCGGAGCGATGGGGACCTTTTATTTTTACGGCAAGCCAAAACCGGAAGAGTTGGCAAAGATTCCGGCTGCAGAGGCTCCCTCTCCCGAAACGGGAGATGCTCCTCCCACATCGCCCATCCCGGTGGCGATGAGCACGTCAACAACACCAAAAGAAATAAGCCGGACTGCTACTCCGCTCGTGCGAACAGGCGAACCTCCGCTTCCTGAGGTTACGACCGGCACATTTACTCCCTGGATGACTCCCGACGGACTCGACTCGTGGGTTCGGAAACGCAACGAAGGGCATTCCGTTTCATTCTGGCAACGCGGACACTGGATCACGGCAGTCGAAGGACGATGGAACGGAGACACCCACGAGTTCCGAATCGCGTTTGATTCGACCCCCTCATCCCCCGACTGGAGGTGGCAATACCGGGTGAATCAGACCCCGGAAGAATTCATGGAAAATTCGAATAAGCTCCAGGCGGAAGGATTCCGAATGGTACAGGTGCAGAGCTTCGATCATCCGGACAAGCGCCGCCGCTATCAGGCCGTTTGGGAGAAAGCGGACCGCATCGGCTCCAGCGTCGCATCAGAGAACAACAACGCGGTGCCCGAAGCGTCACAGACGATCGCCGTTGCAACGGTAACAAACTCCGGCAACACCGCCGATACCGTCGCGGCAACACCGGCAAATACCACAGCATCCCCGACGACTCCTACTACGGCGCAAGAACCCTTCGATGAAAATATCGCAGAGGAGCCACGCGACGATGCTCCAGTGATCGAATCGGGTATTTTGGATGTAAATAACCTGCAGTTTCGGTAAAAACGGTTTCCGGGGAATGCAGCACATTCCTCAAGCTATCAAATCCTCGATCACGGTTCCTCCGAATTGCGACAACTGTTTGTGCCGTCCCGCATGATAGTAAGTCAGCCTGTTATCATCGAGCCCTAACAGATGCAGAAGGGTGACGTGCACATCGCGGATATGATGCACACACTCAACCGCCTCCGCCCCGATTTCATCGGTCGCCCCGATCGTGTGACCGGCATTCACTCCTCCTCCCGCGAACCACATTGTCATTGCCTTGGCATTGTGATCCCTGCCGTAACTCTGACCACCTCCACGAATCCCGTTGTCCGGAGTTCGACCAAATTCTCCACACCAGACGACGAGTGTATCCTCAAGCAATCCCCGCTCCTTCAAATCTTTGAGCAGTGCAGCAATCGGCTTGTCGACAGATTGAATCAGAGATCCGTGAGCCCGCGCGATGTAGTCATGACTGTCCCAGTTCCCGGCGTAGGCCTGGACAAAACGGACCCCTTTCTCAATCAGGCGACGGGCCAGTAGACATTTGCGACCAAAAGCATCAGTTTTTGTGTTCCCGATTCCATACTCTTCGAGGGTCGATTCTTTTTCCCCGTCGAGATCAATGACCCCCGGCACTTCGGTCTGCATGCGATAGGCCAGCTCGTAGGATGACATTCGGGCATCGAGGTCATCACGATCAGGACGCTGTGCCCGGTGCATCTGATTCAGCTCACCAAGCAAATCGAGATTCTTGCGCTGGCGGTTTGCCGTAACTCCCTTTGGAGGATTCAGATCGAGAATGGGACTTCCTGTTGGACGGAGCGGTGTTCCCTGGAAATCAGCCGGCAAAAAACCATTCGACCAGTTCCCGGCACCTCCCTGAGGATAGCTCGTCCGGGGCAGCACGACAAATCCGGGAAGATTCTCATTCATCGATCCAAGCCCGTATGTCACCCAGGCACCTACGGCAGGATCACCTCCGAACCGGTTTCCTGTATTCAGTTGAAAACAGGCAGTGGGATGATTCACCGATTCCACCTGCGCTCCCCGATAGAAACAAATATCGTCGACTCGCTCTTTCAGATGAACCCACTCCGTCGCGATGTCTGCACCGCTCTTTCCCGCCTTTATGAAATCGAAGGGGCTTTTCACGAAGTAGCGTTCCCCCGAAGACATCGCACTCTCCATTTCCCCTTTCCGGGAAAATTTTCTGAGATGCATTTTGGTGAGCTCCGGCTTCGGATCGAAGGTATCGATGTGTGACGGCCCTCCCTCCATCATGAGAAAGATGCAGCGTTTTGCTTTCGCAGCATGATGCACTTTTCCGGAGCCGGCTCCCTGCAGAAGAGATGTCAGAGCTACCGAGCCGACGCCTGCGCCGAGCCCATACAGAAAATCACGACGGTTGGGTGATACGGTAAAATGCTTGTCTCCGTGTTTCATGATCAGTCGAGGTAGGCGAATTCGTTGGAGTTAAAAAGCGCTACACAAAGATGCGCCAGAGCCCGGGTTGAGGCATCGACATCGGCGAGTTGCTTGTCCGGTTTGTAGGTCTCGAAGGTCGGCATGTATTCGATGAAGTCATATGGCTCCCCCGTTTTCTCCGCCATAACTGTTCGCGTGAGCCGGGTGGGAAGTTCGGCCTTCTCGTAGGCAATACCTTCCTCATCGGCAATGCCATTGTTCCAATGATCCAGACAGAGAGTTTTCTCCTTCGCGGAAGGCTCCCGTCCCAAAACGAGCAGGAAAACACGTTCGACAGTGGCCTCCTGATTCCGGTTTTCCTTCTTCAATCGATCCGCGAGAGCAATCGCTCGCTCAAGAACCTCAACGGAGTTGAACAGTGTTAGAGCCTGCGGCGCAACTGTTGAAGTCTCCCGCAATTCACATGAATTGTCCGGTCCCGGTTGATTGAATGCTTCCAGAAAGGGATCGCGTAGTCCGCGGATTTTTTCCGCATAGAGACTGCGCCGGTTGCGCGATTCCGGATTAGAGTTGGGTTCGTAAACCGAAGCAGTCCCGCCCATGATTTGACGGGGCTGAACTGCGACCTCGGGATTCATATCGGGCCGAGATGGGATTCCGCCCACCTGTCGGTTCAGTTCTCCGCTCACCGCCAGCATCGCGTCCCGAAGCTCCTCGGCAACGAGTCGGCGAGGTGGAAAGGTGGCGTAAAGACTCTCTTCGGCATCGCGCTCGCGAACCAGCGATGCATCCGGATGTCGGGAGCTTCTCCGATACACTTCCGATCCGACGATTAGCTCGTTCAGTTTTCGAATGGACCAACCATTCCTTACAAACCAGTCCGCCAGGTAATCGAGCAGCTCCGGGTGCGTTGGAATCGCTCCTGTCCCGCCAAAGTTATTCGGATTGCCGGCAAGCCCTCTTCCAAAGTGCCAGGACCAGACCCGGTTCACAATCACCCGGGAAGTGAGCGGATTTTTCTCGTCCACAATCCACTCTGCCAGCGCGAGCCGCCGCTTTCCTTTTCCAGTTGGAAAGGCCCGCTTTGCCATGCCGCCCAATGACTCTGCGGCACTGAGCGCCCCCGGGTGAACCGGGTCTGCGGGTGAGTATACGCTCCCTCCCGTAAGAATGGTATCTTGCTCCATCGCCCCCTCCTGCCACGGTCCTTTTTTCGGGAGGAGGGTACGCCCTCCGACATTCTTTTTGGGGATCGTATTCCCGGTGTAGACCGAGTAGGCAATCGGTCGCGTACGATCCAGCTCCCATTTGTGTCGGGAAATGTTCTTTTTCATTCGTGCCAGAGAAGCCTCGTCGCCGGGGTCGAGACCGTTGTCCCCGACTTTGGCTTCGCCGGTTTCCTTCTTCCGCTGCGAATTCATCCGTTTTTCCAACGCGGCCTGCTGCTCCTGATATCCGTTCAGTTTTGCATTCACCCATGACTCCGATTCGGCAAAGGCTGCTTTCTGCTCACCGGGGAGAAAAGGTGCATGCCGCTCTGCAAACTGCGTCGTCGAGAAGACCGCCATCATCCTGTAATAATCGCGGGTCGGGACCGGATCGAATTTGTGATCGTGACACTTCGCACACTGCATCGCATGGGCGAGAAAGGTCTGGCCGACAGAATCTGTCACATCGTCCAGCCACATCTGGCGCGTCTCTTTGAAGACACTCATCCCCGTGTGCTCCCACGGTCCCATGCGAAGAAATCCAGTCGCGATAAGGTTCTCCGGATCTTTCGAGTCCATTTCGTCCCCCGCAATCTGCTCCCTCACGAACTCCGGAAAAGGCTTGTCGCTGTTGAAAGCCCGAATCACATAGTCTCGGTATCGCCATGCGTTGGGTCGAGTGTAGTCATTGGCAAATCCGGCCGAGTCCGCATAGCGAACGACGTCGAGCCAATGCCTGGCGAAGTGCTCCCCGTAGTGCGGAGTGTCCATCAGGCGCTTCGCAAAATCCACGACCGCTGAGGCGGCATCGGTCATGAACTCTTTTTTAAACTGAGAAACCTGCTCCGGAGACGGAGGCAACCCCGTGATTCCGAAACTGATCCGGCGCACCAACTCATGCGGCTCCGCATCAGGAGCCGCATCGAGCCCGGCCTCTGAAAGCTTCCGATTGATAAACCAGTCAACAGGGTGCTCCCCCTCGGGAACCTTTGTCGTTTTGACAGGGCGATAGGCCCAGAGTTTCCCGCTTTCGTAACGGCGATTCTGCCAGTCATCGGAAAGAGCTTTCGAGGTCGCAACCTGTTCGCCCTCCGCGTATTTTTTTTGAATCAGGGCAACCCTCTCGTCGTCCGGCCACGGTGCGCCAAGATTGATCCAGTCGCGTATCCACCACTGTTGCTCTTCGGAAAGCTGGTCCGCCTCCTTCGGCGGCATCTCGTAGTCCTCCTCTTTTCGCGTCGTTGTCAGATAGAGAAAACTTTTCTCCCCCTCCCCCGGAACGAGGACATCCTCTGCAAAATAATCCCCGCCCTTCAAGATTGACTCCCGGGTTCGCATATCGAAATCGCCTTTCAACTTTTCCGGCTCGTCGCCGTGACAGGCGTTGCATTTTTCCGCAAACAGGGGCTTCACATGGAGGGCGAACAATTTCTCCCCTTCAGAGACCTCCTCTCCGCAAACCAATGCGGTGAAGCATGCCGGAAGAATCAAAAACGGGAGAACGAGTTTTTTCATGGCTTGCCGATTTCGTAGAGTTCACGGATTTCCTCTGCTGAGAGAGCTTTCCGAAAGATAGCAAATTCGTCGATTCGACCGTTCAAGGTTCGGATAGCGGCATCAGGCCAGATCGGATCGCTCCAGTTTCCGAGGTCTGCTTTACCGATCTGAAAATGAGTCAGGTCCTTCTGCCGGTTTGTCCCTCCGCTGAAACCGACCGGATCACCGTTAATGTAATGCTGCACCACGTCGCTATCCGCATCTACAGTCGTCGCGAGAAAGAACCAGCGCCCACTCATTTCCGGCCCCCAAAAGACATCCGAGTAAAACCGGCGATTGTGTTTCGGGATGTCGATCACACCTTCCGGACTGGTTGCAAAGTGAAGTGCGCCCTTCGAGGATATCTGCCAGTGAAATTCGTTGGGATCAAAAAAATCGGTGAGAAACAGGGAATTCAAGTGGCGATCGAGAGCATCGATTCGCACCCAGGCAATCAGGGTAACCGCATCCCATTTTCCCGGAATTTCAAAACGGACCCGGTCACCTTCCCCCCGGAAATCGAGGGCCGTTTTTCCCGGCCATCGACCTTCCGCTTTTCGCGCTCCGACAATGCCCCCGTCCAGTTCACTTCCCAGTCCGCCGTGTGCGCGATTCTTCAGGCGACGGGTTTGATCGGAGAGGTTTTCGAAATCGTAGTAGGCAATCAGTCGAGAGTCATTCCTCAGTTCAAGACTCGCTTCCCGCCAGTTCGAATATCGATCCCGCTCTTCGGAACCTGCTCCCTCATATACTTGCGCGATGTCGGGAAACTTCTCCGACCGGGTGGAGCTCCGGGGAATTGCCTGCCCGTCTTTGAGATCCATTCCCTCTCCTCCCGTGACCAGGATCGGGCTGCCCTCGACGCCGGTCGCCCTCACCTCTCCATCAAAAACAAAAAGCTCCGCGTGACCATCGTTGTCGGCAGACAACCCGAAACGCGTCCCCAGATCTTCAAGGAGAAATTTCCCCGTGCGAACCTCAAACCCCCTTGCTGCCGGCGGAACATCTGCCGTCAATACCCCCTCATTGAGAATGGCTTTCTCGTGCGATTCCAGCACCAGCTCCGCGGGTCCGGATAGACTCAAGCTCGCGCCACCAAAGAAGTCGATCTGAGCCATACCGGATTGCAGGGCCAGAGTTCCGGCGCCGATCGCGCCCCCCTCACCGGGTTTATGTTGAGACCGTTCCTTCCAAACGACATCCGCCAGTTTCGAAACCACTGCAACCGGAGCAACTCTTTCTTTTGCCCCGCCGCTGCGGACAAAGGCTCCGTCGACAACCTCCCTCCCCGGTTTCCAAAGGAATAACACGACGGCGACAATCGAAATCAATGCGGCAACTGCCCATCCAATAATCGCGGTTCGGGAGCGCTGCGGCACCTGCGGGAAAGCCACCACCCCGGCTTCTTGCTCGAAGCCCCCGAAGTCGCGCAACCCTGCCTCCAGATTTGTCATCCTGAGAAACTCCAGGCGAAAGGACGCGCTCGCCTTCAATTCAGATTCCAACTCCCGGAATTCTTCATCGGAACACTGACCGTTGAGCCACCGGTTCGCCAACTCGAAAAACTCCTCTTCGCTCATGCCGCCTCTCCCTCCTGTGTAACCGACCGGATACATTCGAGTAAGCCCTTACGCGTCCGGTTCAGCATTTTGTAGAAAGCCGTCGCCGATTTGCCCAGTGTTTCCGCGACCCGGTTCAAGCGTGCGCCCGGTTCGTAAGCGGCCATGATAATTTTTCTCTGCTTCTCCGAAAGCTTCTCCAGACACACCTCCAAAGCCTTTCGCTCCGCCGCGAGAACCTCTTCCTCCTCGATAGAATCATCGGCCAGCAAACCAATAAGCTCCTCGTCAAAAACGTGCCTGTCCCGGGCTTTGTCCCGACGCCAGGCGAGAACCTCGAAGCGGGCGACAACGCAGGCCCAACGGAAAAATTCTGTCCGCGCATCCTTCTCCGGAACGAAATCAGAGAATTTTCTCCACAAGACGAGTCCCGCGTTCTGCATCACCTCATCCGCATCTGTCCACGAGGGGACAAGCGACCGCACAAAAGACCGGAGACCCGGCTCGTTACGCGTATACAGAGCCACGAACTGCTCGTAGCGATCTTCTGGAGTGGTATCAGGCATTCTTCTACCCCCTTATACTCCGGGAGGTCAGAAAATTGCCCGCAATTTCTCAATCTTTTGAGACGATCCAACGCCCCCCCC
The DNA here is from genome assembly GCA_022361255.1 of Verrucomicrobiales bacterium. Classification (GTDB taxonomy): domain Bacteria; phylum Verrucomicrobiota; class Verrucomicrobiia; order Verrucomicrobiales; family DEV007; genus Arctic95D-9. Next base: position 14,666 of record JAKSBG010000101.1, read on the forward strand.
CCCGGGACAATTCCGGGGAAGCGAAGCCGAAATCCATCCCAACTCTATTGACACCTCCCTGGAGGAAGACATAACTGCTGCCTTATGTGATTACCGCACCAGGATACGAAGCGGGACACGACACTGTGAGCAACCAAAAGAAATCTTACAATCTTCTCCGACGCCGCTTCACGTGCAGCTTCGCAAGTTGCTTTTGAATCAATACCTGAGCTGCAGCAACTTCTTCCGGTTCGGACTTCTCCGACATTGCCTTTTGGGCACTTTCGATCGCTTTCTCGATGACATCGACGTCATCAATTTCGCTCTCGCCAAGCGCCATGTCTGTGAGGACGGAGATCCTGTCTTCAGAAACTTCGACAATACCCGTTCCAATCGCGAGGTGGTGATCCTCCCCTTCCTTCCGGTAGGCAAGCTCTCCCGGGCGAAGCGTTCCTACAATAGGAGCGTGTGAGGGCAGTATTCCCATATCACCTTCGCTACCGGGCACCACGACGCTGTCCACCTCATCGGAGAACGCTTTCTTTTCGGGGGTGACGATATCAAGACGCATGAGAATGAATGGAATCCGAATGAAATAGAAAGGCTTACTTCTCGACAGAATCGATTCCGCCCTTCATGTAGAAGTTGTTCTCGGGAACGTCATCGTGAGTACCGTCGAGAATTTCTTTGAATCCCTTCACGGTTTCAGAAACCGGAACATAGACGCCGTCGATGCCGGTAAAAACTTTACCAACGAAAAACGGCTGACTGAGGAATTTCTGAATCTTACGGGCACGGAAAACGGTCAGCTTATCTTCGGGGCTGAGTTCATCCATTCCGAGAATCGCAATGATGTCCTGAAGATCCTTATAGCGCTGAAGCACGTTCTGAACGCCACGGGCAACCTGGTAGTGCTCTTCACCAACAACGTCGGGTGCAAGTGCATTGGAGTTGGATGCAAGAGGATCCACCGCCGGATAAATACCAAGCTCAGCGAGAGAACGCTCCAGAACGACGGTTGAGTCGAGGTGGGCGAAGGTGTTAGCCGGTGCAGGGTCAGTCAAGTCATCCGCAGGAACGTAAACAGCCTGGAATGAAGTAATGGACCCCTTGTTTGTTGAAGTAATCCGCTCCTGAAGCTGGGCCATTTCGGACGCAAGCGTCGGCTGGTATCCCACCGCAGAAGGAGTCCGGCCAAGAAGCGCCGATACCTCGGAACCTGCCTGGGAGAAACGGAAAACGTTGTCGACGAAGAGAAGAACGTCCTGGTTTTTCTCATCACGGAAATACTCAGCCATTGCGAGTGCGGAGAGAGCAACGCGAAGACGGGCACCGGGAGGCTCGTTCATCTGTCCGTACACAAGAGCCACTTTCGACTTGGACAAATCGTCCTGATCGATAACGCCGGCCTCGCTCATCTCCCAGTAGAGATCGTTACCCTCACGGGTCCGCTCACCCACACCGGCGAAGAGAGAGTAACCTCCGTGCTCTTTCGCGATGTTGTTGATCAACTCCATGATCACAACGGTCTTTCCAACCCCGGCACCACCAAACGCACCGACTTTACCACCTTTTGTGAAAGGGCAGATCAGGTCGATCACTTTGATGCCGGTTTCGAGAATCTCCGCGGAAGTTGATTGCTCCGTGAGAGGAGGAGCAGGACGGTGAATCGGATACGTCTTCGTAGCATTTACCGGTCCGCGCTCATCGACGACATCGCCGGTTACGTTGAAAATACGCCCGAGAACTCCTTCGCCAACGGGGACCGAGATCGGCGCTCCGGTTGCGATGATATCAAGACCACGCTTCAAACCCTCCGTGCTGGACATGGCCACTGCGCGAACCCAGCCATCACCAAGGTGCTGCTGAACTTCGAGTGTCAGTTTGGTTGTCTCTCCGTTGACATCATACTCAACCTCGAGGGCGTCATAGATGGAAGGAAGCTTTTCAGCTCCGGAGAAGTCGGCGTCGATCACCGGACCGATCACTTGAACGATTTTACCTACGTTACTCATGAGATTGTTGTCCTGCTCGTTGAGGTCTTGCGTTGTATATTACGATTTAAATTTTGTGTCTGCGACAATTGTGATTCAGCCCTGCTATTCAAGTGCTCGCATTGCTGTTGTGATTTCAAGAAGCTCGGCGGTAATAGCTGCCTGGCGCTGCTTGTTGTAATCCAAAGTAAGGTCTTTGATCATCTCGTTGGCGTTGTCGGTCGCCGCCTTCATCGCAACCATCCGGGCACTGTGCTCGGATGCCCGTGATTCGAGAATCATCTGATAAAGCTGGTAGTTCACGTATTGCGGAACAATGGAGTCGAGAACCCCTGCCGGACTTGGCTCGAAAATGTAACCTCCATACTCCGGCCCCGGATTTACATCCACCGGACCAGGGTCGCGCCCTACACCAACAAAGTCTTTATCCCGGCCAAGATCAATCGGACGAATCGGAAGCAGCGTTTCCACCATTGCCTCCTGCGAGATGGTGTTGATGAAGTTGGTGAAAGCAATTTTCACCGTCGAGAACTCGCCACTGAGGAATTTCTCCATCGCGAATTCCGAAATCCGCTTTGACTCGAGAAACTCAACCGGATCCGCGATCGTAAAGTCAGCCAGCAACTCACGCTTCATTCGCGCAAGGGCCTGACGCCCTTTTGTGCCGATCGTGACATATGTTGCATCAGGTGATGCTTCCTCCGTTATCAGTCGAAGGAGATTTGTATTCAGTGCGCCGCAAAGACCTTTATCAGTAGTAACGACAATAACGAGTTCCTTTCCTTCCTCATGCTCCTGGAGAAGGGGATGATCTTCCTGCGTCGTGTGTTCCTTCAGATTTACCAGAACCTTGTTCAGCAAATCTGCATAGGATCGACCGGCCATGGCCTGATCCTGCGCCTTCTTCATCTTCGAAGCCGCGACCAATTGCATGGCCTTGGTAATCTGGGCCGTGTTTTTAACCGACTTGATGCGTCGGCGGATGTCGCGAAGGTTTGCCATGTCGTTATCTCAGTCTGTCAGACGTGGAATTCAGGATGCCTTGTAGGTCGACTTGAAGTCTTCCACGGCCTGTTGGAGTTCCTCCGTAATTTCATCATTGAGAGCCTTCTCATCACGAATCTTGCCGAGAAGACTGTCCTTACGAGTTTCGAGAAACTCCTGGAGCTTCGTCTGAAAATCTTTCACATGACTCACTTGAATCGAGTCGAAATGCCCGTTCTGCATTGCCCAGAGCAGGCACACCTGCACCTCAACCGGAAGCGGTTGATACTGAGTTTGCTTGAAGAGCTCAACAATGCGCTCACCACGTTGAATCTGCGCCTTCGTCTTGTCGTCAAGATCAGACCCGAATTGGGCAAACGCCTGCAGCTCGCGGAACTGAGCAAGGTCAAGCTTGATTGTTCCGGCAACCTTCTTGATCGCCTTGGTCTGCGCTGCAGAACCAACCCGACTCACAGAAAGGCCGACCGAAATCGCAGGGCGGATACCCTGGTAGAAAAGATCGGTTTCCAGGAAGATCTGACCATCCGTAATCGAAATCACGTTTGTCGGAATGTAAGCAGACACGTCACCGGCCTGAGTTTCAATGATCGGAAGAGCGGTAAGAGATCCTCCACCATTTTCCTCACTAAGGCGTGCAGAACGCTCCAGAAGGCGGCTGTGCAGGTAGAA
>JAKSBG010000287.1 GCA_022361255.1 Verrucomicrobiales bacterium
CAGCGCTTAGGGGTGAACCCATGAAAGGAATAATATTGGCAGGTGGAGCAGGTAGTCGCTTGTACCCGATTACACTCGGTACGTCGAAGCAGTTGCTGCCTGTTTACGATAAACCGATGATTTATTATCCCCTTTCCACTCTAATGCTGGGGGGGATCCGCGAAGTTCTGATCATCTCGACTCCGAAAGATCTTCCTGCATTCGAGCAGCTGCTGGGCGACGGATCAGCCCTCGGAATGAAAATCTGCTATGCTCAGCAGGCAGAACCGAAGGGAATTGCTGAAGCTTTTCTGATTGGAAAAGAGTTTCTCAACGGAAGTCCCTGCTGCCTCATACTGGGTGACAACATATTCTACGGTAGACTCAACTTCTTTCGGAATGCCTTGAAACAGGATACCGGTGCCCGCATTTTTGGCTACTCCGTGAAAGACCCGCGACGCTTTGGAGTCGTCGAGTTCGACCATTCCGGAAAGGTTTTGTCGATCGAAGAGAAACCCGCGTCGCCCCGAAGCAACTATGCGATCCCCGGACTTTACATTTACGATGAAAAGGTTTCCGCAATCGCAGAGAGAATGAAACCATCTGATCGGGGGGAACTCGAAATTACAGACTTGAACCGTGAGTATCTGGAGATGGGAGAGCTGCAATGCACCGCCCTTGGCCGGGGAATTGCATGGCTCGACACCGGAACCCCCGGTAGCCTCCTTGAGGCAGGGCACTACATCGCAACAATTGAGAATCAACAAAAATACAAGATAGCCTGCCTCGAAGAGATCGCGCTAACTCAACGCTTCATCGGTCGCGATGAATTCCAAAACCTGATCGAAAGTGCACGCAATCCGGATTACCGGTCCTACCTTGAAATGGTGCGCGATGAGTTCCCTGACTGAGACGGCGGCTTTCAAATAGCCGGGCAACCTTCTTCTAACAGCTCCAGAAAGCGTGTTCGATGCGCCTGATTCGCGCACTGATAATGCTGAATTGCAGCCTCAAAGAGCGCATTCATTTCTTTATCCCAGCTCAGTGGTTCTGATGCAAGGGTCCCCTCTCTTGCTGCCCACACCAGTCGCTTCCATTCCAACATCCAAACCATGAGAGCCGGGAACACTTTTCCCTTCATGCGGCTAAACACCTGATCCCACGCTTTCTCCGCGTATCCCGGAGGAAGAAACAGTTCGGCCGGACGCTCCACCCGTACCTTGATGTCCCAGGCGGGCCAATCTTCAATTCGCTCATCCATCCATCCCGCTAACAATTCATCCTCCCGCGCCGGGTCTACCGCTTGAATCTCCAACTGCCAGGGTGACTCCAGCCTCAAATCATACTCCGCGCTCTCAAACTGGGAAAAAGCGCGAGCTGCCTTCCCCCCTAACCGTAGAACACTTTCTGCAACAAGCCCTCCGTGCGCCTCCAGAAGGGAAGTGAGCGGAACACCTCCCCCCTCTCCTTTGAGAGCAGTGAACCCGTCATCACACAAGATAGAACGCACTCTCGTCAGATTAGGATGAACCTTCAGGAACTGCGTCGACATTCTGCGATTCACGGGATCAATCAGCGAACCGTCAAACCAGCACTCCGGCGGAAGTAAAACGGCCTCTTCACGGGAATCCTCCCGCCCTCCCTCAATGCTGACGGAGAACTGCGAAAATACCTGAGAATCCTCTCGCCCGGAGCTCGAAGAGATCATGTCCGGGTGAGAATCGCCAAAAGCTCCCGACAAAGAAACTGCCAGCGCTCCTTTCGGCACAGCACACTTTCCCCATACCGTCCGCCATTTCTCTCGCGGGATTTTTACTGATTCGAGCTCATTTAAGATAATCCCTTCAAGCTCAGTAAAACACTCGCGAAGGGATATTTCACGACCTCTGTCCATTGACTTCAACAGCGGGCGAAATGCCCGTGATGAAAACGGGTCATATGCGGAAAAATCCTTGGACCACCGATCTCCGGACGCAACGGTCAGCGCAGCAATCACCCCGGCCCAATATCTCCCTACACGGAAATCGCTTTGCGGTGTCTCCTCCCTCAAAATGGAGAACACAGGACAAATACACGCAGATATATTCACCCCCGATTCCCGCCTGACGAGAACATCTTCCCACACGACATTTGACAGAAGCCGCGGAGAACCGATAAGTCGCGACAATTCCCGCACGACATCCAACAGGATTGACAGCGAGGGAGCCCCCCCACCAGGCTTGGCCCTTTCAAAAAAACGACCCAATGGTTCGCCGTCAAACGCGGGCGTTGCCACGAACACGGATTCCTCTTCACCCAGCGGAAATACCTGTATTGAAACTTCGGGAAAAGCCTCGTTCCAGAGCCCGCTGCGCTGTACTATCGAATTCTCAAAACCCCGCGATACCCCGGAAGAATTACGCAGTAGAAATCCCCACTGAATTTGTTCCTCATCGCGGGGACGAACAAAAGAAGCAGACCAATTTCCGGATGCATCACTGAACCAGTGCGACGGAAAGTGAGGGGCGGGGAGTCCTCTGTATTCGGATGAACCCAATTCGAGCATTTTTCAGATTTTCAGAATACACTGAAATTCCGGAATTCCCTACTGGAGAATTCCTTACCCAGGCAGCCCACCCACCTTATGTCCCCGCAAAAACCGGCTAGTTTGACTGCCAGTTTGTGACGTGCGCCGCCTGACGCTCTGGATCAGTCGGGTCAGCGCCGGCAATCGACCAAATATCGTAGGTCGGATTAAACGTAACCCGTTCTTCACTCGGAATATTTGGCGGCTGGGCCAGATACCGGATGGGGTCGCCGTAGGGATCAACAACCATATAACTGCCGCCAATGGCAGTCGAACGCGCCTCTTTCGCGTTCTTGTTTTCATCATAGCTCAACCTCGGAACGTAAACCACCTCGTTATTCTCCATATCGACCTCCCCATCCAGGTCGCGGTCTCCGGACAACTCCTTGTAGAGCACCTTGGCACCATCAATACCGGTTACGTCACGCTCTGCCTGAGATCCGCTTGCAGGGGCATTCTGCGGATAACTCCCGTTATCAATCTTGTATTTGCTCAATCCGGCTTCGAGCTCAGCCAGAAACCGCTCTACCTTGTTCCGGTTGATCTTTGTCTGAATACCCGGTAGCGCCGCCAGAAGCAATCCGGCCAGGAGGATCATAATTCCGACTACTGTCATTAACTCGATCATACTGAAACCGCGAAGGTTCCGGCGGGACTTAGATGGAAAGGGGGATGCAATCATCGTTTCAGGGTACCGATTCGTCATCGGCATGTCAATACAATGTAAAACTTTCTCGGGACAGTTTACCGGCGTTATCCCTGATTATTCATCTCAGTAATGATCGTAATCATCGGCATGAAAAGCGCGATAACAATCGTTCCCACAATACCAGCAAGAAGAACGATCATGATCGGCTCGATCAGAGACGTCATCGCATCGACAGCGTTGTCCACTTCATCGTCATAAACATCGGCAATCTTGAGGAGCATGTCCGGAAGCTGACCGGTCTCTTCGCCAACGTCCACCATCGAGATCACCATCGGAGGAAAAATTCGACTCGCTTCCAGCGGTGCAACGACCGAATCACCTTCTCGAACGGCTTCGTGAACCTTCTCGATCGCATCGGAGACAATCACGTTACCCGCAGTATCCCGGGTAATATTGAGAGCCTGAAGAATCGGGACACCACTTGTGACAAGAGTTCCCAGAGTTCGCGTAAACCGGGAAATCGCACTCTTTAACTGAATGGGTCCGAAAAGAGGCATTCTCAGTTTCGCCCGATCGATAATCTTGCGTCCCCCTTTTGTCATCGAGAACACCTTCCACGCTGCGTAACCGACACCCAGAATGACGAGGATCACGATAAATTTATCCTGAATCCACCGGCTCATATTGATCACGAACTGCGTGATACCCGGCAACGGCTTGTCACCAAGCATTTCCGCAAAGATCCTCTCGAATCGGGGAACGATCACTGCCATCAGGAAGATCAAAATACCAACCGCAATGACGATAACAATCACCGGATAGACCATCGCGGCGACAATCCGGTTTTTCAGCTTCTCGGCTTTCTCCTGGTATTCTGCCAGACGCAGCAGGACCAACTCGAGAACACCACCCAGCTCACCGGCTTTGACCATGTTTACATAGAGTTTATCAAAGACACGAGGGTGTTGCCCAAGACTCTCCGAGAAGGTCGCACCACCGGCAACGGAGTCAGCAAGGTGGTTGATCGTACCCGCCATGTTGCGGTTTTTCTCCTGCTTTCCGAGAACGGAAAGTCCACGAAGCAGCGGAAGCCCCGCATCAACCAGCGTCGCCAGCTGACGGGTGAAAATCATAAGAATCTTGCCCTTTACGCGGCCGCCTGCAGCGGCTTTGCCTTTTCCTTTGCCCCCCTTCTTCGCTTTGCGTTTGGCCGAGCCGGAAACTCCCCCTTTGCCCGCTGCCGCGACCTGAGTGGGATAGAGACCCTGCTTCCGAAGCTGGGAAATGGCATCTGCCTCGTCGTTCGCTTTGATCGATCCCGTCGTCTCCTCGCCTTTTGCGTCGAGGGCAATGTATTCAAAGTTCGCCATAGTGTGTAAGTATCGTGTCGATTGAAAATCTTTGTTTTGAGAATAGCTCCATCGATTTCATTCTGTCGATGGAAAAATGATTCGGCGACCGTGCCGAAAGGACTTTTTTTAGGTGTACTTGAGGACCTCCTCAATTGTCGTAATTCCTTCGAAAATATTTCGCAAACCGTCTTCACGAAGAGTCTTCATACCGAGCTCCTGAGCTTTCTGCTTGAGAACAACTGTCGCCGCACGCTGGGCAACCAGCTCCCGAATCGGATCAGTCATGTCGAGAAGTTCGAACAAGCCCTGCCGCCCGCGGTAACCGGTGTCATTGCAGGCATCACATCCCTGCCCCGTGTAGAACTCGCGACCTCCGGTATCAGCATCGGTAAGGCCAAGTTGGGCCAGCACGGCAGCGGTCGGTTTGTAGGCAACCCGGCAATCACTGCAAATCCTTCGCAGAAGCCGTTGACCGAGAACACCCTCCAACGTGGCCGCAACCATGAACGGCTCACACCCCATATCGACTAGACGGGTTACCGCGCCCGGAGCATCGTTGGTGTGAAGAGTCGAGAGAACGAGGTGACCCGTAAGTGAGGCCTGAATCGCGATCTGCGCAGTCTCGAGGTCACGCATCTCTCCCACGAGAATGCGGTCCGGATCCTGACGAAGGAATGCCCGCAGCACGCGCCCGAACGTCAAACCGATTGCCTCATTAACCGGCACCTGCATGATACCATCGATGTCATACTCAACCGGATCCTCTGCCGTGAGAAGCTTGGAATCCTCGGTATTCACTTTCCGCAGACAGGCATACAGAGTCGTTGTTTTTCCCGCACCGGTAGGCCCGGTACAGATGAAAATTCCATTCGGCTTTACGATCGTATCCTGGATGTAGTCGTAGACTTCCTCCTGCAAATTCAGGTTTTCGAGATCGAGATTCACGTTTGCGCGGTCGAGAACACGAAGCACGACCGACTCCCCGAAGGCAGTCGGCAAGGTGGAAACACGCATGTCGACCGGCTGATCGTTGATCTCCTTCGTGATTCGACCATCCTGAGGCAAACGCGTCTCCGCAATGTTCAAAGCAGACATCACCTTGATTCGCGAAATGATCGCCTTCTTCAAGTGCTGAGGCGGGGGCGCCATCTCATAGAGCGCACCATCCACCCGGTAGCGGATTTTGAAGTCATCCTCGAAAGGCTCAAAGTGAATATCGGAAGCTTTCTCCTTAATCGCCTGATACAGAACCAGATCGACATAACGAATGATCGGAGCTGAGTTGGACTCCTCTTCCAGATCATCCTCCGACAGAGCCGCCACTTCCGCCCGGATTGCAGCGAGTGCATCACTTTCCCCGCCGCCGCCGCCTTCGCCGCCGCCACCACCGCCTCCGTAGTAATGGAGGTCGATCAGCGCCGCAATCTGCTCCGGAGGAGCCACGGCAGGAATAATCTGCTGGTTGAGCGTAAAGCCCAATTCCTCCAGGTTCTGGGGATCGAGCGGGTTTGCGATCGCGACCTGGAGCCCTTCATCGAGAAACTGGATCGGAAAGGCCTGATACAATTTTGCGGTTCCCCCGGGAATCGCGCGAAGAACCTGCGGAGCCGGTTCAAAATCGGTCAGATCATAGTACTCGCCCCCGATGTCCTGAGCCACAAGATGAAAAAGCTGATCCCGCTGGATCACGCCGAGATCCTCGACGGCCTGGGTCACATCGTTCTCGCTCTCATAAACTGCAGAAATATATTCGCCGCGCTGAGACTCGTCGATCAGCCCCCGGGAAACCAACAGATCGATTACACTGTCAACTGTCATAAAAATATGGGAAAAATTAGATTCTACCTCCGTTCGATACTTACCATTCCACTCTTAATCGCTGTCCGCCATGGTCACGCGCAGGACCTCTTCGGCAGTGGTCGTTCCTGCGAGAACTTTTCTCACACCGTCCTCCCGTAGAGTGCGCATTCCCAACTCGCGGGCGCGCTTGCGAAGCCCGGAAGTGGATTCGTCCCCGTTGATGAGAAGGCGAACCTCCTCGGAGATGTTGAAAATTTCGAACAAACCCATCCGCCCTTTGTAACCCGTCATACGGCAGGTCCGGCAACCTTCGCCGCTCTTGATTTCGGCTTTGGCGATCTGCTCCTGTGTCAAATGGAGGGCCCGGATATCTTTCTCCGTAAGCTCCCCGTCTTTCAGACAATCCGGGCAGATTTTCCGGACCAGTCGTTGCGCCAGAACCGAGCGGACCGCACTCGCGATCAGGAATTTCTTCACCCCGATGTCCGCGAGACGCGCAACAGCCGACGGAGCATCGTTGGTGTGCAGCGTACTGAAAACAAGGTGACCGGTCAGCGATGCATTGATCGCAATGGAAGCCGTTTCCAAATCCCGGATCTCCCCGATCATGATGATGTTCGGTGCCTGACGAAGAATCGAGCGAAGCGCCGCAGCGAAAGTCATTCCGATATCCTCTTTCACCTGCACCTGGTTGATTCCCGAGAGAAGGTATTCCACCGGATCCTCCACCGTAATGATCTTGCGGTCGGGCTTGTTGATTTCATTCAAACAAGCGTAAAGCGTCGTCGTTTTTCCGGATCCCGTTGGTCCCGTCACCAGAATGATTCCGTCCGGCAGACGAATCAGCTCATTGAAAGTGGCCTGGTCATCACTGAAAAAGCCCAGCTGCGGAAGACCGATGCTCAAAGAACTTTTATCGAGAATACGCATCACGATACTCTCCCCGCAGGAAGTCGGCACGGTCGAAACACGAAGGTCGAGATCCCCTTTACCGAACTTTGCCTGAATACGACCATCCTGAGGCACCCGCTTCTCCGCGATTGCCATCGTTCCCGTCATGATCTTGATACGGCTGACGATGGAAGAAAGAAGGCGTGGAGGGTGACTCTGCACTTTGTGGAGCGCACCATCGATTCGATACCGAACCCGCATTTCCTCTTCCAGAGGTTCGATGTGAATATCAGAAGCGCGGTTCTGGTATGCCTCCTGCAAAATCTGATACACCATCTTGATGATGGGAGCATCGCCTTCGCCCCCTTCCCCTTCTTCCGTCACCGCAATGGCATCTGCATCGAGCTTTGCAATCTGCTCCTGATCCAGGTCGTTCGCGTAGAAGTCCAACTGCCGCTGCTTGATCGCAGAATCCGACGCGACCACAAATTCCGGCTCCACCGAGAGCACGTGGCGGACCGAGTCGAGAGAATCGAAATCGAGCGGATCTGTCACCGCAACGATCAGAGACCCGTTCCCCTCCGCAATCGGGACGATCTTGAATCGAACTGCTGAATCAGCAGGCACTTGGGATGCCACAGACGGATCGATCTCCATCTTGCCCAACTCCACATACTCCATTCCCGAATTTTCGGCGAGAACCTGAGCAATGCTTTCGTCGCTGATTTTATGGAGAGAGAGAAGACCTTCGAGCACAGACTCCTGGGACTTCTTCTTATGATTCACATCTTCTATCGCAGCATCGTCGACCAGCGACGCTTCCTGCAACAGTTCCAGAATGAAATTTTCGTTGGAGTACAAGGTAGATAAAAGGGTTTCTCGGTGAATAATCAGTCGTGTTCTCAGGGAACAAACGGGGCGGCACCAAACGGAGCCACCCCTAACAGACCACGACCGTAGAGGAATAGAAAGAGCACGGGAAGAAAAAAAATCACCGAAATCTCACTTTTCCCCGGGGGTAGGCTCAGTGGAGGGAAAAGACGTAGTCCCCCGCTTCCACCGCCACGTCCGGCGGATAGTTTACATTCTCAAAAAAGTCGTACCCCTCTTTCAGGTTTTGCCAGAAAGAGATCCATCGCGGCTGACGCTTCCACTCCTGCTCCATCCGCTTGTCGGTCATCCGGAAAGGAAAAACATTCACCCGGAAAAAACGCTGCCCGTCTTTCATCGCAGCCTGAGCGAGCGTGTATACTTCACTCATGTCCCCCGCATCAAGCCCGAAGGATCCAGCGTGCTTACCACCGCCGTGGATCAACATGTCACTTCCGGTGCGACCGTGATATTCATCGTAGTCATTGGGAAAACCGAGATCCATCGCGAGATGGTGCTTTGTATCCGGAATCAATCTCGACGACGACACATAGTAAAAGCCTTCCGGAGCCTGGCCGTCACCCTCCCGAAGTTTCGGCCCCGGCGAGCCGGCCCAGTCCCGCAGCCGATACACCTTGAAGAGCGTGTAATCCGGCTTGCCTGCGGGTTTCATCCAGAGCTCCAGCTCGTTTTCCTCCTTGAACACCCGGATAAAAACCGGGTCCCCGAGCTGCAGCCCGATCCTCGCAAGACCGCCCCGGAGCCTGCCGGAGGTCTCGGATACGACGGACCGGGAGTGACTCGTCGACATCGGATTTGCAGATACTCCCAGTGCAGGAAAATGGTCTCCCGGTCGTGAAGAAAACGATTCAGGGAGAAATCCCTGCAAAAAGCGGATCGTTTTTGATGCGATTCGCGGGTTCCGAACAGGGTATGAAGACGGATCCAACCCTGTTACTTCATCCACTGAACCCTGTTTGACTTCCCC
>JAKSBG010000318.1 GCA_022361255.1 Verrucomicrobiales bacterium
AAGGCCGCCCTGGAGCAGGTCGTGCGTTTCCGCGATGTCCGAATTCAGTGAATACAATTTCCACGGAAGTTCGGGACGTTCTCTCACGATTTTCCAGTCGCCTTTTCGCAGGGCGGCACGGTCACCGACGCGCCAGAAAAGCTCTTCATGAGGAACTCCCCCGGCGTCTCCGAGAAGATGCGGCATGAGGTCGACGCCGTCATACTCCTGCTCCTCCTCCAATCCGGCAAGAGCGAGACTGGTCGGGAAAAGATCCAGGCTGGAAACGGCCTCTTCGTAAACGGTTCCCGCTTCGAGAGTGCCCGGAAACTGCATCAGGAAGGGAACACGGATCCCACCCTCAAAGAGGTTTCCTTTTCCTCCGCGCAGCGGGAGGTTGCTGCTTGTCAGCTCGCGAGTCGGACCTCCGTTGTCGCTGAAAAAGACGATCCAGGTGTTCTCGAGAATTCCTTCTTTCTCCACGGCCTGAAGAACTCTGCCGACCCCGTCATCGAGCTGGGCAAGCATCGCGGCAAAGATACGACGCTGCATGTCGTCGATGTGCGAAAATTTCTTCATGTATTTGTCATCGCCCTGCAGCGGGCTGTGAACCGCGTTGTAGGGGAGGTAGAGAAAGAAAGGCCGTTCGTCGCCGCAGCGTTCGATGAACGCGACGGCTTCCCGCGTCATGGCGTCGGTAAGATTTTCTTTCTCTTCCACCGGCTGCCCGTTCCGGTAGATCGGATTGTCGGCATCGTAGTCCGGCTCGTTGTGCCCCATGTGGGTGGAAAAAATGAGCCGCCCGTCTCCCGAAGTCCAACGCCCCGAGATTCCACCGGGAAGGGATTTCCTCCGAAGCCAGGTCGTCATTCCGTCGTACGGATACGGACGGAAGTAGTGCCCTTCGTGAAGGAAACCGTAGAAATCATCAAAGCCCCGACGGATGGGATTGAAATGCGCGGTCCCGCCGAGGTGCCACTTCCCAACGATCGCGGTGCTGTATCCGGCTCGATCGCGAAGTTCGTCGGCCAATGTATTCTCGGATACCGGAAGCCCCGCGTCGGGATCTTCATTGCGAGGCCCGATGGGATTGAACTCGAAACCAAAACGAGTCTGGTATCGACCGGTGATAAACCCCGCCCTCGATGCCGCGCAAAAGGGTGCGGTCACATAGCCGGAAGTGAAACGCACCCCGTTCGTGGCAATGGAATCAATATGCGGCGTCGGTATATCGGTGTCAGGATCCTGACAACTGAGCTCGCCATAACCGAGGTCATCCGCGACCACAAAAATAATATTGGGCTGGTCCGCAGCCGGACTCAGGGAGAAGGCAGAATAAAACAGGGCGAGTGCAAAAATCTTTCGCATAGGAACCCATGCCCAGTGCCGGCAGCTTGGTCAAGCGGCGGGTTACCTAGTTTTCCCCGGAGGCCCACACCTCCGGCAAGCCGGGAAGAGTTTCCTTCAGGATCTGCAGAATATGTCCCCGTTCGGAAGAACTGAGGTGAGCAAATTCGGGAAAGGCATCGGGATTTGTCAGGATTCCGTGCAATTTTTCGAGAATGATGGTGCGGATCCGCTCCGGTAAATGGGCGAAGGCGTCGGAATAGATCAAATGGCTGCAACGGTATTTCATCATTCGCTCATAGAGACGGAAATCCCGCAAAGAGCGACCTGCTTCCGACTTTTTCTGTTTCTCAGCGAAGGCGTTTAGATACTCTGCAGCCCCCTCCACCCCACCGGGAAGGGAGATCTCGTCGACCCACAGCATTTTCTCCAGCACATCCACGGCTAGATGGTCGAGAATTCGTTGATTCGTCTCGGAGAGAGGTGCGTCCGGAGATTCGCCAAAGGCTTTCTGCATTTCGCGGTGCCGATGCAGCGTTGCACGAGTCGTCAGGTTCGCTTCGATCAGCATATTGTGCACACCGACCTGGTGTTCCAGCATCATCAGAGCAACGACATCACTTTTTCCCCCGTTTAAATAGGGCCCGGGATCAAAAAAATCATCGAGCGATGAAACCGGACTTTCCGACAGTTTGTGGAGAGTTACCTCCGTGCTGCGACGTTCGGCGGACGCAAAGCAATTGCCCATGTGCTCCCGCTCCTCCACTTCCCCGCTGACATACCATCCCCCCCAGCGCTCTTCGATGGGACTGTCATGCCGGGTATGAAACGTGCCTGCCTGAAACAGCGGCTGGCCCGATTCCTGAGCAAAAACGGAACGGACCATCAGCCCGGGAAGATTCCGGTTTGAAGATCCGGCATGACAGTTCAGGCAGGATCGTTCACGAACAAGTTCCGGCGGGTGATTCTTTTCGCGGGAAGTCAGTTTCACGAGATGAAAGATCATGCCCAGCTTTTCATCGAAGCTGACGACCTCAATTTCCCCTCCCTGCACCCAACCGACGTAAGCGTTGTCGGAGAAATAGATGGCACGGGGAGTGCGCGGTGAAATGCGGCTGTTCTGCGCGCTCGTCTTGGAGTAAACCAGCACCTGAGATTCCATCGGAATCTCGAGTGCTTCGAGAAGGGCCTGCAAAATTTCACGATCCGTCCCCGAAGCAAGTGCGCCCCCCTTCTCTGCCTTTTCAAAAAGCCGGGTCAGCGCCGTGTTTGCCTCTGTCGTGTGGTAGTTGATCGGAGCGCGCTCGTAGAGCGGTTCGATACCTGTCGCAGCAGTCCAGGAAAGGATCACCGTGAGAGCAGTAAGACAAAAGGATACGGGGCTTTTATTCTGCATTACAAATACATCTTATAATCATTTCCGGAAACTACCTCTCGCATGATTCCGCCATTCTCCCATGCAGATACTGTGATGAAAACCGCGATTTTTGCGGGGATTTCCCCTGCGATTACAATCCTGCGGCCCGTTTGTAATAGGTGAATCCGTCGCAATATCGTCCAATGCTGCGGAAATATCTCTGAATCCTCCACCCCTCTTATTGTCATGGAAATACTGGAAACACTCGCCGTCGCACTCGGGTTCGCCACCCTTGCGGGGCTCAATCTCTATCTCGTTGTGCTCGTCACCGGCCTCGCTATCAACCAGGGCTGGGTCGATGTTTCTTCGACCTACCCCGATCTCCTCGCGCTGGGAGATCCTGCCGTGATCACCGCTGCCGGTGTCTTTTTCTGCCTCGAATTTTTCTCCGATAAAGTTCCCTGGGTCGACTCCCTCTGGGACAGTGTCCACACCCTGATCCGACCGGTCGGCGGTGGATTGCTCGCGATTCACACACTCGGGCCGACCGACCCCGCCTTTGATGTCATTATCGGAATGCTGGCCGGTGGAACGACCCTCGTCGCCCACGGTTTCAAATCCGGAACCCGCCTCGCCATCAACGCTTCCCCGGAGCCATTCTCCAATGTGTCCGCGAGTGTTGCTGAGGATGTCGCTGTATTAGGTGGCCTTGCGATTCTCGCTACCAATCCCATTCTCGGAGCGGTTCTCTGCCTTGGCTTTCTCGCGATCGCCACCTGGCTGACGCCGAAATTCTATCGCCGGATGAAGGCTTTTGTCTGGCTGGTTGCCAACAAGACTTTCGCTCTTTTCTCGCCTCCAAAAGAAGAGCACTTGCTACACGCCGGCCTGACATCCGGTGAACACAAAGCGCTGAACTCCGTGCTTTACGGCTGCGAGACCGACCCGACCTGGTCCGTAAAAGTCCTCCTCGGAAAAGCAAAAAGCTATCCCGGATTTATCCCGCACACTTTTGGCCGCCTCGTTGCCGACAGCCACATGCCCGGTAAGCTCCACTTCGTGGGGCGCCGGATGTGGCGTCACTACCACGCACTCATCGCACTGGATGGAATGGAGATCACTCATGAGAAGCGCCTCTTCAGCGACGACATCGTGCTCTACGACCTCGCCGGAACGAGCAAGCTCGTCTTCCGTCTCCCTTCGGGGCACGGAGACATGGCAAAACGCATCGTTTCCGAACTCATCACGCTCCGGGACGGAGACATGCCTCTTCCCAGTGATCGCAAGATGATCGCGCAGACCGAGTCCGAACTCCAGTCTGTCGCGTAATATCCTGCGATCAGACTTTTTTCTGATTCCCTCCCTGGCATCGCCAACTTCGTTGGATCATTCCAACACTGGCGTGCTGAGCCCGCCGCTTCGGTTTTCCGGATGCGGCGGGTTCTTTTTTGGGAATCAGGCCGCAGCCACCTCACCCACCTGGAACACCTCGCGGGCATCACTCACGACACCGGTCACGGCCGCTGCTGCCACCATCACGGGTGACATCAAGATCGTGCGTCCGACCGGGCTGCCCTGTCGACCTTTGAAGTTCCGGTTGCTGGAGCTCGCGCAAAGTTGATCACCGATGAGCTTGTCAGGATTCATCGCGAGACACATGGAGCAACCGGCACCGCGCCACTCGAATCCGGCGTCTTCAAAAATCTGGTGCAACCCTTCCTGGCGGCAGAGGTGATCGACAATTTCCGATCCCGGAACGGCGATGGCCTGAACGCCTTCCGCGACCTTGTGGCCCTTCAGGTATTTTGCCGCTTCGCGATAATCGGAGAGACGACCGTTCGTGCAGGACCCGATGAAACAAACATCGACCTTTTTCCCGGCAATGGGAGAGCCACCTTCGAACTGCATATACTCCAACGCTTCTTCGATGCTCTTTTTCTCTTCCTCTCCCGATACATCGTCAGCGGAGGGGATGTTCTCGTTCACGAAAATTCCGTGGTCTGGCGAAATGCCCCACGTAACGGACGGTGCAATGTCTTCGGCGCGAATGTTTACGATATCGTCGTAGTGGCAACCTTCGTCAGACGCGAGAGCTTTCCAACCCTCAACCGCCTTGTCCCACTCTTCGCCCTGCGGGGAATAGGGACGCCCCTTAAGATACTCGAAAGTCTTCTCGTCGGGATTTACATAGCCGCAGCGTGCCCCCCCCTCGATGGACATGTTGCAGACGGTCATGCGCTCCTCCATCGAGAAATTGTCGAAAAGGCTGCCCCCATATTCGTAAGCGTAGCCGATACCGCCTTTGGCACCGAGCAGCTTGATGATGTGAAGAACAACGTCTTTCGCGTAGACGCCGGGAGGAAGTTCGCCATCCACATTGATGCGGCGGACCTTCAACTTCCCAAGCGCCATCGTCTGCGTGGCGAGCACATCGCGAATCTGGGTCGTTCCGATCCCGAAAGCGATCGCGCCGAACGCCCCGTGAGTTGCCGTATGGGAATCGCCACAGGCGATTGTTGTACCCGGCTGGGTGATCCCCTGCTCCGGCCCGACGACATGGACAATGCCCTGACCGCCGCTGCCGATGTCGAAGAACTTCACTCCGAACTCTTCACAGTTTTCGCGAAGCGCAGTGATCATGTCCTGAGCAAGATTGTCCTCGAAAGGCTCGACCTGATTTTTTGTCGGAACGATGTGATCGACCGTAGCAAAGGTGCGGTTTGGATATTTCACCGTGAGTCCGAGATCGCGAAGCATGCCGAAAGCCTGCGGGCTTGTCACCTCGTGAATGAGGTGCGTCCCGATGAGAAGTTGCGTTTGTCCATTGGACAGGGTCTTCACGGCGTGGGCATTCCAGACTTTTTCGAACAGGCTTTGACTCATGCTTCTAATGTTTTTCGTTTTTGGGAGCCGAAGCTAGCACAGGTGGGTCCAATGGGATAACGGAAATTCGAAGCCGACTTTTTCCGAAAAACCGCCACAAAGCCCCGCGCCTCCTTGAATTCGGACTCGTATTGATGTAAGTGGACTCAGTCTGGATAAATCCATATGCAGACTAACCCAACTCTGAACCAACTATGAAAATCACGAAACTGTTCGTAAAAATGATGGCTGTCGCTTTCGCAGCCAGCGCTTTCGCACTTGTAAGCTGCGATAACGCGGTTGAAGGCGCAAAAGAAGATATGAAAGAAGCCAGTGAGGCAGTAAAGGAAGCCGGCGAAGCCGTTGCGGAGAAGACTGCAGACGCTGCAGAAGCTACCAAGGAGAAAACTGCCGATGCAGTTGAAGCGACCAAAGAAGGAGCAGCTAAGGCTGGCGATGCAGTCGCTGACTCCACTAAGAAAGCTGCGGAAGCAACCAAAGAGGGTGCTGCCAAAGCTGGAGAAGCAGTTGCTGATACCGCAAAAGATGCCGGAAAGGCTGTAAAGCAGAAGGTCAACGAGGCCGCTAAAAAGGTTGAGAAAGCCACTTCCGAAAACTGATCACGTTCTTCGACTCCTTCTTATAGTTTAGCATTCGAAAAGGCTCTGTGTCCTACGGCACAGAGCCTTTTTCTTTCCCTTCACCGGCGCCAAAAACTTCATCCAGATTCCAAACCGGATATCAAAATCCTCTAGGGGGAGAGACTCATATTGGGATCAATGTCCGAAGAAAGCTTCGACTCTCGAATCCCGGCCCGCCGCCGTGCCCATGCAGCAAATGCGATCATCGCTGCATTGTCAGTTGAATATATAGGATCAACCAATTTCACGAGAACCCCCTCCTTCCCGGCATCCTCGACAATCCGCTCGCGCAGTCTGGGATTACAGCTGACACCTCCGCTAACAGAAAGGACATCGCTCTGGTATCTTTTTGCCGCAGCAATAGCCTTGGCAACTAGAACATCAACCACAGCCTCCTGAAACGATGCGCAAATATTTGCCACTACGGTATCGCAGGGGGCGCCCCCGAGTTTCCGCAATAAATACATAGCAGACGTCTTCAATCCGCTGAAGCTGAAAGAAAAGTCGCCACTGTCGATCATGCTTCGGGGAAACTCGAAGGCATGCGGGTCTCCTTCCGTCGCAAGCTTCGAAATTTCAGGTCCTCCGGGATAGGGGAGCCCTAACATTTTTCCCACCTTGTCAAAAGCTTCACCGGCGGCATCATCTTTTGTCGATCCCAGAACCTCATAGTCCGCAACCCCATTTACCAACACTACCAGAGTGTGCCCACCGCTAACAATGAGAGCAATATGACCGGGAACAGGATCTTTCCGCCCGAGAAAAGGAGAAAGCAAATGCCCCTCCATGTGATTGATGGAGTAAAACGGAACCCCGAGCGACACCGCAATTGCCTTTGCTGTGGTTCCGCCAATGAGAAGAGAACTGGCGAGACCGGGACCGGAAGTAGCAGCAACTACCGCGACATCCGCCCAGAGAATCCCGGCCCGCTTAATCGCATGTTCAATTAACGGACGAAGATCCGCACTATGATTTCGCGAGGCTAACTCAGGAACGACGCCGCCGTAGCGGGAATGGAGTTCAATCTGGGAAGAAACTTCACTGCAAAGAATCCCCCCGTCCTCTCCGATTATAGCGACAGCGGTTTCGTCGCATGAAGTTTCAATAGCGAGCGTTACGTCACTTTTCATTTTTCCG
This sequence comes from Verrucomicrobiales bacterium, assembly GCA_022361255.1. Classification (GTDB taxonomy): domain Bacteria; phylum Verrucomicrobiota; class Verrucomicrobiia; order Verrucomicrobiales; family DEV007; genus Arctic95D-9. Next base: position 7,324 of record JAKSBG010000318.1, read on the forward strand.
CCCCCCGTATTTCTGAGCGAAGTCACTATTCGCTCTCCGAAGCAGGACCCTCCCCGCGTTCTCCCGGGTTGTCGGAACTCGGTTCGTCCTCACCACCAGGCTCTTCCGTTTCCTCGGCACGCTTTATTTCACCCGATTCACTGGTTTCAAGTTGATTCTCTTTTGGTGTGGCAGAAGTGCCGCTGTAGACAAGAGCTCCCTTCATCGCGTCAACCGCACGAATGAGCTGTGGGTCCCGAAATCTCTCCACCTTTTTCTTCTCCGCCTCTGAGAGAGTATCCCTCCGAAACCAGCGTGACAAGGCCTCCTCCTCGCCCGGCGTCAGAGTAGCGACAATATTGGGAGTGACGCCGTTCTCGTGAATTGTGCGATGGCTCGGAGTGTAGTATTTCGCGGTTGTCATTCGGATCGCTTTACCCTCTCCGATCGGAATAATGGACTGAACGGAACCTTTACCGAAGGTCGTTTCCCCAACCACAATACAACGCTTAAGATCCTGCAATGCGCCGGAAACAACTTCCGACGCACTGGCTGATGAGTGGTTCACAAGAATGGCGAGAGGGTAGTCCCGTTTCCGGCGTTTGCTTTCCACTGTGGTCCGATAGACTTTGATTTCGCCGGAGCCGGGCTTGCCCTCAGTCGTAAGAACCACTGTCCCGGCATCGACAAATTCCCCGCAGATATCGATAGCGGTATTGAGAAGTCCCCCTGGGTTGTTTCGCAGGTCGAGTATAAAAGCATCCATACCTTCCTGCTCCAGTTCATCGAGACCGTCGGCGAGCTCTTCGGCTGTCGGCGCGCTGAACTGGAGAATTCTCGCGTATCCCATTCGATAGGGCTTCGTGAGATCGGTGTTCAGAATTTTAATATCCTTCACGGAAGACTGTTTGATTACTTCCCGCTTCAACTCGAATTCATGAAGCTTCTGTGTCGCCGGTCTGCGAACCGTAAGCTTCAAAGATTCACCCGGCTTGCCCCGCAGCATGTTGACTGCCTGCGTGATTCCGATGTCCTCTGTGAGCTGGTTGTTGATTTTCAGGATATGGTCACCCGGAAGAATTCCGGCACGCCCAGCGGGGCCATCCTCACGAACGGTTACAATGGTAAGAGCGTCATTCTTTGTGGAAATCGTTACGCCAATTCCCTCATAGGTGCTGTCTGTGTGGCGCTTGAGCTGCTCCAGCACCTTGGGCTGCATAAATTGACAGTGTGGATCGAGGTCAGCGAGCATTCCCTCCAACGCGCTGTTGATGAGCTTTTCGTAGGAAACTTTTTCAGGGTCCACATACCCTTGCCGAATCGTCTCGAGAACTTCGGTAAAAAGCTCGATCTCTTTGAATCCGGTATCCTCTTCGGCCGAATCCTGTGAAATAAGAGGTGCGCTGCCGATCAGAAAAAATGAAAGGACAATTGCGAGCCGGAGTCTGCGTTCGTTCATCGCCCAACCATCCGTCACCCGGCGCGGTTTTCAAGGTCGGTATTCGTGGATGCCGGTGCAGCCAACGTCGATTCTCCCGGTTGCCGGCTCAAGTTGCCGAAGTGGCCCAGAGCAGCCCCACAAACACCACTTTACACAAAACATGGAGCCACTGATCCACCGCGAAACTCGTTTTTCCTTCGCATTTCAGCGCATCAATCGTCCAGTGAAGGATCAGTTCAGCGACGCCGAAGAATATCGAACCGGTTAGAACCCACACAAATCCGGCGTGGATAAGACAGTGAGCCGTCATCAGATACACCCAGAGATCTCCCGGCGACGATTTGCCGTCCGCTAGCTTCGGGGGTTCCGTATGGCGATTCTTCCCCCGGGAGAGAAAGTCCCCCTGCAATGGGAAGTCGGCGAATGCATGGCCGATAATAAGAGCGAATAGTAATGCCAGAGCGGACCCGAACCCGGTTACCGGTGGAAGAGGACTTGTGAAAGTTTCCAGCATAAAGGAGGTCCGCACATATACGCCTGCGCCACAAATAAATCAAGGGGCCGCCGCCGCTTAAGACCGTGAGGATCAGGGGCCGCCCCCTTAAAACGAATCAAGCATCGCTTCGCGAGCCATCGCCACTTTCTCGTTTGTCTTCCGCAAACGCTTGCTCAGCTGTGTCGACACATTGACAAGCAGTCGAGCCGCAGTTCGGGGGTGAGCCTCCAGATATTGTTCCAGCCGGGCTCTGTCAATTCTCCAAACTTGTGAGATTGATTTGCTGACTACGCTGGCGCTGGCGTTTCCGGGGTCAAAAATATTCACTTCCCCGATCGTATCCCCACCCTTCATGGTGCCGAGAAGAACCGCGCGTCCGGTAACCTCGGTCTGCACATGGAAGTTACCCATCACCACGAGAAAAAGGGAATCCTGATTGTCGCCCTCCTGGATCAATACGTCGCCATCATCGAGAGAGATGAACTCTCCGAAATTTCCCAGTTGTGCTCTTTCTTCAGCGTCAAATTCACTGGCAAATCCCATCTGCGGGAGGCTCGCGTTATCGTCGGACATAGTAGTTGCTGTGGTGTTGGTTGATCGCTTCGCAGTTCCAAGATGGAACCGGTCGTCGGAAAAGTTTGGTCAGCCGCTCAGATTAGTAACCTCCACCCATCCCGCCTCCGGGAAAACCAGCCTGGCCCTCCCAGGATTGGGGCATATTGTGCGGCATGCTGGAAAGCTTTTCGCGTTCCGGCTCGGGCTCACCTGTTGTCTCACAGGCTCCCAGAAAGAGCGCTGCGAAGGCAGCGACTACGAGAAAAGTTCGGGAAAGTAGCTTCATCGCAGAATCGGGAAGAGCGTTTGTATTGGAAGAAGCGCGCTTAGTTGCTCGTTTCAAAAATCACCTTGTCGCCGGGCTGAACATTGATGCCGGGAACGATGGAATCGTCGACTACGTCAGTGATCGTCGCGGTAGCTTCGAGATTGACGATTCGCAGACGACCGATACGGGAGTTGCCCCGTTTTACCAGCAGTGAGGCATCAGGACGAACACCGTGTGCCTGACCGGCATTTACCATGACGAATCCCCACTCGTTATTGACAGCGATGACAGTGGCTACCAGTCCACCGACGGCCAGCTTCTGGGCGCGCTGGTTTTGGTATTTCTCCTCTTCCCGAACCTTGGCGACTTCCACCTGCTTCGCCTGGTTGGCTGCCTCCATTTGCGCAACCAGCTCCGCTTTCTTATTCTGGCGCTCTGTCAGGGTGTCCTTATACATCATCAGCGTCATGCGCAGATCGTCGGCTGACTTGATTTCACCACTCGGGAACCGGCGCTGAACGGCAAGGTCAATCTCCTTTTGCTCAATCTCCACTTTCTTCAGGTCGGCCTCGACATCCTCAAGCGCACGCTCGACGATTTTGAGTTCCTGCTTCACCCCTTCCACTCCGGCGGCAGCCTGATTGCGACCATCCTTTGCCTGAGTTTCTTTTTCCAGGGTATCTTCACGCTTGTCTTCGGCGGCGCCGAGTTGCTCGGTGACGTCCTTCACTTTTACGGCAAGGTCATCCAACTCCGCCCGGACCGCTTCGCGATCCCCTTTGTTGATGAGGCCGACGGCTACTGCGCCAATCATAGCGAGCCCGGCAAGAATCATTACAAACTTCTTCATGTGTCAGTGTGTTTCGAGTTTCACAAAAATTGAATTCGTCCCGTCCTATTGAAACGGGTCAGGTGCTGCTCCGGGATCGGGAGTTTCGGCCGGCGCACCGCTACCAAATGGATCCGGCGCAGCTCCAGCATCCCCTCCACCATTCATCCCGGCTCCACCACCACCGAACGGATCAGGAGCAGCTCCGGGGTCAGCATTTTCTGCAGGTGCGGCACCACCAAACGGATCGGCAGCCCCTCCCATTCCTGCCCCACCTTCAGCAGCGGGCTGTGCGGGAGCGGCACCATCAGCTGCCGGAGCAGGGGCTGCGGCAGCCCCATCGCCGTCCGCAGCAGGCACAACCGCAGGAGTGGAAACGCGCTGAGAGTTCACAACCGTGTCACCTGTCTGGACCGTCTGACCCGGAGCGAGCGAGCCCGGGATGATATCAGCGGCCGATTCTCCAGGTTCCACACCTGTTACGAGCAGCTTGCAAATAGGTTGACCGCGACGGTAGACATCAAGCTGCGCTCTGCTTACGACCCCCTGGTCATAACCGGCGTTCACAATCACAAAGCCCCACTGATTGTAGGCTTTTTTGACAGTGCTTTGAAATTGCCCCCGAATAATTCCAGCCTCTTGATCTTTCCGCAACGCAACCAGCTCGGCGGCAACTTTCTTGAACCGGTCCTGATCGACTTTGGCAGCAGCGACGGCTCCCTCAAGTTGGGTCAGCTCGATCTCCGCAGATTCAATCTCGGTGCGAATCTGAGCCATCTCCTTCTGAATCGTTTCGATTTCCTGAAGATTGCCAATCAAGTCTTTGGCCTCAGCAAGTTTCTCTTTCGATGTGACGAGCTTTGCTTCCTGGGCGGTCTGGTTTGCTTTTGCTTCCTGCACCTTGGCAGTGAGCGTCACCTTCTCGGTTTCCAGCGTCTCTGTCTGATCATTCAGCATCTGAATCTGCTGTTCCAGCTCTGCGATCTGAGTGTTTGTTTCCTCCAGAGATTTCGATCTCGCTTCAAGAGTGTCCTTCTGGGTCGAAACTTCGGCAAGATCGGCAATCTTCCCTTTCCTGTTTTCATTCGCCAGATACAGGGAGCCGCCAAGAACGACGGCAGAAATGACTAGGAGTACCTTCCACATGGCTTCGGTAGTTTGGTTATTTGCGTTTGTGTTTGCTGAAAAGTGCCGCAATCGCAACCAGCAGTTCGCATCGTAGCGAGCTGGAATCGCAAAAACAACTCTAAATTCTTCTCAAACACTCACTCTTAAAAAATTTTTCCCCGAAAACAAGTAGTATCTCGGCTATTTTCGCCGGGCCAAAACGCAGGATTTTCGACCGATCTGGATCATATCAGATTTTCTAATGATTCATCCAGCCATCGGGTGATGACTTTCCGGTAGGGAGATCCCAACGGCGGGAGGTCCTCCATGTTATCATTGAAGAAGAACCAGGAGGTGTTCGTTTTTCTTGCGAGGCATTCCCGACTGGCGGGGGCCGGCAGGAAAACCATTAACTCGACTTTGTACCGGGTGATCGCGTAGGAGCATCGAATCCACTCTTCGCTGTCCGCTGCGAGTTCCTCCGGTAGCTCCGGCAGTTTCCACATCCCTTTCCTGCGCCCTCCCTCTTCCTTCTCCAGCAGAATTTTCCCGGAAACGATCGCGAGAGCTACGCGCTCACTTGTGTGCGTAACGGTCGCCTTTTTTGATTTTCGGGGCAGTTCGGCGGCGAGTTGAGAGTGGGCCGTGCGGCAGTGACCGGAAACCGGACAGTCGCCGCAGCGCGGAGCGCCCTTGAGGCACACCTTCTGCCCCAGCTCCATGATTCCGGAATTGTAGGCGGCAAAGTTTTGATCCGGGGTCAGATCCTCAGCCCATCTCCAAAATGCCTTTTTCGCAGACGGAGTATCAACCGGATCTTCGAAAGAGAAAATGCGGGCGAGGACCCGAATGACATTTCCGTCAACAATTGCCGCTCTTTTCCCGAAGGCGAATGAGCAAACCGCTCCCGCCGTGTAGGGCCCCACACCGGGAAGGGCCATTATCTCTCCGTGATCGCTCGGCATGAAACCATCGTATTGATCGCAAATTACCTGAGCTGCTTTTTGGAGATTGCGCGCGCGATTGTAATACCCGAGTCCCTCCCAGGCTTTGAGAATCTCCTCCTCATCTGCTCGGGCGAGGCTTTTCCAGTCAGGAAAACGCTTCATCCAGCGAATGTAGTATCCTCGCTCCAGAACAGTTGCGATGCGTGTTTGCTGAAGCATCAATTCAGAAACGAGAATGGCGTATGGATCGCGAGTCTCCCGCCAGGGATAGCGGGCCTGATTCTCTTCAAACCACGAGATCAATTTTGACTGAAACGAGTCAATTGCGGGCGCATCGGGAAACGCCCCCTCAAGCAACAACCTTTCGAAATTCTTTCCGGTTGGCATGACAGAGGGAAATAAGTGTCCGTGGTACGGGATCTGCTACGACACACGGTAAGAAAGGGATGATAAAAAATGCGCTTTCATTGAACAGGCACGCGAGAGCTGTGTCTAAGAAAGTTTCAAAGAATCGGTTGCTTCTCTAGCATAACCATCAAGATTCCCACACTCCACAGGCTGGACTAAAATATGGCAACAATTACGAAAAGGGATCTCGTCATCCAAATCAGCAATGAAACAGGATTGACACAACAGGAGGTTTTTAACGTTCTCCAGGCTTTCATCGAGGAAGTCACCGGAAATTTGGCTTCAAACAATGATGTCGTGCTTCGGAATTTCGGAGCCTTTCAGGTTACCAAGACCAAGCCCAAGGTCGGTCGAAACCCGAATGATCCCGGAGTTGCAGTGCCAATTCCCGCCCGCGCCGTCGTCAAATTCAAGCCCGGAAAGCAGATGAAAGAGCGGGTCGCGAAGGTTCTTCCTGAACTCGAAAGCTGAGCCCCCATCCCGGAGGCTCTACTTTCCCGCTACCTTCTATCAGCAGGACCTTCCGCCCTCGTTGGCGAATTTCTCTGTCGGAAGCGGTTCCAGCTGCTCTTCCAGGATCCCTTTGGCTTTAGGCCAGGCGATGAGAGCTTCTGCGATCATCCAGATCTGAAGGACGAGCGTTGCGCTGCCGATCCCGACGAGAAGCCAGTTGCCCTTGGCGAGGAAGGAGTTTTCTCCCACAAAGACATTCAGGGACATCGCTATCCCGGGCAGGACTAGCATAAACAGCATCGGTATTGCGACAAACCACACCGGCAGGTTTCTTCGCCACATCCAGAATGTGATGACGAGAAATGCAAGACCGGCGAGCAGTTGATTGGTCGCCCCGAAGAGCGGCCAGAGAAGAAGCCCTCCCGTTCCTGCGGGTTTTCCCGCCCCACCTGGAAGGGAGGCGATGAAGGTGGCGATCACGACGGCAAATATGGTGGCACCGTGTTTGTTCGTCAGCCAGGTAAAGGGATTCAGTGCGTGAGGTTTATGATCCGCAGCCTCTCCTGTTTTCCGGTCCGCCCCTTTGCGGTTGTCGTCAAAATCGTAGGCTTCTGAAGCAAGTGCCGTTTGCGAAATCTTCGGGGCAAAGGTGGAAGCCAACTCCTGAACCACGTATCGCTGCAAGCGGCAGGCGGTATCCAGTGTGGTTGCCGCAAAACTGGCGACGAAAACCCCCATCAATGCCACTGCGAACCCCGGTGCTACACCGAGCGCTTTGAGAAAGTTCGCGGAACCCTCCACGAACGCCCCCACCTTCGCGCCGAGACTGTTAGCGCCGCCCCACGTTTCGTAGCGGGCCTCGTAGGCAGCTGAGCCGAGCGCCAGGTTTCCATCTACCCCGGCCACACCGAGGCCGAGTCCTGCGACGCAGGCAAGGATGACTAACACGGCCAGAAAACCCTCCGTGAGCATCGAGCCGTAGCCGACAAACTGCGCGTCGGTTTCACATTTGATTTGCTTGGAGGAAGTACCGCTGGACACCAGGCAGTGGAATCCCGAAATCGCTCCGCAGGCAATGGTGATAAAAAGAAACGGAAAGATCATGGGCGCTCCCTCCGGCGCTGCGCGGAACGCGGGAGCCACGATTTCGAGGGACTGACGTTCGCCACCGCTTTCCACCGGGGCTCCACCGATCAGCCCTGCCACGATCAATCCGATCACGACGAGTGCCAGTGCACTCAATAGCTGGAGACTGTTGATGTAGTCACGAGGTTGCAGAAGTGTCCAGACCGGAAGAACCGATGCCACATAGCTGTAGAGCAGGAGCACAACCACCCAGGTCATGATCGGCCAGGCGGCGAGAGCTGCGTTGAATTTTCCGAGAAATCCGACGTCACCGAAGTAAACCGTCAGATACATCACCCCCAGGGCGACCAGGGATGGAAGGAGGATATTCATTCCCCGGCGGTGCAGATACACCCCGATGAAAACAGCCAGCGGAATCTGCACGAGGCAGGGGAAAATCGAAGCGGGGTATTGCTTGAAAACCGCGGCTATCACCAACCCGAAAATGGCCAGCACAATCGTCAGAGCCATGAACAAAATAAAGAGAAAGAGCAGCCTCGTCCGCCTTGTCAAAACGCGACCCGCGATATCGCCCACCGTCTGCCCGCGGTTTCTCATCGAAACCACGAGCGATCCGAAATCGTGCACTGCTCCGATCAAAATGGATCCAAAGAGCACCCAGAGAAGCGCGGGAACCCAGCCCCAGATCACCGCGACAGCTGGTCCAACGATCGGACCGGTGCCGGCAATGGAGGTAAAGTGATGACCAAAGATGATCGACTTTTTCGTTGGCACGTAGTCCTTGTCGTCATTCAGCGCGACACTTGGAACGAGCGCATCCGGGTCGAGTTTGAAAATTTTCCGCGCTAACCATTTGCCGTATGTATTATAGGCAATCAGGTAGAGAACGAGGGCTCCGACAGCGATAAGTAGAGTTTCCATTGATTCCGGGGTTAGGATATAGGAAGGGTCGAATGCTGCCTTGCGAAGAGGCGAAAGGCAACGCTCAATTTTTTCAAAATGGAAATCCAGGTTTGGCAACAAGTCGTCACCGTAATCATCGTGATTGCGGTATTCGTCGTACTTGTCCGGGAATGGATTTCCCCGGATCTCGCAGCAATGGGGGCTTTTCTTTCCCTCGTGCTGATCGGTGTTCTTTCGCCGGGAGAAGCTCTCGGGGTCTTCGGCAGCTCAGCTCCGATTACCGTTGCCGCCATGTTCATTATGAGTGCTGTTCTGGAACGAACCGGACTCATCGAATTGCTCGCCAGTCGATTTGAAACCCTTGCCGGATCAAACCCGCTCCGGGTGATGCTGGTGCTCCTGATCCTGGTTGCTTCGCTTTCCGCTTTTGTGAACAACACACCTGTCGTGGTCGTTTTTCTACCAATCGTGCTGGCCCACTGTCGCAAATTTGATCTCACGGCCTCGCGCTTTCTTATCCCGCTAAGCTACGCTGCGATTGTCGGCGGAACCTGTACAATCATTGGAACGTCGACCAACCTGATTGCCTCGGGTATCGCAGCGGACGCAGGCATGGAGCCTTTCAGCATGTTCGAAGTCAGCAAGCTCGGCATTCTTTTCGTGGTTGCTGTAATTGTCTATATTTTGTTCGGCGGATGGAAACTCATCCCGGACCGGGTCACGCTCTCAACCCTTTTTGACGGCGAAGCCTCGCAGGAATTTCTCACCCAGGTCTACGTTAATGCCGACTCCCCTCTGATCGGGAAAGCCTTTCCGGAAACGCCTCTGGCAAAACAGCGAAACCTTCGCGTGATCGAAGTCAATCGCGAAGGGCGCCCCCTGCCGGTTCCTCTCAATGAACTGGTGCTTGAAGCAAAGGATCAGCTCATTCTGAAAACACGCGCCTCCGGGGTGGTCGAGCTGAATGAAACCACCGGCGTCGACCTCATGCCTGATGGAGAACTCGGACTCGACCATGTTCGCACCGAGTCCGCCGTTCTTATGGAAGGGATTGTTGGCCCAACATCCCGGCTCGTCGGCTACAGCCTGAAAGAACTCAATTTCCGGCAGCGATTCGGGGTCGTCATCCTCGCGGTGCACCGGCGCGGAGTGAATCTGCGGAATCGTTTTGAGGACGTGAAACTCGCTTTCGGCGACACCCTTCTTGTTGAAGGGCCAGTCGATCGCATGACAGAACTCTTTAACGAAAAGGATTTCGTCAACCTGAGCAAACCGAAGGAGCGCCCCATACGCCGCGCGAAAGCGCCCATCGCGATCGGGGCCCTGCTCCTTTTCATGATCGGCGGCGCCATTCTTCCTGCCTACATTCCTATTTTTGCGCTCACCGCTGCCCTGATCACCCTGATCACCAAATGCATCGACCCCGACGAAGCCTACCAGGCAGTGGAATGGAAGGTGATATTTATGATTTTCGGAATGCTCGGCCTCGGAATCGGACTTGAGCAAACCGGCTTGGCGAGAATCATGGCCGAGCATGCCGCAGACTGGTTCCGGGGGTATGGGCCTTTCGCGGTGCTCGCTGCGCTCTATTTGCTCTCCGCAATTCTTACCGAGCTCATCAGCAATAACGCCGTTGCAGCTCTCCTCACCCCAATCGCAATCGGGATCGCGAACGAGCTCGGAGTCGACCCCCGCCCCTTCGTCGTTGCGGTCATGTTTGCCTCGTCCGCGAGCTTTGTCACTCCCATCGGCTACCAGACCAACACCTATGTCTACGGGGCCGGGGGATACAGATTTGCGGACTTCAGCAGAATTGGCCTCCCGCTCGCCATCGCCCTCTGGATAACGGCAAGTTACCTGATTCCCGTGTTGTGGCCTTTCAAGTGATTACGATATTTCGCCCGCCGATTCCGCTTGCGATCACGTGTTCTGTGCCTTACAGATAGCGCCTTTCAGTCGGCCGGGCCCAGGAAACCGGCATCTTTCTTTCACTCACCCCCCACCTGCCAACGTTCATGGCCAAAAAAGCGGCGACAAAAAAGGCTCCTGCCAAAAAAGCAGCAGCGAAGAAGAAAACTCCTGCAAAAAAGACTGCAGCGAAGAAAAAAGCTCCGGCGAAAAAGGCAGCGGTGAAAAAGAAGGCTCCCGCCAAAAAAGCAGCGCCGAAGAAAAAGGCACCTGCTAAAAAAGCGGCTCCGAAAAAGAAAGCAGCCCCCAAAAAGAAAGCACCTGCTAAAAAGGCGGCTCCGAAGAAATCTGTAGCAAAAGCGCAGGAAAAAAAGGCAGCCAAAGCGCCTGTGAAGAAGAAGGCAACGAAAAAGCCCTCCGCTGCGCAAAAGAAAGTGGCGAACAAGGTTCCGATCCGGAAGCGCATGGCGGTGAAGAAACGCCCTGTCCTTCCTCACCTCGCCCAGCGCCCCCTGCCTGCTGCAGCAAAAGCACCGGCCAAGCCCCGTAAATTGACCGCAGCATTTCTGAAAAAGCAGAAGCAAAAGCTCCTCGACCTCCGCGACACCCTCGTTGATCAGATGAACGGAGTAGCCCGCGACTCACTGGGGCGTGGCGATGATTCAGCTGACGCATCCGCCTTCGGAATGCACCAGGCTGACGCAGGAAGCGATTCCTACGATCGCGATTTTGCACTGAACATCCTCTCACAGGAGCAGGACGCCCTGCACGAAATTGAAGAAGCCCTTATTCGCATCGAAAACGGGGAATACGGAGTCTGCCAGGGATCCGGGGAAATGATTCCGCCGGCCCGCCTTGAGGCAATGCCGTTCGCCCGGTGCACCGTGGAGTATCAGGAAAAACTCGACGAAGAAAACACCCGCGGAGCCTACAATGCCCCCGTCAGTGCGCTCTTCGGAGCAGAAGATGACAAGGTGGCCAAGCCGGTCGACAAATAACCTGAAAACGACTCTGAAATTTATCGGTTGAGAAATTCTTCTCAGCGCGTAGAATACCCGCCCTCGCGCCGCGAAACGGCATCGCAGCCCGCTAAGCGCGAAATCAACAGACGACCCTAACCGAATCAGACCATGCCAAGAGAAGTCATCGTCCTGGAATGCACCGAGGCCAAAGAGGAAGGCGCTCGTCCCTCCATCTATGTCACGACCCGCAACAAGAAGAGTCTTCGCACTCCCGGTCGTCTCGAGAAGGTAAAATTCAATCCGTATCTGAAGCGCCGCACTCTTCACCGCGAGAAGCGCTAGTCGGGTCAACCAATTGTTACACTCACACGAAAAACGTTATGGGTCCTAAAACCGAACAAAGAGCGATCAACATGCGCCGCGCGAACCGCCGCATGCCACGCCGTCGCTACGACATCAAGCCCGATCAGATCAGCTATCTCAATCCTGAATTTCTCAGCAAATTCACGACTGAGTCCGGCAAGATCTATCCCCGCCGCACGACCGGAGTTTCTGCTAAGCTCCATCGCAAGATTACCCGTGAGATCAAGCGCGCCCGCGCTCTCAACCTGATGTAATCTGCCGCGAGGCAATTCAATTTTTCCCGCAAGGGACACCCGGCAGGGTTAGGTCAATGGCCTAACCCTGTTTGCTTTGGGACCAAACAGGGTTGGATTCAGCCTGTTGAAGGTCCAGGGTGACAGTTCGATATGATCGTCAACGTTCTCCTGCCACTGATTCTGGCATTCATCATGTTCTCGCTCGGCCTCGGGCTGAAGGGGGAGGATTTCGTGAGAGTGGCCAGGTTTCCGCGGGCATTTGGTATCGGAATACTCAATCAGCTGGTTCTCATTCCCGCCTTTGCTTTGGCGATCATCATGCTGTTCCAGCCGGAACCCGAAATGGCGGTTGGAATCATGATTCTTTCCTTCTGCCCCGGTGGAGTGACTTCCAATGTTCTTACCAGACTCGCCGGCGGCAACACACCTCTCTCCATTTCCCTGACGGCGGTCGTGAGTTTGGTGTCCATCGTTACCGTCCCTCTTCTCGTCTCCCTGAGCGTGAACCATTTCATGGGAGTTGACGGTCCGGAGGTCGATGTGACGAAACTCGGACTGCAGATGTTTCTCCTCACGGCGGTGCCTGTCGGATTCGGGATGCTTCTCACCCGGGTTTCCCCGCGACTCGTGGACAAGATCGCAAAAGCGGTTTCGCGAATCGCGTTGGGTCTTTTTGTTTTCATCATTTTCGCAGCGATCGTGAAAAACAGAGTCGTGTTTTTCGGAAATCTTCCCACTCTGGGACCGGCTCTCATCCTCTTGAATGCCGCCCTTCTCGCGGTCGGCCTTCTCACCGCGAGGCTGGCAAAGCTCGAAACTGCCGATGCCAGCACCATCTCGATTGAGTCAGGCATCCAGAACGGAACTCTCGCCATCGCAGTCGGTGCTCTGATTGCCGCTTCGAAAACGGAAACACTTCCTCCGACAACCGTTCCGGCGGCGGTGTATGGAATCACGATGTATCTCGTCTCTGTCCCTTTTGTGATCTGGCGACGACGGATTTCATCCCGGCAGATCGATTCTCAACCCGCCTCTTCGTGAAACCATCAGAAGATAAAACCGGCAAGCGGAAGCCGTGGCTTTTCCGCCTCGGTGTCGGATTGATCCTTCTCTCCGGAGTTTGTTTTTTCACCATGCTCAGTGTGCCGTTTTTTCCGCTCGGCGACGGACAGAAAGCCATGCTTGGCGGAGGGCTCTTCATCGGAATGCAGATTTCGTGGTGGGTCGGTGCGGCCTGCGTTGGTCCGGCGGCAGTGAAGAAAATGAGCTCGTGGTTCAAGCGTTCGAAGAAGGAGGATCTTTCATCTGATGAATAGTTCCGTCGATAGCACTGTGAGGTGAAGATGGAGAACGCAGCGGCGAAAAAGCCCCCGTGGCGTTCCACAGGGGCTCTTTCTTCCACGCAGCACAACCAACTGCACCCCCAAATCTCCCGTTACTTCTTGGCAATCACCCGCAAACGGCTGCGATCGCGCCCCACATGTGCAGATGATGATCTCAGGTCAAAACGCAGATTCTTCCGGACCCTGGACTTACGACCGGTTCGCTTCACCCTGACGCGATAGGTCTCCCCCTCTCCATTTCGTAAGGCGGCAGCGGTATGCCCGCTCCCGGCAATGGCAGCGGTCAGGTTTGCCCTTCTGCCTGTCACGCGATGCACCTTGACCCGGAGATTTCTCTTTTTGATTTTTCCGCGCAGGGTCAAATCGTCCAGATCTCCATCGTTCGTGACTTTGAGGTAAGCGGATTTTTTCCGGCGCCCTTTCGGACGAACCGTAATTCTTTGCCCGCTTCCCGACACGCTGAAAAGGTCGTTTCCCCGCATCGTCGCCTCGTTGTTTCGCTTTCCAATAAGTTGATCAGGACGATACACTGCCTCCACCGCGCCGAGATCAGCGAGTGGACCGAAAGGACGGTTGCCCTCGCGGAGATCTTGGAAAGGAATGGTATCGTCGGTCATCGCGAGGCGGTCCAGAATTTCGGTTTCTCCCGGGAGCGGAACCCCGAACAGATGCTCATCGGGCCCGACGGGATCCGGTGTCAGATCAACCGGCACATCATCGGTTTCGAAATTTTCGCCGGCAAGAATGATCTCCGCTTCACCAAACGCCTCCCGGTGAGAGACCTCGCGGTTCAAACCGTTTGTGTTTCCTCCGAGAATTGAATTACGAATGGTGAGCTCAGCATCTCCGCCGACGACAATGGCTGAGTCATTCTGGTTCGGGTCGAAGTTCCCGACGATGGTTGAACTTTCAATGACCCCGTCACCGCCGAAGAGGTAGATCGCCGTTTCGCGATTTCCCGAGACGATGCAGTTTGTGAGAGCCAGCTGCCCTGCGGGAATCGGAAGAGAAAAAATTGCTCCTCCGTCACTGAGTGTGCCGGGATCGGCTCCGAATCCGAGGCCGGGGACTCCAGCCAGATTCTGATGGAAAATCGCGCTCTGGATGATGAGATTTCCGCCGTAGTGAACGATGGCACCGCCGTGTCCGCCGCTCCCGTTCCGGCCCGATTGAGACATACCGCCATGCCCGGCTCTATTCCCTACAAACTTGAGTTGGAACAGTGAGACTCCGTTCCCGATGTAAAGGGCTCCGCCTTGACCTCCGGAGCCTCCGAGTCCGTCTCCGCTGTGCGCCCCGCCATTGCCGGCTTCATTTCCTGAAAACACCGTCTGGCCGAACCCAAAGAAAGAAGACTCATTAAAATAGACAGCACCTCCACTGCCGCCGGCCCCTGCATTTTCACCGTCAGTAGCTGAGCTTCCGCCATCGCCGGCGCGATTATCGCTGAATGCACTGGCTCCTCCCTCGCAGGCAAACAGAGCGAAGATGGCGCCGCCGTCACCGCCGTCTCCACCTTCAGTATCGGGGGAATCAAACCCGTCACCAGCCCGGTTGTTCTCGAACTCGGACTGCGAGAAGAAAAGGGATCCTTTTGTGTAGACCGCGCCACCGTCACCGCCACTGGGATTTATCTCCGATCCGTTTCCCGCCCGGTTATCCGCAAAGCGGCAGTCGACAAGGGTTACTATCGACTCCGCGAAATTCATCGACCCGCCATCGTTGCCCCCTCCATCAGGGCCACGCCCATTGATAAATGTCATGCCGGTGATGTTGATGCGGGCTCCGTCACCGATCTGGACGAGGTGACGACTCGCGTTGTCCGCGTCGACTGTAATTCCATTTTCCAGATTCGACGCATCGATGTTCAGAACGGTGTTCGGATCCCGTACGGTAACCAGATTTCCAGTGGTCAGAGTGATCGTCTCCCCGTCGAGCGAGGCGTCGAACAAAATCGTGTGATCCGCGTCCGATGAAGCGAGGACCAGATTTTCCCGCAGGGATCCCGGGCCGCTGTCGTTTGTGTTCGTGACAGTGAAAATATCTGCCTGTGCGGATGCTGTCGTGAGGACCGCACCCATTAGAAGCATCGCAATGCTTCGTTTCGGTTTTCTTTTGGTATTCATGGAATGGTTGTGTTGGTTGTTGTGAAAAGGCACCCGTTCCGCGAACGCGGAATTCGTGATGTCACTCCCAACGAGGGGAATAGCCGGGATTCGTTTCACATTTCCCCAAAAAAAGGTGAATCAGACTTTCCGGGAGATCTCCGCATGAGTTCCGGTCCCGGTTCGTCTCACCCGCCACCCCCTTGAAACGAACCCGTATCCGTTATCCTGATTCCGCCCTATGAATGCTCCCGTCCGATCCGACAATCGTGAAAGCGGTCAGTTTCCTGATACCCGCTGGACAATCATACTTCAAAGTCAGGGAGAAGATGATGAGGCACGACAGCGTGCTCTCACCCACCTTTGCGAAGCCTACTGGTATCCGATCTATTGCTATGTCCGTCGGCGTGGATTGAGTCCCTCTGACGCAGAGGACTCCACCCAAAGCTTCTTCTGTGACCTTCTGGAAAAAGATCGTTTTCGACTGTTCTCGGAAGAGAAAGGCAAGCTTCGCGCCTACCTGCTGACCTCCATTAAGCGCTTTCTCCGTAACGAATGGGTCGCGAGCTGTGCGCAGAAGCGCGGGGGCGGGACGGCACCGCTGTCGCTCGATGCTGAACTGGCCGAGAAGCGATACGAGGTGGAACCTTCTGAATTTGCTTCACCGGAAAAACTCTTCGAAGTCCGCTGGGCTTTGACGGTATTGGAACGCGCTCTTGCGCGTGTCAGGGATCACTACATCACACAGGGAAAGGAGAAAATCTTTGAGCAGTTTCGCCACCACCTTACCGGCGACGGGGACCTTTCTTTCCGTGACATCGGAACCGGACTGGGCGTCAGCGAAAGTTCTGCCCGGGTTATGCTTTTCAGAATGCGGAAACTCTACCGCAGCTGTATCGAAGAGGAAATCGGCGCGACGATCACGGACGGGGAATCCGTGCAGGAGGAGGTCGAGTATCTGAATCGTATTTTCGCCAACTAGGCATCGCAAATGCCGGGCGAAGAGCAAGAAGGAATTCCGTGCCCGAAATGTGGCAAGTCGATCCCGCAGTGGGCTCCTGATGGCAACTGCCCGGCCTGCCTGTTTGGCTCCCCGATTCTTCCGGCTGCATCCGAAGACGACAACGGGGAGCGGGTTGGTGAATGGATCCTCCGGGAATCCATCGGCGAAGGCGCTTTCGGAATCGTCCACCTGGTCGAGCAACTCGATCCGGTTCACCGCGTGGGGGCGATGAAAATTCTCCGTCCCGGCCTGGTCACGCCGGCAGTTCTATCGAGATTCGAATCGGAATGCCAGGCTCTCGCCCTGCTCGACCATTCTAACATTGTCACCATTTATGAGGCGGGAAAGACCAATGATGAGAGGCCTTTTCTGGTCATGGAGTTCATTGACGGTGTTCCGGTTACGGAAGCAGCTTCAGAGCTGAACTACGCGGAGACCATTGATCTCTTTGATCGGATCTGTGCAGCTGTGGCTTACGCGCACCAGAAAGGGGTGATTCATCGTGATCTCAAACCGGCAAACATTCTCGTTTCAAACGAACATTCCGGAAGCCTTGAGTTCAAGCTTCTCGATTTCGGCATCGCACGCGCCTCCGGTAGCAGTGAATTCGAAACGACACTGCTCACGAGCGACGGTCAGTTTCTGGGAACCCCGGAATACATGAGCCCCGAGCAGGCTGCGGGCGACCCTCTCGATGTGCGAACTGACGTCTTTTCTCTCGGGGTGCTGCTTTATGAAATGCTTTCGGGGAAAACGCCGCACCGTGTCGTGGATCGGTCTGTTGAAGGACTGGTGCAGTTTTTTCACGAAGTGAAGCAGGGCCGTGTCGCACCTCTGCCGACGAATCCGGGTGGGAGGGACCTCGATGCGATTACCGGAAAAGCGATGCATCCCGATCCCTCGCAGCGCTACGGATCGGTGATGGAGCTGCGCGACGACCTGCAGCGCCTCAGGGAGAGGAAGCCGGTTCGGGCGCGTCGTCCGGACCGCCTCTACCTCGCCGCGCGTTTTTTCAGCGTCATTGGAAATCTGTTTCGACGGCCTGCCTCTTTGCAGTCATTTTGACGGGAGCCACTTTGTTCAGTGCGAACCAGGCGCGTCTCGCGAAGAAGGCGGAGGCGAAGACGAAGTCGATCCTGGCGGAATCGGCATACACAGAAGCGGTGGAGAAAATTCGGGACGGAAATCCGGCATCAGGCCTCGATCATCTCGTGCAGTCTCTTCAGACAAATCCGTCCCACGCCGAAGCCGCCCGGTTGTTTCGGGGAATCATAGCGATCTATGAAATTCCCAAATTCAGAAAGCTTGCCGGACCGGATGACTCCCTGATCAACTTTGCCATGAGAAAAGGCGACCGGATCTTGGCAGTGAGTGATGCCGGCATGTTCAAATGGAGGGGGCAGGAGTATCGTATCGGGGGAAGCCACCACTTCGTGGAAGCCGATCCCGGCAATCGGTGGGTGACCGTCTCGCCGCTGGAGGGTGGGCTCGGCATCTTCGATACGGAAGCAGGCAAACTCGCATCGGATCGCAAGATCCCCGGCACGCAGGTCAATGATGTCGATTTCCTCCACCATTCCCCCCATCTCCTCGCTGCCAATTTTGAAAACGGCGTCGCGAAGGTCGACCTGACATCCGGTGAAGCGGTGTGGGTGTCGAATCTCCTGCTCCAGCCCGAAGCGGTTGCCGTTTCCCCTGACGATTCCCGGGCTTTCGTCGCGAGTAGCAGCGGCCTCCTCGCGCTTCTCGATACCGCTCACGGCAAGGTTCTGCGTGAGAATGTGAGGGCGGGAACACCGTTGGTCGGTCTGCACTCAGTCGAAGACGACAGCTGCCTTCTGATCGGGACCGCTGGACTCGAGATTCGTTCTTTCCGTGACCTTTCCCTTTTGCTGCGCGGCCCCCGGTATGCGGGAAAAAGAATCACACACGCCGTGTCTCCGACGGATCCTCTTGTTGCCGTCGCAAACGAAAAAGAGTGTCTCGTCTGGAACTATAAGACGGGAGAAACCGTTCTTCGAAAAGCACTCTCCGGACTTCCGGCGGCCATTGCCATTGCGGGCAGTGACCGCCCCTTTCTTGCGATCGCCTACCGGCTCGAAGGGGTTGATGTCATCAACTACCGAACCGGCGAATTGCACACGACGCGCATACGTGATCTTTTCCATCCCGTCTCCCTGACGTTCGCACCAACGGGAAACCGTCTTTTCTGCGCGACGAGGGAGGCTAGCTTCATTGAGGTCGATTTGGGTGAGGGAAAACATCCACTTCAGCTGATAGATGAATCTAACGATACTCCGAACTTTCGAGATGACCCCGCTGAACCAAAGGGAAGCATCCTGACGTTTTCGGGAAAGGTGGCAGGAAAACGCCTCGGCTACGCCGGTTATCGCGATGGCACGATTCACATTTGGGATTTGGACTCAGGGAAAAGTGTTCGGAGCTGGAAATCGAGCAGCTCCAGGCTTTCCGTTGGAACGCTTTCCCCGGACGGGACACATTTCGCCTGGCGCGATTCCTATCGGGCGATCCGCGTTCTAAATCTCACTACCGGGGAGACCATTCCCTATCCCGAAAAACACGAAAGAGACATCACTTCGGTAGCCTTCTCTCCCGATTCCGGAATGCTCGCGTCAGCCAACTACGAAGGCGTCGTTCGAGTGGCCTCGACATCCGGCGAACCGGGATCTGTGATCACGCTGCGTCACGATTTCTCAGGCGAAACCGCGCGCCACTTCTGTCGATTTTCATCGGACGGAGCTCTTCTCCTCAGCTGGGGTGGAAGTGATCAGGCTGTCAGAGTTTGGGACATTTCCCGCGAAGGGAAGGAAACCCTGACGATACGATCAAAGCTTCTTCCCGTCTCCGCCGACATCAGCCCGAAAAGAGAGCTCCTCGCAATGTTGCTGGAGACGTCGACAGGGAAGCAGACGATTGAAGTTCGTTCGGCGAGAACAAAGGAGCTTGTTCACCCACCGGTTTTCTGCACAGAGGTGGACAAAATATCATTCGATGCGCAGGGCCATTTTCTGATCCTCGACGGATCGGTTATGCAAAGAATGAGAATACCCGCAGCAACGCCGGTCGATCCGGCCAGCCTGCGGGAGTGGGGGTCGGCCGTTCCGTAACTTTTTCTCAAAAGTTCTGAAACGCCTACCTACTTTTCCCCTGGAAGGGAGTCAACAACCAACCACACCTTCCATGAAATCAATCATTCCAACATCACCCCTACTGTTCTCACTGGCGCTGCTGCTTTCCGGCAAGCTTGCGGCCGGAGAGTTTCTTGTCACCAATACCGAAGATGATGGAGCCGGTTCCCTTCGCGATGCGATCGCACAGTGCGAAGCCGAAGAGGAGAATACGATCCGCTTCGAAGCAGCTTTGAACGGGCAAACGATAGCAGTCGAATCCGGTGAAATACGGCAGACCATTCAAAATGGCGGCAGCCTTACCATTACCGCAGCGGATCTCCCAGACGGAATCACACTGGATGCGCAGGGGAGCAGCCGCGTTCTCCGGTTTGATGGAAGCGATGGTTTTATTGAGCTGATTCATCTCACCATCACCGGGGGACAGGCTCCTCATGGCGGAAGCGCCATGTCGGACGGTGGAGGCGTAAAGAGCGGTTCTCTGATCCGGGCAGAAGACTGCACTTTTACCGGGAACCGCGCCGGTGACGGTTCCGACGGGCATCGCCGTGCGGGCAGCGGCGGTGCGATTCTTGCTGCCAGCGACATCACGGTTTTGAACTGCACTTTTCGCGACAATCACGCGGGGAACGCCCTCATTCAGGGAGACGTGGGTTCCATCGCTGGAGGAGACGGAGGTGCCATTTTCGTTTCCTCCACCGGAACCACTACCGTGTCGGACTGTCTGTTTGAAAACAATTCTGCCGGTCGCGGCAGCGAAACCGACTCTCCTGCGAGCCGCGCCGGATACGGAGGCAGCGGCGGGGCCGTTCATGCCGGTCACAATACGACTCAGGTGAGCAGCAGCCTTTTCCGGAACAACCGTGCCGGAAGCGGAGGAATCAATACCTCCTCGGGGGACGGAGGGATCGGTGGTGCTGCAGGTGCTATCACGGCAGCTCACACCCAGGTGATGATCACCGACTCAGTATTTCTCGGAAACTTTTCCGGAGACGGGGGCTCTTCAAACGGGGGAGAGAGCGGAAACAGTGGTGAAGCGGGAGCGGTCCGCGTTTTCGGATTGGCCAATGCGCTCATTCAACGCTGCATCTTTGATCGCAACCAGCTCGGCGTTCCCGGCGCGGTCGTAAACGGGGGAACACCCGGCTCTCTCCAGGAGGGGGCTGCCGTATACGTCGAGGTCGGAGATGAAAACAGTCTCTTCATCGAAAATTGCGTAGTTTCCCGGAGTGAGGGAATTGGCGTTTACAGCCAGGGTGGGGTCAGCCAGGCCGTTCACTGCACTTTTGCAGGGAACCGAAGCAATACGGGCGCGGCACTGACATCAGGATTCGCGAACCAGACTGCCGCTATCAATTGCCTGTTTACCGATAACCGGAACGGCGAGACCCCGGCCCACTTCGGGAGCATTGGGACCGGAATGATCCTCGCCGACCCGGGAGAATTCGTGCGCGAGGAACCCTCGGTCGATCTGGCAACCAACCCTGTCGCACCCGACGGTAGGCACGCAGCGACGAATTTCGGAATCCCGTTCCCCGGATCTTCCGCTATCGATACCGCGCCTGAAAACATTTTTGCCCCGGCCGATGACCTCCGTGGAAATCTTCGTGAAGACGGAGCGCGTGACTTCGGGGCCGTCGAAGTGTCCTATCAAGTTGATAACCGGATCGGAAAACGGTCCAATCCGGCAACACATCGGGGCAATGACGTTTACTCCGCTGTTGCGGCCGTTCAGCAGGAGAAAATCAAGCTCCGGGGCAATCGCAAGCGGTCACGATACGTGTCGATCGAAAACGATGGCGATCTGGATCACCTCCGTCTCCGCGGAGGCCGCGGCGGCGGCAAACTGAAAACCAAAACCTACCGCCTCAGTGGAGGGCGCCGAAATGTTACAGGCGCCTGTCGTGGCGCGGGATATCTTGCCGAAAATGTTCCCGGCCAAAGCAAGGTTGTTTTCAAAGTTCAGGCCAGGGCGAAACGCAGAAGAAATCCACGGCGCTTCAATCGCAATGTCGATTACCAACTCACCTCCGCTTCCGATGCCACCCTGATCGACCGTGTTCGGGCCAGGGTGAAATACCGGCCGTGATTTTCCACGGTGACCTACAGAGAGACATGAATTATGGTAAAAGGCGCGGCGCATCGGCCGCGTCTTTTTATGTGCAACCTCTACGACATCGGCAGACCTCGCGGGAGGAAAGATCACGACTGGGAAAAGGCGATTGCGCAGACTCTCGAAGAGGTGGAGGCCAACCTAGAAAAGCGATTCGGAATCCGCAAGACCGACCCGGGCCTCGTCATTACCAAAAACGGGTTAGGGCCGCGAGCTTCCCTGATGCGCTGGGGATTCGACCGCCCTTTTAACAATGCCATCAACAATGCCCGCTCCGACAAACTCGACGGGATGTGGTCAACGGCGTGGGAAAAAAGACAGCGATGCCTCATTCCGATATCCACCTTCTACGAGTGGACGGGTTCGGCGGGAAACAAGCAAACCTACGCATTTCAATGTCCTGACAGTGACACACCGCTCTGGGCCGCAGGATTGTGGGAGGAACGCAACGGGGAAAAAGCGTATTCCATGCTAACGACGAATGCCTCCCCGCAAGTTTCGAAAATTCATCACCGAATGCCTGTCTTGCTTGCGCCCGGGGACTTTGAAACCTTTCTCACGGCAAGCAATCCGGACGGACTTCTTACACCTTTCACCGGCAAACTTGAGATTTTCCGCTGCTTCAACCCCTTGAAAAATCCGTCAGCACATCAAGGCCCCGAGCGGGAAGATTTTCTGCCGGGTTTTTGATCAAACCAGCTTGTAGCCCACGCCGTGAACGGTGACGAGGCATTGCGGATCCCTGCCTGCGTCGCCGATTTTCTTCCTCACCTGAGCCACGCACTGATCAAGCGTTCTCGTCGTTCCAAAATATTTCACTCCCCAGACCGCTTCGAGGATTCGGTCGCGGGAAAGAACTTCTCCACGATGCCCGTGGAGATACCGTAGCAATTCCAGCTCACGCGGCGTCAGGGAAGCAGTCTCTCCATCCAGGCTGATTTCATAGTTCGCCGCATCAACCGTCGCGTTTCCGACGGAGAAAGTGGATTCCGGTTCTGTTTCCCTTTCTGCGCCGGCAACGTCCCAACCGTTGCTTCGCCGAAGCAGCGCCTTTACTCTTGCGAGCAGTTCAACAATGGAAAAGGGCTTGGTCACATAGTCGTCGGCTCCACTGTTGAGACCCACCACTTTGTCCATTTCCTGCCCCTTCGCGGTCAGCATCAGGATGGGAATTCGGCAGCCGTCTTTTCTCAGTTCCTGCGCGATTTCGTAACCGCTCTTCCCGGGCAGCATCACGTCGAGAAGGACCAGATCGGGAAGCGCCTTTGCGATTTCCGGGATGGCTTCGTCACCGCGTTCGCAGGAAAGCAGGCCGTATCCCTCCGCTCGAAGAACCTCCTCCAGGCCGAAGCGAATGTTGGCGTCGTCTTCGACGACGAAAATGGTGATCTCGCTGTTGCTCATAAATCTAACAGGGTTCAGTCACTGTCCTGACAGGGTTGCCTGCTCGACCTGACCCTCTTTCGCCACAGGCTACAGAGGGACCGGGGAGTTACGTCTTCGCCTCCGGCAGGGTGATGAAAAAGGTGCTGCCGCCGCCGCCCCTCTTTCGGTATTGAATCGTTCCACCGAGTTGCTCGACAATCTGGCGGCAGAGGGCGAGCCCGATGCCCGAACCCTCGACGCCGGAATCGATCGAATCATCGACGCGGTAAAATTTCTCAAAGATCCGGCGCTGATTTGATCCGGAAATGCCCGGACCCCGGTCGTGAACGGCCAGAGTCACGCTGCCGGATTCATCGGGTCGAATCTCGACGAGAATTTCCTCACCGTTGGGCGCATATTTTTCGGCGTTGGAAAGAAGGTTCCAAATCACCTGCGTGAGGGCATCGCGATCCCCGCGAACGAGACTGTGCGGAGCTGCATCGAGATGAATTGGAACCGAATCCGCGTCGTTTTCCGGGTGGTAGGCGGACACTGTTTCTTCCGCGAGAAGCGAAAGGTCGATGGGTTCGGTTTCCAGCTTCAGTTCGCCCCGGTCGAGCCGGGAAAAATCGAGCAGGCGATTGATGAGCCGGGTCAATCTCGCTGACTCCTTGCTGATGACTTCGGAATACTTTCTGGTCTGGTCAGGATCATTCACCTTTTCCCCGGCCAGCAGTTCGGAAAACATCCGAATGGAAGTCAGCGGAGTTTTCAATTCGTGGCTCACGTTTCCGACGAAGTCGGTTTTTCGAGTCGCCAACTGCATTTCAAAATTGATTGCCTTCAAAATCAGAGTGCCGCCGACTGCCACAGCAACGAGAAGCGTCGCGACAACGAGCCACAGTGTCAGTCGCACGGTGCGGGCGGATTTATTGAGTGCGTCGGGATCGAGAAGGTAGGCGGCGACCTCCCACCGGGGCAGCAACTGTCCGACTTCGGAAGCCACGAAAGGCAGGGTCCAATCAGCAGCGAAACCCGGCTCGGAGAGAGCGACCGGCTCAGTCGCAGTATCGAGCAATGCGAACGCCACCTCTTCCGTTCCGCGAAGCGCGTCGGGGGCAAACAGCTGCTCGAGATCTTCGCGGATAGCCTGCAAATCAAGCTCGGTCCAAAAAGTGTAGCCGGGAAGTGAGGGTGGACGTCGCCAGAGCAGGACATGAAGTTCGTCGTCGATGAGGCGACTCACCGCGCCCTCCTCTCCCGTTCCGGTCAGGTCATTCAGCCGGAGTTCCTCTGCGCTGACACGGGATCCGTTTCTGATCCCGAAGGACAGATCAGCATCCTGCGCGGGGAGGTAGTTTTGCGATGGATTTACCGTGCGCAGCTGCTGAGGTGCCGGCCTTTCCCGGGCGGGTTCGGGAAGGGATTCTTCGGTATCTCCGGCGGAAGGAGCCGGGGCGAGTCCATTCTGCGCATTCCCGAAAGAGAAATCGCGCAGCTTGTTCTGCGCGATGGTGACTTTCCAGGAGTTTTCCTTTTTTGCCGCGGCTGCCGGCGCTGCTTCGGCGATCTGATCGGCTGATTCCATGTTCGCCTTTTTCAGCAACACTCTCCCCGGTCCCGCTGAGGCGTTTCTCCCCGTGGACATTTTTGCCCGGGGGGCTGCCACAGCTACCGGCTTGGCGGCAGCGCCCTCTGATTCATCCGGAGTCGGAGCCGATGAGGCAAGCGCGGGTGACGGCTGCGCCCGCGCCGCTTTCGATGGTGAAGCAGCAGGCTCTTCGATCACCTGAACCTGGCGGTTCAAAATCTGCGGTGCCTGATAGACTTCCACTTCCCGCTGATTCCCGAAAAAAGCTTCGTTGTTTTTCAAGAAGGCAGCCTCAGCAGATCCCGGCGCGGGGCGCCGGCTGATGATGTCGCCCGCAGTGCTGACCGTGACCCCCGTCGAAGCCTGGCTCCAGCGATCAGTGATGATGCCGGGAAAGTCATTTACGAGAGTTTGACCGTTTTCCTCCGCCAGCTCGTCTACGAGATCGCTGTAGAATACGCGGACGTCATCGAGGAAAAGATTGATGTCCGCAGCGATGGTGTCGCAGGTCGCCTGATGAACGAGCGCCTTCTGGCTGTTCAACACCACTTCCTGATCACGAACCGACCGGATCGCCAGCGCCGCAAGCAGCAGCGCCGGGATCAGGATCGAAATCAGGAAGACAAAGGCAATTCGTTTCATCGGCGGAAACAGTCCGTCTACTATCGCTTGGAATTGCGAATCCCGAAAGACTCACTCGTCAGTTTCTTCCGCTGAGCTTTGGAGAGACCGTTCTCACCGAGTCCTGCCTCGGCTTCCTCGATGGACTGGATCTCGTCTGCGATCTCCGCCTTTTTCGCCGAAGGCGCCGCGGTCCAGGCGGACTGCAGTTTCGCTTTCTGACTCGCGAAGTTGGCGCGTGCCGCCGCAATGTTTCCCTCGTCGGCCAGGGCAATGGATCGCTCGGTATCCATCGCGTTTTTCCAGACAGCTGCCTCCGCCTGAATTTCGCGGTTCAGGGTTTTCTCCGCCATTTTCACATCCTCGGTATAGCCGACCACTATGGGGGCTTCGGAGAAATTCTTCGCCCCGTCAGCCGAGAAAGATACCGTCGCGATTTCCGTGATGTCGCCAACGACGTCCCCGGAAATTTCGCATTCGAGATAGAGTTCACGGGTCTGCCCGCCGGAGATGGTGGCGAAGCGCAGCGATTCCTCCTGCCCTTTCAACTCACCGGGACGACCGAGAAAACGAATCGGGCGAACGCCTTTCGGGCAGCGAATGCGAATTTCGATGTCACGGGCCACGATGCTTTTCAGCTCGCCGAGTTCATCGCGGAAAACGTCGGGGAGTTTTTCGACATCGGCGACGTAGTAGTAGTTTGCATCGCTGGCTTCGGCGAGAGCGGTCATGAGAGTTTCGTTGTAGTCATTGCCGAGACCGATCGTGGTTACCGACATTCCGCGACGGGCGAGGCGGGTTCCGAGTCCGGCGATTTCGCGGTTACTGCTCGGGCCGACGTTCGCAATGCCAT
>JAKSBG010000102.1 GCA_022361255.1 Verrucomicrobiales bacterium
GGAAAACAGGAATTTCCATGGGAGAAGGAGTAAACTCAGACAATGAACTGCTGGAGGAGGCTCTCAAAGAGGGTCGGATCCGCTTTTTTCGAGCCAGCAGGGGAGCCGCCAAGGGAAAAACAGGGCCGGACGACACCGCCCGTTTCGCCGAGAATCTGATGGTGCTGCAGGAATGTGCGGTGCTCCTGGGCGAAAAGCTCGGGATGCACGCGGTTGCATCCGCGACTTGCTATGAGAACGGGGAAACGATGGGTTTCTGCTTTGATCAGAATTCGAATCCTCAAAACCCCGAAGTCGCAGGCGGGATCGTAAACCGGCGAATGTCTCTCCGCGAGTTCGCCAACTCCATTCGCGAATATATCAATCGATGAACCCGGAAACCCTCGAAGCTACTCTAGCCGCTTTGCGCAAAGCCGGATCCATCTTCGGTGTTCTGTTCACGCGCGATTCGGAGACCTTGTTCTGTGACTTGGCGTACACTCCCGAGCGTATCGCCGAATTTACCGCGATACTGGATGACATCGGATTTTACTTCGAGCAGGAAAACCGCGATCCGGATACCCTCGCTTTCAGTTACGACGGCGGCAATCTGGTGATTCTTTTGAAAGACGGGCTGCGTCTCGTGGTTCTTCATCACAATGCCGACGAGGTGGATTTCATTGCGAGTGCCGGTGGTGCCTTTCTCAAAGATTTTCGCATGGGGGAATCTACCCGCCAGTTTGAGGAAACCGGTCTTACCGAAATGCCTGAGAATTCACCCGCACCGAGCCGTGTTGCGGGATCGGGGTCGAAGGTCGAGCCGACTTCGCCGGTCGGGCCGGTGACCGCCTGAGTCGCATCCGGCTTTGATATCGTCTCCGGATCCGGCCGGGAGTACCGGGCACAAAAAAAGCCGTCCTTTCGGGCGGCTTTCTTCATTTTTCAGATCCGGGGGATCGCGTCTTACTCGCTGTCGCTGTCAGACTCGGTCTTCGTTCTCGTGTCGAGAGTGAAACGGAAACGATTGTTGCGATTGCGTTTTGCGTTGGCACGTGCCTTGCGCTTGGTGCGCTGGGCCGGAGTTTCGAACGCACGGAGACGGCGAATTTCTTCCAGTACTCCCTCCGCTTCCATCTTGCCCTTCAAACGCTTGAGGGCACGATCGATCGGTTCACCTTTTTTGACTTCTACTTCGGGCATGATTCAGAAATGTGGTTGTAGGGATACTGAAAAGCGCCCCGCAATAAGGCACGGGGCGGGAAAGGCCGGAATCTAGGAGTGAAAGAGCGATTCGTCAAGTGGGAGAATGTGCAAATAAACACCAATCAATCCCTTGAGAAGAGCGGGTGGATGGCTCCACCCGCATTGACCCGGTCTCAGCCCGATACGGCCTTGTCGAATTCCTCCTTCAGCTGCGTCACCACTTCGTGGTCTTCCAGAGTTGTGGTGTCACCTTTCACTTCTCCGCCGGCCACAATTTCTTTGAGGAGGCGGCGCATGATTTTGCCGGAACGGGTCTTCGGAAGCCTTGGGGCGAAGACGACTTCATCGGGTTTCGCAATGGCACCGATTTCACTTCCGACATGGTTGCGGAGTTCTTTTTTCAGCTCGTCGGTTTCTTCAATTCCTTCCTTCAGGGTCACGAAAGCAACGACGCCCTGTCCTTTGATTTCGTGGGGGCGACCGACAACGGCTGACTCTGCCACGGCGTCGTGGGAAACAAGCGCACTCTCAACTTCGGCGGTTCCGAGACGGTGACCTGAGACATTGAGAACGTCATCGAGTCGGCCAACGATCCAGAAATTTCCGTCGTCGTCAGTACGGGCACCGTCGCCGGCAACGTAGGTCGATTCCCCATACTCGTTCCAGTAGTTTTCTTTGAATCGTTCCGGATCTCCGTAGATGGTGCGAAGCATCCCCGGCCAGGGCTTGCGAATGACGAGCTTGCCGCCTTCGTTGGGACCGCAGGGATTGCCGCTTTCGTCAAAAATCGCGGCATCGATTCCGAAAAAGGGACGGGTCGCGGTTCCCGGTTTCGTGGGGATGGCACCGGGGAGAGGGGAGATCATGATGCCACCGGTTTCGGTCTGCCACCAGGTATCAACAATGGGGCAGCGTCCGGCACCGATTTTCTCCCGATACCACATCCATGCTTCCGGATTGATCGGTTCGCCCACCGTTCCAAGGAGTCGCAGGGAGCTGATGTCGTGCTTGTCGACGTGCTCGTCACCCGCCTTGATGAAGGCACGGATGGCAGTCGGTGCGGTGTAGAAGATAGACACCTTGTATTGCTCGATGATTTCCCAGAAGCGGTTCCAGTCCGGGAAATTGGGCGCACCCTCATACATGACCTGCGTCGCCCCGTTCGCCATCGGGCCGTAAACGATGTAGCTGTGTCCCGTGATCCAGCCGACGTCAGCGGTGCACCAGTAGATGTCGCCTTCTTTGTGATCGAAGATGTATTTGAAGGTCGTCGAGGTGTAGGTCAGGTAGCCACCGGTGGTGTGCAGAATTCCTTTCGGCTTTCCGGTCGAGCCGGATGTGTAGAGAATGAAGAGGGGATCCTCGGCTTCGAGAGGCTCGGGGGCACATTCCGTGGAAGTGCCTTCGACTTCGTCGTGCCACCAGAAATCCCTCCCATCCTGCATCGTGATTTCATTTTCACACCGTTTCAGAACAAAAGTCGTTTTTACCTTGTCGTAATCAGCGAGTGCGGCGTCGACATTGTCTTTCAGCGGGACGACTCCACCGCGTCTCCAACCGCCATCGGCGGTGATGACGGCAACGGCCTCGGAATCCTCCAGTCGATCGAGAATGGACTGAGCAGAGAAGCCCCCGAAGACCACGGAATGAACCGCACCGATCCGGGCGCAGGCCAGCATCGCGACGGCTGCTTCCGGAACCATCGGCATGTAAATGAGAACACGGTCGCCTTTACCGATTCCGCGGTTTTTGAGCGCGTTGGCAAACTGGCAGGTGTCAGAGAGTAGTTCGGAATAGGTGACATCACGGGTATCTCCGGGTTCTCCCACAAAGTGAATCGCGACCTGGTCTCCTTTTCCGTCAGCAACGTGGCGGTCGAGGCAGTTCTCCGCCGCATTGATCTGCCCGCCGGTGAACCACTTGGCGAAGGGGGCGTCGGACCAGTCGAGAACGCTGTCCCAGGACTTTTGCCACTTCAGATTCGAAGCCTGTTCGCTCCACCATCCTTCCGGATCCTCGATGGAGCGTTGGTGAAGGGCTTCGTATTCCTCAATCGATTTCACGTGGGAGGCATTGGAAAATTCCTCTGACGGCGCGAAAACGCGATCCTCTTTTTGCAGCGATTCAATGTTGTTGCTCATGGGCTAGATTTTTGAAGCCGGAAACTAACAAGTCCGTTTCAAAATGAAAACGGGAAAAATGGCGCATTTGGTGGTTTTGGGAGAGGGCATCACGGAAACCGCCGGCATAGCCACTCCTCCAGCGAACCGGAAGAGAAGTCGGGATCCTCCTTCGCAACTTCTTCCGGTCCGTGAACAAAGCCTTCGTAGGGGCGATATCCCCACGGACCCTGCCTGCCGGAGTAGCTCACGATTCCGTTTGTGTCGATGACGAACAGGCGAACCGGCCAGGCACCCCATCGGGTTGCCAC
>JAKSBG010000334.1 GCA_022361255.1 Verrucomicrobiales bacterium
AAAATTCGAAGACAAGGTGATTCTCGAGAATCTGAGTTGCAGATTTCCTGCGGGAAAGATTTCTAGTCTAGTCGGGCTCTCCGGAAGCGGTAAGACAACGCTTTTAAGGGTCATCGCAGGTTTTGAGAATCCAGACTGCGGAACGGTCGAAATAGACGGGCGTTGCATGGACAGCCTCCGTCCCCAGAACCGAAAAATTGGATTCGTGTTTCAGAACACGAGTTTCTATGAGCACTTATCCGTTCAGGATAACCTGTTTGCCTCGCTGCGTAATCTTGATATCTCGGATCGTGAAGCGAGGGAGAGAATCGGGAGAATTTCGGAGCAGTTTCGCATTGATGACTTGATGCCCCGAATTGCCGGTTCGTTGAGCGGGGGCGAAGGTCAGCGCCTCGGATTGGCAAAGGCGATGGTTCGGTCACCGAAGTTTCTTCTCCTCGATGAACCATTCGGGCATCTGGACCTATCTCTAAGGCAGGATGCGAGACGCTTCACCTACGATGCTTTGCAGGAATTGGGTTCGAGCGCCATAGTAGTCTCCCACGATCATGTGGATGCACAATTAGCCGGCGGTCCCATCTACTTTCTGGAAGGAGGAAAGATCGTACAGAGCGGTGAATGGAACGAATTGTATGATTCGCCCAGAAATTCGGTGGTGGCATCAGTGGTCGCTTTTCAGGATCCAGTCCGGCTGGAAGGTGAGATGGTTGAGAATGGGAACTCGTGGCGGTTCAAAGCGAATGCGCTCGACCTGGAAGTTCCGGTCGTTCGCGAACGAATCAACTTCCGTGGCCGGGGAAATCCACGAGTCGCGACCGCGTTTTTTCGGCCGGAGACCATCGGGGTCGGCTGGCATCGGCAAGCCATGGAGGATTCAAAACCCTGGAAGGTTGTCGAGATCTATCGAAGAGAGGAGAGGGTTTTTGCGACGGTCCAGAACGAAAATGTTTCGATTCGGGGGTTGTGGGTGGAAGAAGAATTGCCTGCGCTCAAGGATAACGCGGTTGTTCAGCTCCCTCCAGATGGGCCGATTCTGGTTGAGGGAGATCTATCCCTCCAGTAGTCTCTGGCAGGTTTTTCCCGGCGCGAGAGGTTTCATTCTCTTATG
The DNA here is from genome assembly GCA_022361255.1 of Verrucomicrobiales bacterium. Taxonomy (GTDB): domain Bacteria; phylum Verrucomicrobiota; class Verrucomicrobiia; order Verrucomicrobiales; family DEV007; genus Arctic95D-9. Next base: position 1,109 of record JAKSBG010000334.1, read on the forward strand.
GATAATAACGTTGATTTTTCATTAGATAGACTGACATCCAGCCCCGTGGGGTTTGGAGTCAGGAAACCCCTGCTGTACGATTTGGAGGGCAACGGATTCGGAATTGAAATTGTGTTCGAAGACGAGGCGATCCTGATGGAGTTTTCCCATGGAGAGAGCTGTGACGGTCAACCGATTGCGGAGTTCCCGCCTTTTCTTGTTCCGTTGATAAAAGAATATGAGTTAGTCGTTTTTAGCAACGCTAAACCCCAATTTAAGCTGCCTCACTGTGTCTATCATTGCGATGTCGATGGAAGACGAATATATGCTAATGAAGAGCCTAATGCGTTTCCTCACCAGGATATCATTTCTGAAGACTATTCATTGATGGCGGGAATGGGGTCTCCTCAGCGGGCTTCGACTTCATTTGCCCATCAGTCCTTAGTTCCAGAGGAGTTGCTGATTCAGTGTGCGAATCCAACTGAGAGTTCCGAGGTCAGTGAGCGGAATGGGAATATGCTTAAGACGTTTGTCAAGAAATTGGACCAGAAGCATGTCTTTCACGTTCGCTGGTCCGAGGGAATTCCAAGAATCGCTCTCTGGGTTGGAAAAAAACACCCCACTAAGAAACCAGAACTCATGCACTGGAGGCTCGGCAGCTATGTTGTCGATCGCGCTACGGGGGACGGAATGGAAGTGACGACCCTGGAGGCGAGGGCGAACTCTGAGAGATGAGTTGCAGGGCCGTATATGAATTTCTGCGGGTTGATGATCCTGCGAATCGGGTCGGACTAATGAGGATCTGTCGAGAGGCCTGCGGATGAAAGAGAAATTACTGCGGGGCAGCGGCGTTCAACATAAAAGTCGATATTCATGAGAGGTAATCCGATTGCTTATACAGAGAAAAAGAAGGCGTTTTTGGGAGTCGACTTTTTCGTGGATGAAAGAGTCTATGTGCCAAATGACGAGACGGAGAAGCTGGTTGAATACGCAGTTTCGCATTGTTTGGAAGATAACTGCTCGGGGCGCAGAGTGGTTGTGGACGTTGGTACGGGCTGTGGTTGCCTGGCGATCTCCGCTGCGAGGATGCTTCCAGAGTTTGATGTAATTGCAACGGATATATCGGAAGAGGCGTTGGAAGTTGCTAGAATCAATGTGAACCGTTCGGGCATCTCCCGAGTTCAGTTAGTCAAGACTGATTTGATCGAGGCGGTCGTTGAGGAACCGGCCGCTGTGATGGCGAATCTGCCCTGGGGATCCGAGGCATATCTTCTCAAGGGAAATAAGCTTGAGGAGTTACAATGCATGCCAAGGATCGCCACGTTTCCGGAGGATGGTGTTCTTGGTGCCTATATTAGATTGATAGAAATGATTAAGAGGAAGTGCTGGAGCACGATTCTTTTTGCGGAGGTAGGTTGTGTTCCAGAAGAAGTTGTCTTCGAAGAGTTGGCCAAAGCTGGTCTTGGTTCAGCAGAAGATTCTGACGCCAGTTATGAACGCATTGGTTGCGACGACTACGGGCTATTGAAAGTTTGTTTTAGAGACGCCATGGGAAACGTCTTATCTGCGGGTTGACTATTGGTAGAAGATTTGCAGAAAACTCCCACACATTTGTCTCAGTTTTGGCCGCTCGACCCGGGCGATAAAGAAGCCTGAACCACATGCCCAACTTCAATACGGGGAGCTTTTCCGTGTTTCTGCGATCGCTTTCTTCACCCCCCCCCTCGATGTGGGGAGGCAATCCTGCTTGATTCACCGTTCGCTGATTCTCTTCATTGGGATTAATACCATCTCCCTTGCCAGCAATGAGGCGGTCATTTTCCTCGAGTTTTCCGCATGGAGATTGAAAGCGGTGCTGAGGTAGGAGTAAATGCGTCCCGTCTGATCCTCAGCAAACCAATTCCGGAGCTTCTTTCCAGCCGATTCTCCTTTTTCCTTTGTTTCGTTCTCAACCGCTGATTCGATAATGAGATTCTCGAAAATCTCATGGTGCTTCCTTTCGGCATTTCGGATCGCTCGCCGTTTGTTTTTCAACGCATTTTCAAAACGAGTCCGATCCTCTTCGCTAACTATTTTGAGGGAATAGTTCCTTTCAAAAAAGGTTTGGAACTCGTCGCTCCCCCAGTAATCACCGGATGGATTTCGGTCGGCTCGGGTAAGCAGCGTTATCCATAGTTCTTTTCCTGTCGATTCGGATCTTTCATCGATGAAAGCTACCCTTCGCGAAAACCAATCGACTTTCGCTTTGCGAACCTCATTAGCAATCCAGAGGGAGGTGTCAAAATCTTCTCGAAAAGCTCGGACGAAATCGCCTTCAGTTCTCTCCGTCCACCGACTCTCAAAAAGTGCGAGGTCGCTGATTGCTAAACCAGACATGAATACCTGAATCTTCTCGAGGGCTTCACGATCTGCAAGCTTCTCAGAAACCAGCCGAGGCCACGTCTCTTGAAAAAGGAACGCTGAGACACGGTGAAACTCGGGTTGGCTGAATTCAGGATCGGTCATTTGTCTGCAGTCAGCGACAATGATGGGGTAACCCTCCGCTTCTTGTCGAGGTAGACCTGGCTCGTGATCCGAATATCGGAGTGTCGAAGGAAGCGGCTTGCCTCGAAGATCCCATACTCTGCTGCTACGAGCGACCCCGCCTCTTTCCGCAACTCATGAATGGGGCGTTTCTTGTCACCGCCCTTTTCCTTCAGCCACTTCCCAAGTTTCTGAAAAACGAGATTGCATCGGTAGTAGCGGGTACCGGAGCCGGGCCTGTTGTGGGCGTGATCCGATTCGATGACAAACTCCCCGGATGCACTCTTGCTCATTTTATTGAAGACCGCACAGACCTCCTCGCTCAGGTCGATTTCTCCGGCAGAGTCCTCGCTTTTCAATTCATGATATTGGGTGTTCTGGACACGGAGAACGCCGCGGTCGAAGTCGAATGCTTCCCAGAGGAGATTGTCGATCTCGC
>JAKSBG010000389.1 GCA_022361255.1 Verrucomicrobiales bacterium
ACTCATCTTGTCTCCGTTCTGATACATGACCCAGACGAACTTCCCGAGCCCCTGGTTTTGAGCCATCATGTCAGCCGCAATGAGAACCATCCAGCCGACTCCGATGGAAAGACGGAGGCCGGTAAAAATCAGAGGGAGCGAGGCAGGTAGAACAATCTTCCAGATCTTTTTAAACCACCCGAGTTTAAGAACCTTCGCGACATTGAGGTGATCTTTATCCACCGAGGCAACACCGACTGCGGTATTGATCAGAGTCGGCCAAAGAGAGCAGAGCATAACCACGCCAGCGGAGGTAAACAACGCCCGCTGCCAGAGCGAATCGGAGGGCGGGGTCGCGATTCCCCAGGTCGTGAAAACAAAGACGATTGGAAACCAGGCCAGCGGACTGACCGGCTTGAACAACTGAATCAAGGGATTCACCGCCGTATTAAAAAGCGGGGAGATTCCGCAAAGAACGCCGATGGGTACAGCAACGAGAGTGGCAACAATGAAGCCAATCGCTACGGTGAGAAGAGAGATCCAGATCTGATCGTAGAAAGTCTTGTTCCCCGAGTAGGATTTCGAGGCAAACATCTCCGCGTTTTCTTTGTATTTGGCTGCCTTCTCAGCGTCACCTTCTGCCGCAGCCTCCTCGGAACGGGTCATGAACTTTTCGACCCGCTCCTGTTGGGATTCGATATACTTTTCCTCGGCGAGCTTTTCCGCGGTCACGAATCCATTGATCGACTTGGGATCGAGACCGTCGTTCTCTGCAAAGTAGGGGGCCTCCGAACCTTCGACGCTTTCCGGGAACGGGTGAGTGAGAAGCGGAATCGCCTTTCCGGTGAGCGCGTACCATGACTGGTGCGGGCTCGGGATTTGCACACTGTCTGTGATGACAACCCGGGCGGTGATGCTCCAGATCATGACAAACACAAAAAAGGCGACAATCGGGAGAACCGTGTTGGTCACGATTTCACGGACCTGCTTGGCTGGTTCATCTTTCGCAATGAGCCTCGCGAAAGGGGAAAAGTATCCCAGACCGAGCTTGTTCAGGGTGTGAGCGACCCGATTCGGATTGTAGGTAAATCGCGGCTTCTTTGGTGGAGCAGCTTCGGGGGCCGGCGCAGCTGTTGCGGTCGTGTCCATGGTTCGATTTAAAATTCGGTTTGGGCTAAAAGGAGGGGCGGTAGCGGGGGAGAAGCCCCCGGAAAAGAGTTCCTTCTCCAGGGGCTGTATGGTGTGGGCAAAAGATTTACTTCAGACCAATCTCAAACGACTGGATGTATTCATTCGGCTTTGTGCCGTCATAGGATTTTCCGTCGATAAAGTCTGTTGTGGCAGGCTTGTAGCCACCTGACTTGTATGCCGCGAACGCTTCCGCGAAGTCTTCCTCGACGAATTCCCCGTCATCAATGAGCTCTTTGACAGCCTCAAGATAGACATCGGGGCGATAGATTTTTTCCGCCATCTCGCGGAAGTAACTGTCGGGCTTCTGTTCCGGAATCTGGCCCCAGCGAATCATCTGCGTGAGAAACCAGACGCAGTCGCTGTAATAGGGATAGCTGGCGTTGTGACGGAAGAAGACGTTGAAGTCAGGCATCTCACGCTTGTCCCCTTTTTCGAATTCGAAAGTGCCGGTCATGCTGTTGCTGATGACTTCGAACGGCGCACCGACGTAGTTCGGCTGAGAAAGAATTTTGGCTGCCTCGACCCGGTTCTCCGGCGCTGCATCGAGCCAGTGGCCGGCGCGGATCAAAGCCTTGGTCACAGCGATCCAGGTCTTGGGATGCTTTTCCGCCCACTCCCGGGAAACTCCGAATACTTTCTCCGGATTGTTTTTCCAGATGTCGTAGTTCGTTGTCACAGGAACTCCGATGCCCTTGAACACAGCCTGCTGGTTCCATGGCTCACCGACGCAGTAACCAACAATGGTTCCCTGCTCGAGCGTCTGCGGCATTTGGGGCGGAGGAGTCACGGAAAGCTCGACGTCCCCGTTGAGAAACCCCGGCACGTCGACCTGCCCGGTATCCGGATCAAAATAGAAACCCGGCTTGATCCCGGCTGCAGCGAGCCAGTAGCGGATCTCGTAGTTGTGCGTCGAGACCGGAAACACCATGCCCATCTTGAGCTTGCTGTTCGCCGCAACAGCCTCGTCGGCGATGGGCTTGAGGCTGTCCGCTGTGATCGGATGGACGGGCTTACCATCCTCCATTGGGACATTGGGCTTCATCTTTTCCCACAGGTCGTTGGAGACGGTGATCCCGTTTCCGTTGTAGTCGAGGCTGTAGGCCGTCATGATGTCGGCTTGCGTTCCGAATCCGACCGTGGCACCGATTGGTTGTCCCGCTAACATGTGAGCCCCGTCCAAGTCGCCGGTGATCACCCGGTTCAGGAGTTCTTTCCAGTTACCCTGCGCTTCCACGGTGACGCTGAGGCCCTCATCATCGAAGTATCCCTTCTCTTTCGCGATTACGATGGGAGCGCAATCGGTCAGTTTGATGAAACCGAATTTGAGCGTGTCTTTCTCAACGTCGAGCAAGTCGGCTTGTGAGGCTGCGGCGGATGCGAGAAGCATCGCGACCACCGCGCTTATTGTCTTTCGTTTGTTCTTCATGATATATTTCGTTTGGTGAAAAAGTGGTTTCGTTATCCCTTTGCGAGCACCAGTGAGGTGGCGTCTTCGTATATGTCTTCGCGAACAATGGTTCCCAGAGGGGTAGGAGCCCTTTCGTTGAGGGACGCGAGCAATCCTGCATTCCGCATGTGCGATACGAGCCAGTTTGCCTTTTCACTGGAAGGCCGGTTTACACCGGGATCGCAGAAAATGTGAAAGGACTCTGCCGAGAGGAATTCAGGATTGCTCGACTGAGCCGGAAGCAGACTGGTGCGAATCAAATCTTCATCCATTCCGAGGTAACGGGAGCTAGCCAGGATACTGGCAGCTTCTTTCCGCCCGGACGTCGACTCACAGAAATCGGAAGCTTCCGCGAGCGCTGCAATAAGCCGACGGTGATGTTCTGGATAGTGGGACTCGTATTCTCCGGAGACAATGAGAGCCTTCTCCGGATGAAGGGGGGAAATGTCTGCGGACTCAGCGAGAATTGCTCCCTGCCCCTTTCTTGCAGCTATGCTGTTAAATGGCTCCCCTACACAGTATCCATCAACATGAGAAGCCACGAGGCTGGACGCCATCAGAGATGGGGGGAGCACCATGATCTGAAAATCAATCCCCGGCCGAAGCCCGGCGGGCTTGAGCCATTGGAGCAGCAAAAAATGATGCGAGCTGAAAAGGTGCGGAATGCCAAAAGTGACTGGTTTTTCCCGGCCGGACCGTTTGATGTAATCCGCAAGCGATGAAGGGTCGACAACCCCTTCTTCATGCAATCCCGATGAGACGGTCACGGCATCGCCATTTGAATTGAGAAGGAATCCTGTCAGGCAAGGCTTGCGAAGCACCCCCAGCCCCCAGCTCAGGGCGAAGGCCATCCCCGCCGGCGCGTGAGCAGCTTCAAGCTCGCCGTAAGCCATCTTGTCTCGAATTGTCGCCCAGCCGGGTTCACGCATCAACTCGACCCGAAGATCGTATTTTTCAAAAATTCCCAGCTCGTATGCGACCGCTATGGGAGCGCAGTCAACGAGTGGTACGAAGCCGATTCGAATGGATTTCTGAAGGCTGTGGATGATGCTTTTCACACCTGCTTATTCAGCCTGTATCGTGCCATTTCGTGAAAACTGGTCTAAAAGTTGCTCTCAATCATTTCATGAAATAAATGAGCGGCGCTCATACCCCATCATGATCAATCTACTCGACAGCAGGCAACTGCTTGCCTTTCAGGCACTCGCCCGTCACGGAAGTTTCACCGCAGCAGCGAAAAGCCTCAACTTGACTCAATCCGCAATCAGTCACTCCATCAAAGCTCTGGAGCGATCACTTGAAGTAACTCTGTTTGAACGTCTTGGAAAAACAGTCCGACTGACCCGCGCCGGCGAGTCCCTTCTCGTTCATTCCGAAAGGATTCTCTCTCGCATGCACAGAGCGCAGGAGGATTTGCGGCTCCTCGAGCGCCCCGGGCACGGACGGCTGCGTATCGGAGCGACCGTGACGATCAGTCAATACATTCTGCCCTCCGTACTGCGCGAACTTCGGGAGACCTTTCCCGCTTTCGAAATTTCTGTCAAAACGGACGACTCCCTCGGGCTGATGGATTCACTGGAAGCAGGAGAAATAGATGTAGCGGTTGCACTGCGAACTCCCCGTTCCGGCAGCCTCGTAGACCGGGTTCTGTTCCAGGATGAAATCCAGATGGCGTTTTCACCGGTTCACCCTCTCGCCAACCGCGCAAAACTCAGCAAAAAGGATGTTCAGGACGAAAACTTTATCATCTATGGAGAAACCAGTGAAACCTTCCGCCTGCTCGAGAAAGAAACCGCAGCCAACGGACTCCGACTCAACACTGCCCTGCAGGTCGGAAGCATGGCCGCCATCAAAGAAATGGCCAAAATCGGAATGGGCGTGGGATTGATGGTTCCGTGGGTCGCAGAACAGGAAATCAGCGAAGGCAAACTGGTGTTTCATCCCTTCCCACTCGGGAAACTGACCCGGAGCTGGGAGATTTTCCGCGACCCCCGGCACGAGAAGAAAATGATCGAAGAGGTCTTCTGCGGCATCTGCCAGAACGTTGTCGACACCATCCTGATGAGGACAGGTCAGCTCATCTCCAGTCAATCCAACCCTGTTGAGCTGAAAAGCAAACAGGGTTGAGTCACTGACCCAACCCTGTTCACCCGGTAAAAACCGGCGGGGAGAAAAAGAAAGCGTATCAGTATTTGATGTTCATTTCGATGATGGCGCGGGTGACGTCCGGCTGCGCACCATTGCCGTCGAAGAACGCAGCTTTTCCGAGGATGGATACATTCTCGGTAATCGCCTTTGAGGCGACGAGATCAAATTCCTGACCAATCGTCACGTCGAAGCCATCATCCCAGAAGTAGTGATAGGCAGCAGCAAACTTCACACCTGCCAGTTCCGTTCCGATAGACAAATAGGCATCCGACAGGCCTCCCGCTGGAGTGTTGAGAAAGACATCGGCGAAGCCATTGAACTTGTGAAGTGTCGCGAGAGGAAAAGCAAACCCCCGCCCGTTGTCCGCCCCGAGGTATTCGAGCCCTGCGGTCGCTTTAATCGCCCCGAATTTCTTTGAGAGGTTGGCGTGAACGTAGTTCGCCTCGTAATCGATCGGGCTGTTACTCCCGTCAGTCTGAAAGGCGTATTCGAGATAGTAGCTGGAATCCCCGAAGAAATCCCCGGCCAGAAAAAAACCGAAACTGTCATTGCTGTTGATATCTCCGGCCAGATTGTGCAGATCGAGCGAGTAGACGTAGGCCGTCAATTTTCCGAAAGGCAAACCGGTGTAGGTCGCATTGAACACATGTGACTGCCCTTTGAAATCAGTGAACGGAGCCAGAAACGCTTCCGAACCGAAGATGCGATTTACCTGCCAGATGTATCCGTAGTAAATCGAGAGATCCTCCGTCGGGTTTATGGTAAATCCCGCAGCGTCGAAGGTCTGCATGTTCTGCCTCCAGCCGACCGTTCCGATCCAGCGCTGACCATCGAGATTGATCGCCTGTCGCCCGACTTTTAATCCCCACACATCAGAAGGCGAATGGTAGGAAACCCACGCCTGATTGAGCTCGTGTGATTCCGGATCTGCGATTGGTGTCTGGCCGGTGGGCAGCTCCGTTCCCGGGGCAAAATAGTCCGAACGGTCCACGACCAGTGTCCCTTCGTATTCCGCATAGGCTTGAAAACCGCCCATTTTCCGGGTCAGCAAACCGAGCCGGTTCCGAACGGTCGCGGCATGAGATACGGCAAGAGTATCAATGTCCCCGTATTCGTATCGAAATCGGGTATCAAGAGACGGCGTGACGAGTGCGGGAGCTTTATCGTTCAGGATCAGTTCTTTTCCTGAATCGTAATCTCCCGCTTTGCCAATCGCGGTAAATGAAAAGAACAGGATTCCCGCAACTGCTGCATTGTGTAAGTATTTCATTGGTCCGGAAGAGAAGCCGGAACCGGACCATCTTTCGAACAGAATCGTCACATAATGAACGGGTAATACTCATGGGGAGTATGAAAACGGCTCATTGATCACTCTGCCACACCGTACAAATGCTCTCCTTTCCGCGCTGCCTGCAGAGCGTCGATCGTATCGACTTTGGCACCGGGGTCGCCCTCTTCCTCCATCCAGCTTTTGAGAGCTGCGGAAAGTTGCGACTTAACTTCGGCATATCCCTCATCGTCTGCGAGGTTGGTCATTTCGTAGGGATCTTCGAGGGTGTTGTAAAGCTGTAGCGGCGGACGTTTCATGTATCGCTTGATGCTGCGGTAGGAGCGCGGCTTCTTCATCGGGTCGTCTCCCATCCAGGTGGCCCAGTAGGGGTTGTTGAGTCGGCCACCACCCATGAGATGTTTTTCAATGTAAAGCTCTTCGGGAAGAAGGTTTTGAATGAGCCGGAATTTTCCGTCCGTGATGGACCGGATCGGATATCGCGGCCCTTCCGGGAGATTGTTGTGAGAACCGTAGGCATACTTACGATGCTCGTCGGATTCACCGGTCAAAACTCCGGCAAAGCTGCTTCCGTCCCACTGTGGCTCTGCTTCGCCTCCGGCAAGGGCGGTGAAGGTCGGAGCAAAGTCGGCATACTGAACAAGTGCATCGGTTCGCTTTCCGGCGGGAACCTTGCCCGGCCACTCTGCAACGAGTGCGGTATGCACTCCGGTATTCCAGTTTGTCCACTTGCACCCGGGAAACTGCGACCCCTGCTCCGAGGTGAACATGACGAGAGTTTCATCTCGTTTTCCGCTTTCCTCGAGCGCAGCGAGGATCTCGCCGATTTGCTGATCCATGTAGGTGATCTCGGCAAGGTAGTTGGAAAAATGCTCCCGCGTCGACGGGGTGTCGGCAAGATTCGGCGGGAGCTTGATTTTCTTTTTCGGGTATTGGGAGGCGTCGCCCATGACCCAGGGGACGTGAGATTCCACGAGGCAAATCACGAGGCAGAACGGCTCTTCGCCTTTCATATATTCGAGCGCCGGAGCAAGGTCATGCGGCTCGGTCGGATTCCGGACGCAGCTTTTATCAAAGCCCTCCACCATGTCAAAAGGGAACGAATCGGCGGGTTTTACGTGAATTTTCCCGGCAATGCCGACCTTGTATCCGAGAGGGCGCAAAAAGTGGGGAAGACTCCGGGTTCCGGGACGACTTGCAGAATGGTTCCAGGCACAACCATTGCTCATCGGATATTGTCCGGTGTAGAGTTCCGCCCGGCAGGGTTGGCACATCGCGGTGGCAAGATAGGCCTGATTGAAAGTCAACCCGCGCTCCGCCATCGCATCGAGATGGGGCGTTTTCGCATTTTCCCCTCCGTAGAGCGGAAGGTCGTTGTAGGTGCAATCATCCCCGACGATGAGGAGGAAGTTTGGTGGTGCCGCGTGCGCGGCACAGGAGAAGAGGAGTAGAGTAGTGAAGAAGTAGAGAATGGATTTCATGATTGGGTCACTGGTTCATGATTGGGTCACTGGTATTCAGCGATCAGTCTGCCAGTCCTGACTTCGTCAGTCGTGCTTCCAGCCCGGGCAGGAGTTTCGGGAACAGTCCCTCCAATACCGAAACAGCGCCTGTCGTTTCAATGTGAATTTCGGCATTTTCTTCGGAGAAATCGGACGTTGGCGGAAGCACTTCGACGACCCGTCTCGCCACAGCCGGGCCGGTATCAATCAGGACAACCTCTTCCGGAACGCGGTTGCGAATCGCCTTTTTCAAAAAAGGATAATGCGTGCAACCCAGCACAAGCACATCCGCTCCTGACTCCAGCATCGGCGCGACCGCTTCATCAATCGCCTCATTCACTCCATCACCCTCGAGGTTCCCGGCCTCCACCAATTCCACAAACCGGGGACAGGGGCGCGTGATGACCCGGACTCCGTCGGCGTGGGTGTCGACAAGCTGGTGAAATTTCTCCCCGGCAATGGAAGCCTCGGTCGCAAGCACGCCAACGACTCCGCTTTTGGTTTTCTCCGCCGCAGGTTTTACTCCCGGCTCCATTCCGACGATGGGAATCGGGTAGATCGCGCGCAAAGGGCCGACAGCATGAATCGTCGCCGAGTTGCAGGCGATCACGAGGAGCGAGGAGCCTTTGCCTAGCAGGTAGTCAGCGATCTGCGTCACCCGCTCACAGATTTCAGCGGGTGACTTCGTGCCGTAGGGGCAGTGGGCAGAATCACCAAGGTAGTGAAGAGAGGCATTCGGTTGTAATGCACGAATCTCCCGTAACACCGAAAGCCCACCCACACCGGAATCCAGAATTCCAATCATCGGCGAAGCCACCCCCATTTTTTACTCCCCTGCTCCTTTGCTACTCTATTTCTTCTTCGGCATTCCCGGCCATCCAAAGTCTTTGTGCTCGGCAGCGGGCTGATTGAGGTCGGCGTCGGAAGGTGGCTTCACGTGGACCATTTCCTTTTTCTCGTCGAGATTCTCGTTGAGCTGCGCTTCGGTGACCGGCTCACTCTTGACTCCCTCAGCCGGCACATCCATACCAGCGGTCCAGACGATGGCATTGAGGACAACCCTGCGAAAATCATCGTCCGCCCAGTTGCGGTGCCAGTGACCGCCGGTAAATCCAACGCCGCGCCCGCCGTCAGCCCGCTCGACCGCCCAGAGCATCGTCTGCTTTTTGCCGAGTCCTTTTTCCCCTCCGGGAGTCCAGTGAATGTAACGGTTGATCCGCTCCCGGGTGGGAATGCCGGTGAGGATATCCGTCGCAGTTTTGGGATCAGCAAATCGGATGTTGTAATACCACTCGTCGTTCGCGGTGAATCCGGGGACGCCGTTGGATACCGGGTGATCCGCGTTCAGTTCCACCTCCGCAGTCCAGTGCGGATTGGTGGAGAAACCGGCTTCATAGTGACCGCCGATCCACTGTTTGAAATACTCTCCCTGAGGGCCTTTCGGAACTTCCACCCCGTAGTGCATGCACATCATGCCAACGCCGCTTTTGACGAGCGCGTCCATTTTCTCCTCGTGTCCATTCACGGGATGCTTCGCGTTTCCGTCGGAGTAAATGATCACCGCGCTGGCACCTTCGAAAACTGATTCGTCTTCCGGCCAGCCATGATGGGACTCGACCACCTCAACAGGAAGGCCGCTTTGTTCGTTGAGCGCCCGGGAAAGCAGAATGACTCCGGCGCGAAACTCATGCTGCCCGGAAGGGTGGCTCGGCATTCCCGAAATAAAAACAATTTTGGTCGGCTCGGGTTCAGCAGCCTGTGCCTCGGCAGAATCACCACAGGATGACGAAACAGCAACGAGAGCTCCCAGAGCAATGGCGGAAAAAGCCGCAATGATCAGCGGGCGTGACTTGGGGGATACTTTCTGTGATTTCATGCGCGCTACTATGGATGGGGGAAAGAAGGAGGGCCAGCATTTCTACACACCCTTTTTGCGTCTGCACGCAGCAACGAATTCGTCACAATATGCCGCTCCGGACCCACCGGTTTCTTTTTGCCTAGTGACAGTGAGTGAGGTATGACTGAAGCTTTTGCCGTGGATCTGCCAGCCCTCAATGCCCCCCTCTACCTGATCGACGCGATTGGACCGTTCTTTCCGGGATACGACCGGTTTCGGATCAATTGGTCGAAACTCCCGTGGCGTCGATTCGAGAAAATGTCGCCGGAAGAACTGCGCGAAGCTTTCGCAACCGTCCGGGCGGATATGAAGACATTCTGCCGCAGTGTGGCAGGAATCGGATACAACGGTGTCACGCTCGATGATGTTCCCCATTTGACGGATCATGACTTCTACGAAGTGGATACGCGTGAACGCATCCGGATCTATCAGGAGGAGTTTCGCGAACTGTTCCGCATCATTCGCGCCGAAGGTCTTCACATCTACCTGACGATGGACATTCTCACTTTCACCCCTGCTCTGCAACGGCAACTGGGGGGAAGCGAGAAACGCCAGCGCCAGTTTTTTGTCGACCTCGTCGATCGCTTTTTTCAGGAGTTCCCCGAAGTCGCGGGTGTTGTCTTCCGGATCGGGGAAAGCGACGGGCTCGATATCAAGGAGCAGTTTCACAGCGAGCTGATTCTAAAAAATTCGAAAATGGTGAACCGCTGGCTCAAAGCCGTTTTGCCAATTTTCGAGAAACACAAACGACGCTGCATCTTTCGGACGTGGACCGTCGGCGCTCATGAAGTTGGTGATTTGATCTGGCACGAGGCCACTCTCGAAAAAACGGTCGAGGGCATCACGAGTCCGGCCCTCGTGCTTTCGATGAAATACGGGGAGTCGGATTTCTTCCGGTATCTGTCCCTGAACCGGAACTTCTTTGTCACCGATCTGCCGAAAATCGTCGAGTTGCAGACACGGCGCGAGTATGAAGGGTGCGGCGAGTATCCGAGCTTCATTGGACACGACTACGAACAGCTCGCGATCGAATTACGCGAGGCGGAGAATGTGATCGGGATATCTGTATGGTGCCAGACCGGAGGGTGGACCCCGTTTCGTCGGCTCGCTTTTCTCGAAAACTCCAGCGTCTGGACGGAAATCAACACCTTCGTCGCGCTCCGGCTTTTCAAGCACGGCGAACTGGTCGAGGAAGCGCTATCGCACCTGCCCGAAGTCGAAAACCTCTCCGCGCTGCAGGAACTCCTGCGCCTTTCGGAGGAGGTCGTTTCGGAGCTGCTCTACCTTCCCGACTTTGCCCGGCAGCGGCTCTATTTCCGTCGTGTTCGAATTCCGCCCCTGCTCGGAGTCTACTGGCACCACATTTTCGTGGCTCACGGATTGAAGAAAATGCTCAATCATTTCGTCGAGGACGGAGAGTCAGCGATTCGTCAGGGTCATGCCGCAATGGCAAAAATCAGAAGAATGCGGAGCCTCGCGCTGGAGTGCCACCTGCCCGATGAGGACATCGAGTATATGGAATACACCTTCGGGATCATTGCTCTGGCCCGGGAGTATTTCTTCCGCCCCTACGACGAGGAAATCCGTTCGAAATTGAAAAAGGCGAAGAAGAAATACAAGAAGCGCTATCCGAAAGGAACCCGCTTCCGCTACACCGTGAA
>JAKSBG010000094.1 GCA_022361255.1 Verrucomicrobiales bacterium
GGAATGCAGGAATCATTTGGTACACAATTACTTTGCTCTCATTGCAAAAACGAAAGGTTTTGCAATACCACAAGGATCGGTCATAGACCACATTCCTATGATTGCGAAACCCTATTGCAAAATTGCAAAAGTCGTGATACCTTTTTGCAATGCTTGTAGGTTACGCTCGCGTCTCGACCTCTGATCAGGATACGGGACCTCAAATTGATGCACTCCGTGAGGCTGGAGTGGAGAAAATTTTCAAAGAGAATGCTTCTGGAGGTCGTTGGGATCGTCCGGAACTTCACCGGATGCTGGAAATGCTGCGGGAGGGCGATCAAGTCGTCGTGTGGAAACTCGATCGCCTCAGCAGGTCGCTTCTCGACCTGCTTCAGGTCATTCGGACCTTCGATGAAGAAGGAATCGGATTCCGATCGGTCACGGAAAACGTCAACACCACGACACCGGCTGGAAGAATGCTTCTCCAGATGGTGGGAGCCTTTGCTGAATTTGAGCGGAGCATGATTCGGGAACGCACCAAAGCAGGCCTCGAAGCTGCGAAAGCTCGCGGTGCAGCGATTGGACGACCGAAGGCCCTGACCGAGGATCAAATTAAGGAAGCCACGAAGATGATTCAATCGGGCGACAAGTCCAAAGCGGATGTTGCTCGGCTCTTTCAGGTCCACCCGTCCACAATTAGCCGACTCGTTCCCACAAAATTATTGAGCGAGTGACGCTCAAGTCAGCGTTCAGGGGAATATCGCCCTTAGCTCCTACGAGAATTCTCAGACGGAGAGACCGAGACGCTTCAGGTCGTCTTCCTTCACGGGATATTCCTTCACGAGTTCTTTGGTAATCCCACGATCCTCCAAGGGTGTCATGATGTAATAGCCAACAGCGTTGCTGGCGTCGTCTTCATTAATTCCAAAAGCTTCTGCAAAGGCTCTGATAAAAAGGTGCTCCATACGGTCCACTTTGGCGAATTTGATATCGGCATGATCTATCTTCATACCTATCTAGAACAGGTTTTTTCACGACTTCGGTTGATTTTTTTTCATTTTTTTTCTCGAAATCTATTTTCGCAATGATTTACGGCGGAATTGCACCGGAAGTTGGATGTGGAATTTCTTCCGCTTGCTGGATGACTACAGATCCATCCGGGACACTGCCAAGATCTGCGGCGTAGCCAAGGGCACGGTGGAGACAGTCCGCAGATTCGCGATTGAAACAGGGCGGTTACAGGTGTCCAGAACGACGGCGAAACCGGCCTGATTTTATAACCGAATGCCCTCAATCCGTCAGGTGGACGAATGACGTTTCGGTGTTTGCAACGACCGACGTGTTATTTGTCGGCTTGAAGTTGACGTCAATTTCACGTCGATTTGACGTGAGAATTTTGTCATGATATGATCGAAGGATGAGCGAATACCCACTCCCAGATGACGTAGATTCCCCCAGGCAGCACTGGGCCTTGATTCGGGTCTTATTCAGGGGAGATCAGAATGAACCCGAATCTCATGATCCCTATTCCTATTCTGTCGCAGTTGGGATGTGGGATGGAAAACCATGTTTGGCGGTGCGGTGGAATGCAAACGAGGGGCTTAAAGCAGGAAGTCCCCAGTCGAGGGGGTTGCCCACTTGGTTCATTATTCCTGAAGGATTGCAGGACGGCGTCTTGGCGACGCTCACAAAGGACGCACAGGATTTCGCGAAAGGCATTCTCGGTAAGAATTAAGATCGAGAATGGGATCTGGTTAGTCTTAGATGCCGAGGGAGCAACCTGCCTAAGCGAGAAATTTAGGTAAAGTGGTGTCCGTGGCTTTGGTTTTCATCACGATGGCTGTATTTAACAGTGACTGGATCTGCCGAATCTTCGAAGACTTCGATCTCAATGTGATAATGCTCGTCCGTCCGATACCAAGGGAAGGGGTTAGCATCTAACTCCGTTACCACACTGGGACTCGGGTGGGAAAAGGGCCTCACATGGCTGCTGACCGCTAGACGGCAATCTGTTGGAAGGGTATCCAGCCATGGCGTATCGTGGTTCGGATTAAATGTTGCATCTTCAGATCCGTGGTGAGGCACCTTGAAAAACACAGCGTCGGCAGGAATTTGCCCCGCAATTTGATCCCACACTTCTGCTTCTGCATCGCCGGTTAGAACCACGCTGCGTTCTCCGATCCGTATGAGCAGAACAACGGAATTGTTGTTCTCGTTGGTGTAAACGTTTTGGTAGTCGTAAGGAGGCCAGATCGTCTGAACGGTGGCGTCACCGAATTGAAAGTCCTGCTTGGTGTTGTCGATCGATTGGTGGAAACCCACTTTGGAAGACCGGTTCGCAAAGCGAAGAAGATCTGAAAAGAAGAGCTTGTTGCTATTGACCTTCGGATAATAAAGCCGGTCGGTCGTGAACTCCTTCAATGTGGCTTTCAAACCTTGAGCGTGATCAGCGTGAGCGTGAGTCATCAACACCCACTCAAAAACCGGATTGGGAAGAGGAGTGTGTTCCTCGAACCGTTCCAGTCTTCGCTTCAAGAAAATGAACGAAGATCGAAGATTAGCTGTGTCGTTAGAGTCAACCAGAGCGAAATGGGTTTCGCCAGTCGAGTCCACAGATTCAAGAAGAATCGAGTCTCCCCATCCCACGTCGATCAGAATGATTCTCAAGTGGCTCATGAGTCGCTCTCCTCGCGGTCATCATTGCTCCATTCCAGCGCCTTCGAGACATTCTCATGATAGAGCCTGCGAGAGTCTTCGATAAGGCTGTCGTGCCAGATGGTAAAGGCCTTGGTTTCTTCTTCGGAGATCGCTATGCGCGGCTCAACTTCAAAAGCTTGTTGGAGATATTTCTCGTTCGCAAGCGTGCCGTTCCAATGCCTCATCGCGAGAGCGAGCACATTCCAACCGGCTCGCAGCACCGTCCCTTCTTCGAGTTTGGGGCTAGGCATCAGCTTGTTCGGTAACCACACCGAAGAGGGCGAGATGGAGAGGCCCAGTTCTTTTTCTACAAAATCGTATGTTTCCTCGATCAAATCGGGGGTGGTGAACTGTTCGTCAGATGGAGGTCGAAAAATGATCCCGCTCAAGGAGATCATTGCGAATGGAAGCTGTCGATTTCCGCTCGTTATCGTCCAGATCCGGTCGGGATCTCCTGCTTCGATCAGAAGATACGAACATCTCGTCATGTCGAATCCGTCACCCGATTTCACCGAGTCGATTGCGAGTGGGACGGTCGAGGCGTCCAAATCAGATGGACCATACTGAGGCGGCATTGCGAAAATGGTGTGACCAACTTCGATATCATGGCGGCACTCTGGTCAGGTTGTCCAGTCTAGACATTTTCTCACCAGTTGATAGAAGCTGAATTACCCCACCGCGTTTTCCGCTCATGGTGCGATGTCACTCTTCAGGACGGGGTTTCTCCCTTTGAATTGCCGAATTCTTGAGTCCTGAGTGTGCGGCAGAAGGGCAACTTCTTCATTTTGTTTGCTGACAAAAGATCGCGATTTGAGAGCGCGTGAATCTACCGCCAGCGAAGAGGTTCCTCCCGATCAAAGAGAGTTCAACCCTTCTCCTCAGCGTCCCTGACGATATCCGACAAAGACAGCCCAAGGGCGTCGGCGATATCAACAGCAACCCAGAGAGACGGATTCCGTTCCTTGCGAAGACTACGCGACACTGTGCTTCGATCGAGACCGGCAACCCGAGCAATTTCTTCGAAGGACATCTCCTGCCTAGACGCAGCTTCGCGGAGCGCGTCCATGACATGGTGATTGATCTTCTGCCCTACCGTCTGTTTCAAGGTCAACTTGATACACGACGGAGGCACTTGGAATAAACGTGACTATTGACACGGGGATTACAATGGCCGAGACCCGTGACTATGAAGACCCGATCACCTCTTTTTTTAACCGCCATCGTCCTCTCAGTTGGAACCGCGATCTCAGCCCAGGATCGGTTCATGCTCCTTAGAGAGCAAAGGGTCGAGGCCATCGAGCGTGCTGTTGCGCCGATCAACGACCGCTACGTCGCGGAGTTGGAAAAGCTTCTGAAGACGGCCATTGCTTCCGGGGAACTCGACGAAGCGGTAAAAATTCGTGCCGAGATTTCGAAATTCAAAAACGACGAGGCGACAGTGCCTGACACCGCCGAAACGCACGGTGGCGCATCGGAGGGAGACTTTGAGCGAAATCTTCTGGGGACTT
Organism: Verrucomicrobiales bacterium; assembly: GCA_022361255.1. Classification (GTDB taxonomy): domain Bacteria; phylum Verrucomicrobiota; class Verrucomicrobiia; order Verrucomicrobiales; family DEV007; genus Arctic95D-9. The sequence continues at coordinate 4,185 of JAKSBG010000094.1, forward strand.
CGTGGACCTTTGACGATCCGTCACAGGGGGCACACCGCACGGACTTCGAGGAAAACGGGGTTCTCCGGATCTTTCGGAGAGATGAGAAAGGAGGTTGGTTAGAACTGCCAACGACGAGGAAATGGGAGGTCGTCGATCCCAAGGCGCGAACCGTCAAGATCGGTTGGTTCAACAAAGAGCAGTTGGTTCAGGTCTCCAAGGATCTCAACGAGATCACCGGAGGAATGAAGAACTGGATTGCTCGTGAAGAAAGCGGCGACTGACTTCGGCGGAAACAAGAAGGCATTGACAATCATCACATGAACGAAATCTACATCGCCAGAGACGAGGAAAAGATCGGCCCATTTGATCCCGACACGATCAGAAGGCATGTCGTGCAGGGAGAAATCTTACCCGATGAGTGGGCGTGGGTGGAAGGGCAGGAAGGGCAGGAAGGGTGGAAGCCGCTACGTGAACTCGTCGCGCTCGATGAAGCACTCGCCAGCACGCCGAGCGTCTCGAAAGATTCCCGTAGATCGAGAAAGGCGACCTCTCGAATCAAGATCGTCACCTTCATCTTTATCACGGTTATTGTCGTTGGTGTGATCGCCGCTGGGACCTTCTGGATGATGAGGAACAGTGATCCAGCTTACGCCACGCATCGGGCATGGGGAGAGTTGCAAGCGATCGATGCAGCCGAGATCTCCGATTTCCCTGTGATCGAAGATGTCATCGAAGAGATGGCGGACTTATCGAGAAGATACCGTAATGCTGCTGAGCGTTACGCGAGAATCCCTCTCGAAAATGCAGATCCGCTTCTCACCGATCACGTCAGAGAAAGTATCCCTGTGTTCACGGAAGGCTCAAATCTTTTCAGGGAATATGGAGTGTATCTAACGCAGATCAGAGCAGACCTGGAAACCTCGCGCGATCGAGCGGCAAACGTTGCTGCTGGACTTGGTGCATCTTCTCCTGCGACTGGAGCAGCGATAGATCAGGTCACAGAGAACATTGTGCAGACGAAATACGAGGATTCCGAGATCTTCAAAGAACTAGACCGAAGAGAATCCGAATTCTATGAGAAGCTGAAGGGACTCGACGAACGCGATAAGGAACTCGCCAGAGTGCTTTCGGAAAAATTCGGTAGAGTGTTTATTGATTTGTAGTGCTTCTGAACCACGGTCTCGAAAAAAAACCGTCCAGAGCGCATCCGGTCTTACGGTTGTGAGCGGGGGGGGGGGGGGCACGTCAGATCGGAACGCGCGATTCAA
>JAKSBG010000213.1 GCA_022361255.1 Verrucomicrobiales bacterium
ACCGGCTATTACGCCATCAATCCGGTCAACGACGAGAAGATCCCTGTCTGGATCGCCGACTACGTCATGATGGGCTACGGCACCGGAGCGATCATGGCCGTGCCTGCGCACGATGATCGCGACTTTGCTTTCGCCGAGAAATTCGACATCCCCGTGATCGAAGTGGTCGAAGCTCCCGCAGACAACGAAGAGAAATGTTTCACCGGAAACGGCACCGCCATCAATTCCGGCTTCCTCGACGGCCTCCCCACTCCCGAAGCGAAGGAGAAAATCACCACCTGGCTCGAGGAGAAAGGCCTCGGTAAGAAGACGATCAATTTCAAACTCCGTGACTGGCTTTTTTCCCGTCAGCGCTACTGGGGTGAACCCTTCCCCATTGTCTGGAAGGACGGAAATCACGAAGCCTTGCCTGAGTCGGAATTACCCCTGCTTGCACCCGAGTTGGAAGACTACAAACCCACCGGTACTCCCGAGCCGTTGCTCTCCAAGGCAACAGACTGGGTCGATCTCGGTGACGGAGTCACTCGCGAAACGAACACGATGCCCCAGTGGGGAGGCTCCTGCTGGTACTACCTCCGCTACTGCGATGCCCAGAATCCTGACGCCCCCATTGGCAAAGAAGCCGAGCAATACTGGATGGCGAAAAACGGGAATCCCGGCGGCGTCGATTTGTATATCGGCGGCACCGAGCACGCCGTATTGCACCTCCTCTACGCCCGCTTCTGGCACAAAGTTTTGTTCGATCTCGGACACGTCTCCACACCGGAGCCCTTTCAGAAATTGGTGAACCAGGGCCTCATCATGGGAGAGGACGGACAGAAAATGTCCAAGTCCCGCGGCAACGTTGTGAATCCCGACGACGTCGTCGAACAATACGGAGCCGACTCCCTGCGTCTCTACGAAATGTTCATGGGACCGCTCGAGCAGGTAAAGCCCTGGTCGATGAAAGGCGTCGAAGGCGTCTTCCGCTTCCTCGCGCGCGTCTGGCGCCTCGTCATGGATACCGATCAGGAAGGCGAATGGAACATTTCCGAAAAGCTTGCTGAGATCAATCCTGACAAAGCGACCAACAAAATCGTCCATGCCACGATCAAAAAGGTCGGCGAAGACATTGAGTCGATGAGCTTCAACACTGCCATCTCCCAGATGATGGTTTGCACCAACGAATTGACCAAATTGGAGCAGGTGCCTGTTTCCTCCATCGTCACGCTTTTGCATTTGTTGAATCCCTTCGCCCCGCATATTGCCGAAGAGCTCAACGCGCGCCTCGCTGCGAAATTTGACTCCGTCAGCGACGAAGAATTTGCCGACCGTCCCTGGCCCGAATTCGATGAGACCTGCCTCATTGAAGACGAGATCGAAATCGTCGTTCAGGTAAACGGAAAAGTCCGCGACAAGATTTTTGTCCCGAACGAGGCACCCAAAGAGGATGTCGAGAAAGAAGCCCTCGCCAGCGAAAAAGTGCAGTCCTTCATCGAAGGCCTCACCATTCGCAAAGTGATTGTTGTGCCTGGAAGACTGGTGAACGTGGTGGCGAACTGAGGAGGCCACAAGGAGGGGCAATTTGCCTCCGGCGATCTCCGCTCCGATGCCAGATCGCCGGAATTCAAGGCAACTTCGCCAGATACTTATCCGGACTCAGCTTGAAACTCATCAGGCAGGCGGCACAGCAGACCTTCACTTCCTGATCACCGTGAAAAACCGTTCGGTCGTCATTCCGGCTGCCGAGCGGTTCATCGGTGACCAGACAGGTTGTCAGCGGATAGGGCTTCATCACTTCGGCCGGAGCCGCCGCTGCGCCTTCCGTTTCCGGAACGACTTTATCCGGAGTCGTTTCGCAGGAGATCAGAAAGGCGGACGAAAGTATAAAAAGGAGAAGGCGATTCATAGGATGTCTCCATGGTAACGTCACAACGACACCTCCACGAGCCTCAAATCCCTTCTCGTGAATCCGCCTCTATCTGCGGTTTTCTCATTGCCCCCCCTAACCCTGATGAAGTCCATCCCCAGCCTTGGCGACGGATGGTTGCCCCCGACACCTAACCCTGTTAGGGTCGCGACCCAACCCTGTTTGGTCTTTGATCCAACCCTGTTCACCCCATGTCTTCCCCTCCCAATTTCCGAAAAGCAAAGCTCTCGGCGATGTCTCTCGCCAAGGTGGGCAATCCAGTCAAAAACGAACCGTTTCAAGTGTCGCAGACACTCTGCCGATTTAAGGACGAGGAGGCCGAGTTGCTTACGCACTGCTTTCTCAAATCCTTTCGGGCGCTCGAAGTGCATCATCTCGATCACCACACTTCGGTGGAAAACAATGAACTGTTCGGCTACGCAGCCTCTATCTTTGACGACAACGAAACCCTTCTGGAGCAGGGAGCCAACATCGCCCGCCATCTGCGATCCCGGTCCAATCATCCGAATATCAAATCGGGTGATCTCTGCGTGGCGCTAATCAATAACATCGGCATGGCCGGGGAAACCGTTCAGGCCATCAGTATCGTGAAATCGGAAAGCAAGGTCCCCTTTCTCCAGATTTCCGAGCGGGAAGGCGATCTCGTTCTCACTACCGAGCAGGGAATCTATCCGGACAAAATCGACAAAGGCTGCCTCATTATCAATCACGGCCGCGCCGACGGCTTTTCGGTTTATCTTTTCGACAAAGGCGGCGGAGGCACCCATTTCTGGATCCGTGATTTTGTCGGTGCCAAACCGGTGACGAACGATGATTTCCTGACGCGACGCTACGGCGAACTTTGCACCGCCTTTGCCGAAAAAGGACTGCCCGAAGACACCCCGCAGGAAGAGCGTATGCAGGTCGCGAGCCGGGCTATGAACTATCTCAACGAGTCTGAGCAGTTCGACCTCGATGAATTCGAGTCGACTGCTCTCGAAGAGCCGGAGCGAATCGAGCAGTTCAAATCCTTCAAAGAGGACTACGAAGAAGAACGGGGCGAAACGCTCACCGAATCCTTTACCGTTTCGAAAAAAGAAGCAAAAAAAGCGGAGTCGAAACTGAAAAGCCGTATGAAGCTCGATGTCGGGGTGAACATGCAGTTTTCCTCCGGCTTCATTCACGAAGCGGAACGATTCCTCGAACGCGGCTACGATGAAGAGAAGCAAATGGAGTTTGTGAAAATCTGGTATCACAAGGAGTTGTGACGAATTTGGAGATTGTTAGACGGCGTTCTTCCTGATACCCTCCCACGTCCCTCCTTCTTATCATGACCTCTCTCCCCCGATCCCTGCGGATCTTTGTCTCCGTCGTAACGGCGACTTGCTTCCTGTCCATAGCTGGCTGCGGACTGATCGGGGCAACCCTCGGCACGGCAATCGCCCTGGCTCCTCTCAAACTGATGTTTGCCTGCCTGCCCGAAGGGACCGAAATAGACATCCCCGGCGGCGGCACGCAGAAAATTGAGACACTGCAAACCGGCGATCTCGTGCTCGGTTTTGACGGAGAACCGGTCAAGATTCTCCAGATACACGGTTACCTCGAGGACGCAGAGGAAAGCGAATTTCACGCTGTTACTTTTTCCAACGGATCAACCGTCGACCTCTGCAGCATGCACCGCATCGAGGGAATCCGGGCAAAAAACCTCAATATCGGACGCGTGCTTCCGGGCGGGCTTTCCGTGGTCAAAAACGAGACCTACCGCGGAGTCGAACGCTCCTACGACATTCTCACCGAAGATGCCGGCTACCGTATCGGCGGCGTCGCGGTAAACAGCATGATTGAGGAGATGTATCAGTCCGGGCAGCGTGGAGCTGTTCGTGAGTAGCAATCTCCTGCTGCTCTTCAGAAGACTCGGGGCTTTCGCATTATTTTTCGAATCGAAGTGAATTGATCGATTGTGAGAGAAGCTGAACGCTGGTGATCGAGATGCGGGGACGGAAGCGGACAACTCTCCCACTTCAAATCAATGCAAAGTTCACCCAAACCTCCGCAAAAAATCCGCCGTCTTTACGGCCGACTCCAACGGACTCGTCGCCCCATCCTCGGGCGCGGACTGATGAACCGTAATCGGACCCTCATACCCCACCTGCTTCAGCCCGTCGAAAACAGAAGCGAAGTCGATTCCTCCGGCCTCAGGAATTTCGATGATATCGAATGACACCGGTCCGGCGCAGCGGGTCTCAAGCGTAACCGCACCTTCGGCATCGAGACGCTGATTCTGCAGATAGACGTTTCGAATCCAGGGGGCGAGGCGGCGGATGGTATCCGGTCCGTAGTCCTGTTGGCACTGCTCGAGATTGGCGGCTTCGTAGATGAGGCCGAAGTTGGGACGATCGATTGCATCGAGGGATTCGATGATCTGATCAACGGTTTCAAAAATGCTGCCGATGTGGCACTGATGGGCCAGCTGGATGCCTCTTTCGCGGGCTTCATCAGCGGCGGATCGCGCAGGGGCGATGTCATCCTGCTCCTTGAGACAGACGCGGATCAGGGATGACCCGAGCCGTTCCGCAAGGTCGAGATAGGGGGTGATCTTTCGCAGGCAGTCGGGTCCCTTTTCGTTGTTGTAGACAATGTCAAAGTCTCCCGAGATCATGCTGACGCCAAGCTGGCGGGAGTCGAGAATTTCGCGTGCCCGTTCGACCTCTTCGGCAGAGGACTGGACCCCGATCTGGGAGGCCCGCATGCAAAGGGACTGGAATCCGGCAGAGACGGCGAGATCGGCCAGTTCTTCCAGTGTCATGATGGCTTCTTCTTTGGAGAGAAAGCCTTCGGCGATACGACAGGAGACGGAGAGATTCATGAGTGAAATGGTTATCTGAAGATTTTGACGATTGGCATTCTTTGAAAATAGCTCAGGGCACTTGGAAATGGATCATTCCAACTTTTTCCGCCTCGTAACCGCACATGCCACCATCCCCACGAGGACAATCGTAGTCGTTCCCAGCACAATGGTAAGAAATCCGTGGAGCGGGTTGGCCCATTTGGTCCACGCATCCGGCCAAAGGTCTGACTTGGATAGGGAGAGCCAGAGAATGAGAAAGATTCCTGCAATCACTGCGATAACTGCCTGCGGGTTGCGGGCCCGTTTGGACAGCAGCCCGAGCAGGAAGAGGCCGAGCATGCCGCCTGTGAAAATCCCCTGCAGGTTCCACCAGGCATCGAGTGCGCTCTTGACCCGGATCATGGCGAGAGCGGTGAAGGTTCCCACAATTCCAATGACCAGGGTGGCGGTGTAGAGTACTTTCATCGATTCGCGCTCCCCGGCATGCGGGCGCAGGTATCGCTTGTAGATATCGCATAGGACGAGAGTCGCGGAGCTGTTCAGACTGGTGTCCATGCTGCTCATGGCGGCGGCAAAAATCGCGGCGATGAGGAGGCCGGCCAGTCCGACGGGAAGCTGATTGACGATGAAATGAGGAAGCACCTTGTCGCCCACGTCTGCCGCGGTCAGAGTCCCGGCAACGGAAGCAATCGAGGTCTCGGTCACGGCTTCTCCGTCAGCGATCAAGCGGGTTTCGGCGACCTGGGCTTTCACCTCGTTGAGGAGTTCCGGCTTTGCTTCGTAGAGGCTGAAGAGGCCTGTGCCGATAAAGAAGAGCACGGTGGAAATGACGGGAAAGAGGATCGCCCCGAGCCAGAGACTGGTTTTGGCATCTTTGTCAGACTTTGCGGTGATGTATCGCTGCACGAAGCTTTGATCGATGCCGAAGTTCTGGAGGTTGATGAAAAAGCCGTAGACGAGAACGATCCAGAAGGTGGCGTCGGGCCAGGTCAGGGAGGAAGGGCTCAGGCTGAAGCTGCCGAGACTGAACTTGTCGTTCGCTTTTCCGATTTCAAAAATCTGCCCGGGACCGTCGGGCATTCCGTTGAGGATGAGAAAGCCGCAGAAGAAGGCTCCGGCAATGAGAACGAGGCTCTGAATCACATCCGTCCAGATAACGGCTTCGATTCCCCCCAGCAGGGTATAGACCGTGACGAGTATTCCGGTGACGAGAATGATGGTTTTCACATCCCACCCCGTAAGCGGGGCGAGAGCCAGAGCGACGAGGTAAAGAATCGTTCCCATGCGGGCAAGCTGGGTGAGGAGGTAGCACACCAGAGCGTATGTTCGCGCCCACGGGCCGAAGCGTTTCTCGAGATGGTAGTAGGCGGAGACAGAATCACTTCCCCGGTAGAGGGGAATGAACCAACGGACCGCGACTATGGCGGCGATCGGGAGGGAAAGGCCGAAGACCCAGGCGTTCCAGTTTCCACCAAAGGCTTTACCGGTGTTTCCCAGAAAACTGATGCTGCTGAAGTAGGTTCCGAAAATCGAGAGCCCGACCGCCCATCCCGGCAGAGATCGGCCTGCCGCCATGAACTCGGATGTTTTCCCGCTCTTTTTCGCAAACCAGCACCCCATCCCGAACACGCCAAGCATGTAGAGAATCAGGACGGCAAGGTCGACAGTTCGTAGCTGGGATTCCATGGAGAGCGCGAGAGCTCCCTTTTCATCTCATAGAGATGCTCGATCGCCAAGCCTTTTGCGTGGCCCGGTCAGGGTCGAGGCAGGAGGCTCCAAAAGAAGGCAGGCGGGGCGCCTGCCCTACAGTTTGATCCGTATGGTATCGGGGAAAACGGAGTTAGACCCGCTTCAGCGTTTTGAACTTGGCGGAAACACGCTCAACGAGGTGCTCCTTAATCTGATCACCGGCGAGACGTGCGATCGATTCGTTCATGAATCCGAGACTGATCATCTGGCGGGCGTCTTCAGCGGGAATGCCGCGGGCCTGCAGGTAGAAAATCTCCTCATCGCTGATCTGGCCGGAGGTGGAACCGTGGGAGCATTTCACCTGATCGGCATCAATCTCGAGGCCCGGCATGGCATTGGCCTCCGCCTTGTCGCTGCCGAGAAGATTGCGGCAGGTCTGGTAGGAATCGGTATGGTGCGATCCGGGATGCACCTGAATGAGTCCTTCAAAAATGGTTCGAGACTCGTCGTAGAGAGCGTTTTTGAAAAGCAGATCACTGGTGGTGTGCTGTGCTTCGTGGGACTGCCAGGTTCGCTGATCGTATTCCTGGGTTCCGTTGGCAAGGTTCGCAGCCAACACCTGAATATCGGAACCGTTTTCCATCATTCGATTCATGGATTCATTGCGAACCCAGGATGCACCGAGATTGACGAAAGCGGATTTGATCCGTGCATCGCGACCTGCGCGGGAGCTGTTGATCTGGACATGCTTCGCTCCGGAATCGCTCTGGTCCTGAAGCGCAACATACTGAACCCTGCCGGCCGCTTCCGCAGCCAGGTCGACCATGCCGACGACGAGACTTTTCTCCCCTTCGCTGATCGATTCAAAGGTCTCCATCACGGAAACGGAAGCGTTTTCTCCGGCAACAACGAGAGTATGAGGAAACACGGTCTGATATTCACCGCCTGCGAAGTGATGAACGATGACAGGCTTTTCCTGCTCAACACCTTTGGCAGCATGCACGAAGACTCCACTGAGGGAGGCAGAACCGTGAAGAGCGGCAAACTTGGAGCCTCCGAGCGTGGCTTCCTCCTTCATGAAATGCTCTTTTACGAGGTCACCATGCCCGGCCAAAGCCTGATTGAAGGGCAGACAGACAACTCCCTCGACCACACCGCCGGTCTCGGAATGGATGAGTCGGTTGTTCGCGAAAACAAAGTGTGCTGCGTAATCAGCGGGAAGCTCGTTCTTCGCGCGCTCGATAAGCGCTTCCGGGTTTTCGGCCGGGGCTGCGGGCACCAGTTCGGAAAACCGAATCTGACGGAGATCGGAAAATCTCCATTTCTCATCTGTGCGGGACGGGTCGGGTGACTTGAGAAAAGTCTCCCAGTTCCGCTTCTGCAACTGGAGATACCAGTCCGGAAGCGCGTGTTCGGATTCATGAACGGGCGGTGCCGCCATCCACGGCGCAGGTTCCTCGGATGTCATCGAAAATTCTGAATGAGAAAGGGTTGTCGACATGTTGCGTAAATTGTAGAGGCGCTTACCCGACGCTGCCTTCCATCTCCATATCGATGAGGCGCTTGAGTTCGACGCTGTATTCCATAGGGAACTCGCGGACGAGGTCATTAACGAAACCGTTCACGCTGAGGCTCATGGCCTCCCCCTCGCTGAGTCCACGCTGCTGCATGTAGAAAATTTGGTCCTCGCTAACCTGGCTCACACTCGCCTCGTGCTGCGTGGCGTGCTGATTTCCCCGAACCGTGATGGCCGGGTAGGTGTCGGTGCGGCTGTTTGTATTGATGAGCAGAGCGTCACATTCGGTGTTGTTTTTGCAGCCCTTGAGATGCTTGGGGATGTGAACCTGCCCCCGATAGGTGGATCGTCCTTCGCCCACCGAGATCGACTTGGCGACAACGTTGGAGGTCGTTTCATCGGCGGCATGAATCATCTTGGCCCCGGTGTCCTGATGCTGACCGTCATTGGCAAGCGCGATGGAAATCACTTCACCGCGGGCCTTTCTGCCCTTCATGATGACGCCGGGGTATTTCATGGTAAGCCGTGAGCCGATGTTGCAATCGATCCAGCGAATTTCGGCGTTCTCATGCGCCATGCCCCGTTTGGTGACGAGATTGAAGACGTTATTCGACCAGTTCTGCACGGTGATATACTGAATCTTCGCGTCTTTCATCGCAACCAGCTCGACGACAGCGGAGTGCAGGGTCGCAGTCTCGAATTTCGGCGCGGTGCAGCCTTCCATGTAGGTCACCTCCGCTCCCTCATCAACGATGATGAGAGTTCGCTCGAACTGGCCGAAGTTTTCCGCGTTGATCCGGAAATACGCCTGGAGCGGATGAGCCACCTTCACGCCCGGAGGAACGTAAATGAAGCTGCCTCCGGAGAAGACCGCACTGTTCAGCGCGGAAAATTTGTTGTCACCGGTCGGGATGACTTTGCCGAACCACTTGCGGAAAACTTCGGGATGCTCCCGAAGCCCCTCGGTGGAGTTCACAAAAATCACACCCTGCTTTTCCAGTTCCTCCTTCACGTTGGAGTAAGCCGCTTCAGAGTCGAACTGCGCTTCGACGCCGGCGAGAAATTTCCGCTCTTTCTCCGGAATACCGAGACGCTCGAAGGTTTCCTTCACATCATCGGGGACTTCGTCCCAGCTCCGCGTCGGCTTCTGACCTTTCGCCAGGTAGTAGCGAATATCATCGAACTTGATGTTCTCGAGATCCTCCGATGCCCAGTGGGTCGGCATCGGCTTGTCGTTGAAGACCTTGAGCGCCTTTTTTCGAAATTCGCGAATCCAGTCCGCTTCCCCTTTCACGTTCGAGATAAAGTCGATCGTTTCCTCGGTAAGGCCGTAACCCGCATCGTGTTCATACTCCTCGGGGTAGGAAAAATTCCCTTCGCTCTGGTCAATGTTGACCGCTTCGAGTGTGGCTGTATCAGGCATTTCGTTGGTTTCTGTTTCCGATTTGGCGGCTCCGAAAAATCAGGCGGTAACGGCGAGTTCTTCGGTCACCCAGTCGTACCCTTTCTCCTCCAGTTCAAGAGCGAGCTCCTTGCCCCCGCTTTTCACAATGCGGCCATCACTCATCACGTGAACGACATCCGGAACGATGTAGTCAAGAAGACGCTGGTAGTGGGTAATAACGAGAAATCCACGCTCCGGGGAACGCATCCGGTTCACGCCCTCGGCGACGATTTTCAGGGCATCAATGTCGAGGCCGGAATCTGTTTCGTCGAGCACAGCGTATTTCGGCTCAAGCATCATCATTTGGAGAATCTCGTTCCGCTTTTTCTCTCCCCCGGAGAAGCCATCATTCACGGCGCGGCCGGTGAATTTCCGGTCCATCCCGAGCGCATCCATTTTCTCATACATCGTCTTGTAGAATGCGACGGCGTCGATTTCCTCCCCCTTCGGAAGGCGGGCCTGGAGAGCTGCTCGAAGAAAGTTCGCGTTACTCACACCGGGAATTTCGTGAGGATACTGGAACGCCAGGAAAAATCCGGCGCGGGATCGCTCATCGATTTCCAGATCGAGAAGATTCTCGCCATTCATGAGGACTTCGCCTGCGGTGACTTCATAGTCCTCATGCCCCGCCATGACCTTGGAGAGTGTTGACTTTCCGGAGCCATTCGGCCCCATGATAGCGTGGACCTCGCCCTGCGGGATCTCGAGGTCGAGCCCTTTGAGAATTTCCGTATCCTCAACCGAGGCGTGCAGGTTTTTAATAGAGAGGGTGTTGCTCATTGTATCGTAAAATTTATTCGGCTTTGCGGCATTCCGGGCAAATGCCCCGCATCGCTACGTTCATTTCTTCAATGCGGGATCCGCTGGGAAGGTCCCATGGCTCGGAGGCATCGGCCCGGTTCTGTAAACTGACGTCGAAAACCGCGTCACATTTCGAACAAAAAAAGTGCGCGTGCGGCTGCAGGTTCGGGCAGAAACGCGACGCCTCCCTGTGAAAGTTCACCTGGGTGATGGCTCCCGCATCGGTGAGAGTCTCAAGACAGTTGTAGACGGTTGCCAGAGAAATAGTCGGCATCACCTCTTTTGCCCGCGCATACACGGAAGAGGCCGTGGGATGCTCAATGCCCATTTCCTGAACCACATCAAGCACGACCTTGCGCTGCTTCGTCATGCGAAGCCCGCCAAGTTTTTCCGCTACTGCGGCGTCTGTAATCTGCTCTGCCATTCGTGTTCGGTTCGGGAAAAACGTCCTTTCCGATGGTTACGAGACCCATAGCGATCTAGTTGTTTAGATCA
>JAKSBG010000360.1 GCA_022361255.1 Verrucomicrobiales bacterium
CACGACGAGACCCTCCGCGTCGAATTTTGGAGGAAGGCTCTTGAGCGTTTTCATTTCGCCCGTCGAACTGTTGTATTCGAGCAGGGAATCAGGCGTCAGGAAATCTTCGTAGTTCAGAAAAACGATTTCTTCGTCCTCGTCCGAAAACGCGACACCCGGCTGACCTTTCCCCGGCAACTCGACCACCCCGGTCGACCATCCGTTTTCGCCCGGTTCGATTTTCAGAATTTTCCCGACCACGTTTTCACTGATCGCGAGCAGGGCCGCTCCCTTCGCCACCGCAACATAGTTCACTGCCTGCGTTTCGTTCGGGCGAAAGACCAGTTTCACTGCAGGGAGCTTCTTCGTGTCGAGAAATTCCTGCATCTCAAACGCAACGAGATCTCCGTTTCGAAACTCCTTTTCCTGCCCTTCCGGCGCCCAGTCCTCTTTCAGGGAAATGAGCAACTTCCCTTTATACAGGCCGTCGATTTCCGACTTCGGCGGGATGGGATACTTCACCGGTTCGGAACCGTCCGCGGGCAGCCACCAGTTTGTGGAAGTGAAAAAGGTATCCGCCTCCATCGCATTCGCGAGAATGGTTCCGTCTTCCAGTTCAATGGTGAAGGGCCAGACCGCGACATCCGTTTTTGCCACTTCCAAAACTGTCTCCGCAGATTCGAGCGGCGTGCCACGCTTCCACTTTTTCAGGATGCGCGCGTAGCCGGAATCAGTGAGCGAGCCTTCACCCCAGTCGGTGCCGATGAGGATTTCATCCGGCCCAAGCCACGAAGCACTCTGTTTTGCCTCCGGAGTGACGAATCCGTCTTCGACGAATTCTTTTTTCTCAATGTTAAATTCGCGCCGGACGATCGCATCTTTCCCGCCGTCCGAGAGCGAGACGAGCGTATAGTATTTGTCCTGCTCTTTGTCGTGGTGTGTCGAAGATCCCTTGAAAACCCAGTTCTTCCCCTCTTCTTCAGCGAGCTTATCGAAGTCGATGATCGTCTCCCAATCCGGTTCCTCTGTGCCGTAACTTTCCCGAGAAGTTCTCCGCCAGAGACCACGCACGTTTTTCTCATCCTGCCAGAAATTGTAAACGTGCTCCCCACGGATCCGACCGTAGGGAATGCGCTCTTTCGAAGTGAGAATTTCGAGTGCCTCTTTCTGATACTCAGCAAATACCGGATCGGCCTCCAACTTATCCAAAGATCGTTTGTTCTGCGAACGCACCCAGTCGAGAGCTCGCTCCCCTTCTACCTCCTCCATCCAGATGAGCGGATCCTCGTCGGTAAAACGGGGATCCGGATTGTCGGTCTGCGCCATCAAATTTTGGGAAAGGGTAAAAAGGAAAAGACTCGCGAGAGTTAAGAGGGTTGAGTGCATGAGCAAACAGGGTTGGGCCGCTGACCAGACAGGGTTCAGTCCTCGCGGGGCGGAACAGGGATCGGAGTAAAACCACCGTCCGGCACCTGGAGAATAATCTGACAATCCGTAAAGGGGCATGGCATTTCCGTACCGAACTGTTCCGGCGTCGCCGACAGCTTTCGCTTGCAGGTCGGGCAGACGAATTTGATTTCATCCGTCGGCAATTTGATATCCTCGGGAGCGGGAATCATGAACTCTTTGCTGCATTCAGGACAGTCAGTGACAACGTGATACATGTCGCGACCGGCCGAGAGGCGCAACGAGCAGTGCGGGCATTCAAATCGAAGTGGCATAAGCGGAGCGGTTGAGTTCCTGATTCTATACTTCCTCCCCCACGCTCTTGCACCGGAAAAGTTGATCTGAAAGACAAATTCGCGTAGAGGGGCCACATGGAAAAGCTCTCAATCGAAGCCTACTGCGGCGGTGTCTTTCAGACGAACGGATTTCTCGTCCGCTCCGGCGGGAAAAACTGGCTCTTCGACGCGCCCGACGGCATTGCCGACTGGCTCAAAGAGAAAGGCCACTCCGTTGATGGCTTGATCCTGACACATCAACATCACGATCATGTCATCGGAGCCGGAGCGGTAATTGAAGCGTTCGACTGCCCCGTCTGGGCGCATTCTGAACCGTCGGAAGAGCTCACCCTCGCGAAGCGCCTTGAGCAGATGATGGGAATCCCCTGCGAGCTCGACGAGTATCCCGTCCATCACCTCCTCGAGGGCGAATCGAAACTCGCGCTTGAAGGACTTGAATTGGAGCTGTTCCACGTTCCCGGACATTCACCCGATTCCGTCTGTTTCCTCATCACGGGAGCTCCTGTCCTCATCGGCGGCGACGTTCTCTTTCAGGGAAGCATTGGAAGGACGGATTTCCCCAACGGCGATCACGACCTTCTCATCTCCGGGATCAAAGAGAAGCTCTGGCCCCTGCCGGATGACACCCAGGTGCTGCCCGGACACGGCGGCCCCACGACGATCGGGGAAGAAAAAGCGACGACCCCTTTTGTGCGGTAGGGAGGATTGACCTGGCAATTTCCAGACAGGGAATTTCCCGAGTGGTTGGATCGCGGCCAGAAAGTCGTCGGGGACGGCGACCCTCCGTTTGGAGGCGTGCGGAAAATGTAACAACTCCGTGACACAATCCCACGGGATTACGTCTGGTCTTGCTTTCCGTTTTACGGTATGTCTTTCCTGTCGTGCCCTCCTCTCCACCACACCGGGCGCTCGTCGCGGCGTTCCTTTTTGGCCTGACACTTTCGCTTCTCAGCGAAAATGTTTCGGCGCAGCTTGAGTACAACGGCGGCTTGGTGATTCAGGATTTTGACACCCTCCCTGCGGTCGGAGATTTTACGTTTCCCGACAAGGGGCCCTACCACTTTGTCGACTCCCCCATTTCCGCCTCCGGAATGGAGGGATGGTCCGTGTATCAAAACGCCGGCAATCCACTGAAATTTTCTCCGGGAGATGGCAGCGTAAAAACAGCATCCCTTTACAGCCTCGGGGCCATCGGAGACGGAGAACGGGCGATCGGACACATTTCCGCGGGCTCCCGAAAAGCGCGCGTCGCCCTCACTTTGCAAAACAAAACGGGATCGACGATTACCGAATTTACGTTGGCCTACATCGGGGAACAGTGGAGAAACGGCGGAAGCGGAAATGCGAACCAGGTGAGTTTCTGGTATCGGGTAAATGCGACATCTTCCAATCTCGCCTCCACCGCCGGGAAAACGAATTTGCCCGCTCTCAATTTCTTTTCTCCTGTCTCCGGCACGGCTCAGGAACCACTCGACGGGAACCGCCCCGAAAACCGTGCCGAAGTCGGCTCGACCGTGACCGGTATTTCCTGGGGCGCTGACGAACTTCTCACGCTGGTGTGGCAGGATGAAGATGACCCCAATTCTCAGGGCGAAACGGATGATGCACTCGCCATTGATGACGTTCTTTTCTACGCACCGACAGCTGCTACCGCCCCCACAGTCGCGGCGACATCCCCTGTCGATGGCGCTTTCCCGGTTCCACAGAATGCCGAAATCACGATCACTTTTGATCAACCGGTCACAACATCCGGTGCGTGGTTCACGCTGAATGGAAGCACCTCCGGAGCCCTTTCCGGAACGGCATCCGGTGGGCCGATGCGTTACACGATTATTCCGGATTCCCCCCTGCCCGTCGGGGAAACAATTATGGTGACTCTCACCGGATCACTCATCACCAACACCGGTTCCACTCCGATGTCGGGTGATCACCTTTTTACCTTCGACATTGTTCCCCCCTCCTCCCAGATCACACGGATCCACGAAGTCCAGGGAAGCGGCGGAGTCAGCCCGTTCCACGAATCAGAAGTACGAATTGAGGGCGTCGTGATCGCAGATTATCAGGGCGACTACCCGGCACTGGGTGGATTCTATGTGCAGGAGCAGGACGCGGAAGTCGATGCCAATCCGGAAACAAGCGAAGGGATTTTCGTTTTTGATCGGGACCTACCGTCTCCGGTCGACGTGATTGTCGGCCAAACCGTGACAGTGGTAGGCACTGTTTCCGAATACCGCGGATGGACTGAAATCGCGAACCCGACCCTCGTCTCGACCGGAGGATTCGGACCGCTGCCCACTCCGGCGACGGTGTCCTTTCCTGTTCCCGACCCGCTTTTTCTGGAACGATACGAAAGCATGCGGGTAACGATTCCGGAGACCTTGACCGTGACGGGCTCTGAGTTGCTCGGATACGCGGGAGAACTTGAACTTTCCTCCGGCGGAGCCCTCGAATCACCCACCGAATCGATCGACCCCAACGACGACCCGGCTTCCGGCACGACATCGACTGGAGCATCCAATGCCGCTGCTGTCGTTGCGGCACAAAAGGCCAATCGTCTTCGAAAGATCATCCTCGAAGATGGATGGGAAGGATTCTATCCCGATCCCACTCCCTTTCTCAATGCGCAGAACACAAGGCGCTGCGGCGACACCCTAACCGGCCTGTCCGGCATCCTTCGTCAGGTCGATGAGGACTACCGCATCGCACCCGAGGGCATTCCCAATTTCACCGATGCGAACCCGCGCCCGGCTGCTCCGGAGGACTCACCTGGCCGCCTGCGCGTAGCCTCGATGAATGTGCTGAATTACTACACTTCGCTTGGCGAGGAATCTTACCATCGCGGCGCGAAGGATGTAACAGAATTCACCAGGCAAAAGCAGAAAATCGTCGCCGCCCTCGCCGCTCTCGACGCAGATGTGATTGGATTGATTGAACTGGAAAACAAAGACATGGCCGAGACCGAAGCTCTCGACGACCTTGTCACCGCTCTCAATACCCATCTCGGATCCGTAGTCTATTCTGCGGTGCCTGACCCGCCCGCAGGAAGCGGGGGAGATGACATCCGCAACGCTCTGATTTATCGATCCGCCCGGGTCACTCCCATTGGCGATGCCGTGCTCGATACCGATGCGATCTGGTTTGATCATCCCAACTATCTTCGCCCGCCTCTTGCCCAGCTCTTCGAAGAAAACGGAACAGGAGAGCGTTTCATCGTTTGCGTGAATCATTTCAAATCGAAATCCTCTTCCGGCGCCAGCGGGGACGACCTCGACCAGGGCGATGGACAGGCGTCCTACAACGACCTCCGCCGCCAGCTCGCGACACGGCTCGATGTGTTTCTGGGTGATGTCGAAACAGCCAGCTCCGAGAGCGACATTCTCATCATCGGTGATTTGAATGCCTACGGCGAAGAAGATCCCATCGACATCCTCCGCGCCGCCGGGTGGATCGACCAGCTCGCGCTTTCGGAACCGGGCGGATACAGCTATCGCCGCGCCGGGGAGAGAGGTCGGCTCGATCACGCTCTCGTTTCCCCCTCCCTCGCTGCCAAAACGGTCGATGCAACCCATTGGGCGATCAACGCGGACGAGCCCGAGTTTTACGACTACCACACGGAAGGCAAAAGCGCTGCACAGCTATTGATCAACGAAACCGGCCCCTACCGCAGCAGCGACCACGATCCGGTTCTGGTCGACCTTTTCTATCCGGGCTACGACTACTGGCGGGACAATCTGATTTCCTGGAATGGCGCGGACGACTCCCCGTCGGCCGACCCGAATGGAAACGGTCTCACGAACCTGGAGGAATTCATCCACGGAACCAATCCGCTCGCACCCGGAAAGGAACCGGGTCTTATCACCTTCGAACGAACCGGAACGGACCTTGAGCTGAACTGGATCCAGCGTTCCGGAACGGGAACTGCCACCGTCACTCCGCAGTGGTCCGAAAATCTGATCGACTGGTTCCCGATGAGCTCGCCCACGGTCGAATCAACGCTGGATGAGATCCGGGAGCAGCGAAAAGCAACCATTCCGCACAGCGACAAAACGGAGCTTTTCGGAAGGTTGCTGATTCAGTCGCCGTAGCCAGCTGCCCCAGAGACTCCCTGCTCCCCATCGCCCGCACGAGACGCGCCGACTCACGCAACCCGTGGCCATGATGAAATCTCCGACTACACGCCCCCCAAAAAACGATGCTCCCAATTCCATCAATTCGTGGTTTGTTGTCGCTTCTCTGATAAGGTAGAAGCGGAGCCTGTACCGCTACGCCCGGGCAACTGCAGTGGACAAAAGACTCCTGCGCCCCACCCACACCTATGGAAAAGACACCCGCATTTGGAATGACGCTCGATGACTGGATCGAGTGGATGAATGAGCGCGGGCAGCCGAAATTCCGCGCGAAACAGATCGTGGAGTGGCTTTTTTCGAAACGTGTCACTTCATTCGATGAGATGACGAACCTGAGCCGCGATCTTCGGAATCAGCTCGAATCCGACTTCGTCATCGGCCTTCTTCCCTCCGTCCGCCTGACCGGGTCCAAAGACACCACGCGGAAATTTCTTTTCCGCCTCCACGACGGAAGGCTCATTGAGACTGTAAAGATTCCAGCCAATGCGAACTTCGACGGCGAGAGAAGCGGACGTCTCACCCTTTGCGTTTCCAGTCAGGTCGGATGCGCCTACGATTGCAAATTCTGCGCGAGCGGCCTCGCCGGATTCACCCGGAATCTCAGCGCCGGGGAAATCGTCGGCCAGGTAATGTCGGCAGAACACGAGACCGGAGAGACAATCCGGAATATCGTCTTCATGGGAATGGGGGAACCACTCGCTAATCTCACGAATCTGACGAAGGCCCTGACCATTCTCAACGCCGACTGGGGCATGAATCTCGGAGCGCGGCACATGACCGTTTCCACGAGCGGTCTCGCTCCGCAGGTAGAAAAACTCGCGAAACTCCCGATGCAAATCCGGCTCGCAATTTCCCTGCACGGTGCGACCGACGAAGTTCGCGATCAGATCATGCCGGTAAACAAAAAATACAACATCAACCGGCTCTTCGACTCCCTCCAGGTTTGGCAGCGCCACAAAAAGCAGATGATCACCTTCGAATATATCCTCATCGAAGGAGTCAACGACGGACTCGATCAAGCCGCGATCCTCGCAAAGCGGGCCAAGTCACTTCATGCAAAAGTGAATCTAATCCCCTACAACACCGTGGAGGGACTCCCCTGGAAGCGTCCCGATATTCCGGCCCAGGACGCTTTTATGAATGTGCTCACAAAAGCGAATATTTCCGCCACGATTCGGCGGGAGAAAGGCCACGACATCGACGCGGCATGCGGACAGTTGCGCCTGCAGGAGGAAACCGCCGAGGGGATTTCCTGAACCGGAAGCCGGTTTCCGCACGTCACATCCCGCCGGCAATTTCCGCACTCACTTCCCGCAGACGGCTGCAGACGTGGGTTGCGATATTTTTCAGGATTACTGCAGCTGTCGCGGGCGATGAAGCTACGAGGTGATCAAATTCCTCAGGCGGCAAAACAAGCAGCTGCGATTGCTCACGAGCAAGGGCCGAGGCACTTCGCGGAAGCTGTTGAAGCAAACTCAGCTCACCGAATGAGCCACCCGCCTCTACCACAGTGACCGGCCCATCGGCGTCCTCCAGATGAATTTCAATCGCCCCCGACAGGACGATATAGAAAGCCTGTCCGGCGCTCCCCTGTTCAAAAATCACTTCCCCCTCCTCCACCGTCCACTCGTGGAGGCGAACCAGCACCTCGCCAATTTGCAGATCGGTGAGACCGGAAAAGACCGACACTCCCCGCACCGACTCATCGAGCAGATGCCCGCGGGAGTTTTCAATCACATTGCGCTCACCTACTTCGCAGACGGGGCGGAAGTCCTCTATCAATTTCCACCTGCGGAGCGATGGCTCCATCCGGAGTTTCACCATGCGAATGACATCGAACCGCTCCCCCATCACATAGACCATCGACGGAGCATAGACCACCGGAGCAAAACCGAGCAGGTAGAGAGACTGCTGAATCCGGGTGGCGTGGGCGTTCACATCAATACTGATATATCGCGGACCAAATTTTTCTTCAAGATGCGCCAGTCCCCATTCCAGCAGGGAACCTCGCGCGCGGTCATCGGCTCCGACGAACTCAAAGATGTTGGCCTTTTTCTCCACTTCATCCCAGGTGTAACCGAGTCCGCCGAGAACAGCTTCCCCGTGGCGAAGAACGAGGTAGCGCGCATCATGCTGCTTCAATTTCAGAATCCCGTGCTCGAGACGAAAGGATCCGAACACTTCCGGATGCAGGAACCGATCACGACTGAGGCGCAGGATCCGAATTAGCTCCCTACCGTCCATCTCCCCCAGTTCATAAGCACTGCGATCCCGATAGGCCGGGTAAGGCTCCGGTTGACGTTCAACCGTGATATCCACCGGCACTTCACATCGGGACAGCGCAAGGGAAGCCAATTCGAAAACCGGAGGAATGACGACCGGGCGCCCGCGCCTCAAAATCCTGGCATTCTCACCGAGACGACAGACAAAAACGGTCGTCTCGTATTCTCCGGTATCGTATGCCAGCGGCTCAATCCCGACCGGGCAGAATCCCTTCCGCCCCAGTATCACCTGAGAACCGACATGAACGGTGCGGCATTCGCCGAAAGAAAAATCGCCAAACTGATCCGCCACTTCCACGGCCGCTGCCGTAAGGCGTGATCCGAGATCCTTCCCTCTCGCGTCGGGGTGAACGACAAGTCGCCCGATTTCAGATACGAGGTCATCGGCATCCCCCACATTGATCATGACCGCCGCTGATCCAAGCAGGCGACCGGAGTTCTCCGCTGCAACAAACCACCTGATATTGGCATCGAACACCCCCCGCTTGATCCACTCGGTGTCATAGAATTCTTTGAACGGGTAGTCATCCCCGTAGACGTCCTGGTAAAGTTTCGCCACGCCCGGCACATCCCCTTCCTCCACGAGCCGAATCGTTAGATCATCATCAGTATCCATAGTCAGTCACATGGTGGGACGAATGGAATCGACTGCCAAGCATACGATTTGTTGATTCCCCGAACCCGTGCAACTTGCCCACGCCGGCATTGCAAATAATCTGATTCAAGAGAGAAAATCCCGGATGGTTCAGCCCCGTGCCCCCTACTGCCGGCCTCCGCTCATTTGGCACAGTTCCGGCAATAACTTTTACTGCTATGAAAAAAAATCTGAAATCCCTCCTCACTGTCGCAGCAGTCACTGCTTTCCTTTTCGCCACCATCTCCTGCTCCGGAAGAGCCTCTGGAAGTGGCGGCGTATCCGTCGGAGCCAGTGGAGGTGCCGCTGTATCGGTTCGCTGACACCACTCAGCGATAACCTTGTCCAGGCTTCAACCGGTGACGTTTGTGCGATATCGCTCTTTCCTGCGGCAGACCTGCGGAATAATCAGTCTTTGAACTGTCCCACCAGACTCGTCATCGTTTCCTTCGCATCCCCGTAGATCATGCGGGTGTTATCGCGGAAGAAAAGGGTATTGATGAGTCCGGAGAATCCTGCCCCCTGACCGCGCTTGAGCGCGAAAACGGTTTTGGCCTGGTGCACATTGATGATGGGCATTCCGTAGATCGGGCTGCTCTCATCTTCACCGGCGGCAGGGTTCACCACGTCGTTCGCACCAATGACAATGGCGACGTCGACAGTCTCCATGATCGCGTTGACCTCATCCATTTCGCAGAGCTGCTCGTAGGGAACGTCCGCTTCTGCGAGGAGCACGTTCATATGCCCGGGCATACGACCGGCTACCGGGTGAATCGCGTAGCGAACCTCTGCCCCGTTGTCCTCGAGGATCTGCCCAAGCTCTTTCACGGCATGCTGCGCCTGTGCCACGGCCATACCGTAACCGGGAACAAAGACTACGGACTCAGCCGCTTCGAGGACGTAGAAAGCATCCTCGGTCGAAATCGGCTTCATCTCCCCTTCGACTTCCTGTGTGCTTCCGCTGGAAGATCCGAATCCCCCGAACAGAACATTTCCGAGCGTGCGGTTCATCGCCTTACACATGATGACCGTTAGGATGATTCCTGAAGCTCCGACGAGACAGCCCGCCACAATCAAAACGTTGTTCAGAATCACGAATCCGGCGGCCGAAGCAGCGATTCCGGAGAAACTGTTCAGGAAAGAAATCACAACCGGCATGTCTCCACCGCCGATGGGGATGACTCCGAGAACACCGAGGATCAGTGAAAGCGCAATAACGACGTAAAGCGACCAGGCCGCTCCTGTTGCAACAAAGATTCCGCCGAAGACGAGCAGTGCTACGAAAACCAGCGCATTGATCGCTTTCTGCCCCGGGAATACTGTGGCTGAGCCCCCCATCTTTCCGGACAGCTTGAGATAGGCAATCATTGATCCGGTGAAAGTGATGCCACCGACCAGGATCGCAAAAACGACAGCACAGGCGGTGAAGACGGGATACTCCGCCTTGTCGAAATCGCCTTCCTTAGCGAACTCGGCCCATCCCACGAGTAGGGAGGAAAGACCGCCAAACCCATTGAAAAGAGCAACCAACTCGGGCATCCCGGTCATTTGGACCCGCTTCGCGGCAATGACACCGATGGCTGATCCGATGAGCAGACCGGCGACGATCCAGGTATAGCTGAGACCGCTTGCCATCAGGGTAACGATGACAGCAATGAGCATCCCGACAGAGGACAGCTGATTTCCGCGCCGCGCGGTGTCGGCTGATCCGAGCATCTTGATGCCGAAAATGAACAGCACCGAGGCAACGATGTAGGCGATATTGATAAAAGATTCCATGATCTGGTTAGGTCAATCGTGTCGCGTTCGTCCCGGTTTTTACTTCTCCTTCTTCTTGAACCTGCCGAGCATGCGATCCGTCACCATGTATCCGCCGACTACGTTGATCGTAGCGAGAATGAGCGCGGCGAGTCCGAGCCATTTTCCGAGGGAGCCTTCGACAGCACCGGCAGCAAGCAATGCCCCGACAATCGTGATTCCCGAGATCGCGTTCGATCCGGACATCAGCGGCGTGTGCAGCTGGCTTGGGACTTTCTGAATCAATTCAAAGCCGAGAAACGCGGCCATAACGAAAACGAAGATGAGTAGGATGAGTTCCATTTTTGAAGTAGGAAAGAAGGTAAGAAGTAGAGGAGTCGGGAATGGTCGGGGTGTCTGATTCAACAGGGTTGGGTGCGGGTCTCAACAGGGTTATGTCTTTGACGTAACCCCCTTTGCCGTGCGCTACGGGGGGCTTTGCAGAGTTGAATCAGTCTTTGAAACGTTCGTGAACGATGGCGCCGTCGTGGGTGATGACGCAACCTTGCTGAATTTCGTCTTCGAGGTCGATTTTGAATGCCTTGGATTCTTCGTCCCAGAAGTGCTCGATCATGTTTGCAAAGTTCGCGGCGAGAACCTGCGAGGCGTGCTTGGAAACCTGACCTTCGAAGTTGGCCAACCCGACGAGTTTGACGCCGTTTTCGGTCTCGGTTTCCTCTCCGGGAGTGACGCCTTCGACGTTTCCACCGGTTTCGGCGGCAAGGTCAACGACAACGCTGCCGGGTTGCATGTTGTCGACAACGTCTTTTTTGATCAACACGGGAGGCTTGCGTCCGAAAACTTTCGCCGTGGTGATGACGACATCACTCTGGGCGCAGACCTTGGCCTGGGCCTGACGCTGTTTTTCGAGCTGTTCGGGAGTGAGTTCCTTTGCGTAGCCCTGATCTGTTCCTCCGGTTTCCCCGAGGTCGATGCGAAGCGCTTTGGCACCGAGTGATTCGGCCTGCTCGAGTGCTTCTTCACGAACGTCGAAAGCGGTGACCCGTGCACCGAGACGTTTCGCGGTCGCGATCGCCTGAAGCCCGGCAACACCGATACCAACGACAAAAACTTTGGCCGGTGAGATCGTGCCCGCCGGGGTCATCATCATGGGGAAAATTCCGTTCATCCGGTTCGCGGCGACGATGACCGAAACGTAGCCGGCAAGGTTCGCCTGCGAGCTGATGGCGTCCATTTTCTGCGCCAGCGTGGTCCGGGGAACCATCTCAAGGCTGATCGCGGTCGATTTCTGGTCGGCAAATTTACCGAGAAGATCCTTCTCGTTGAACGGATCGAGAAAGCTGATGTGAATGGCTCCCTCTTTCAGTTTCGCAACCTGTTCGTCAGAAGGCTTCCGGATGCGGGTCACGATGTCGGCGGAGGAAAGCGCCCCGTTGCCGTCGGATGTCACCGTGGCACCGGCTTCTTCGTAGGACGAGTCCGGATGGTCGCAGCGATCACCCAGTCCGGATTCGACAACGACCTCAGCGCCGAGTCCAACGAGTTTCTTTACAGCAGCCGGATCGAGGGATGCACGAGTTTCGATCGGGTCGGTTTCTTTGGGAGCAAAAATCTTCATTCCGTGTCTGTAGACCGGACGCATCGCCCGGTTCGGTTGATTCCTTCCGTAGCCGGGAAAACACTTTCGCAGCCGGTTCCATTTGGGAAGGGCCGCTACTCTAGCAAGGGAACTTGCTCTGTCGACCCCCTTTTCTGTGTCCGAATGGGAAGGGGCAGAACACCCTCATTTCCCCAAATCAACGCAAATCAGCTCACGATCGTTGCGCAAAAAGATCTCTGTTCCCGCATAAGCTGGATGCGACCAGAGAACTGTGCCTTCGCGACGCTGCTTCAAAGGGGTTGTTGGCTGGATGATACGAGCCCGGTCAATTTCCTCAAACCCTTCGGGGGAAAACTTCGTGATCATGATCTCGCCCCGCTCGTTCACGATCCAAATTCCCCCGCCGTTCTGAACCGGAAAACCGGTGCTCCAGCGCTCCTGAGGAAGCGCTTTCACGTTTTCCCATATGCGGTCGCCGTTTTTGGGATCAAGACATCGAATCTGCCCGTAACTGTCGATTCCATAGATCATTTCGCCCATAAAGAATGGCGGACTGATCATGCAATGAAGCGCTTCCGTTTTTCTTTCATTGATACCCTTTCGGTGCCACAACTCCTTTGCTGTCGGCTCATTCTGCCCGAGTTCGATGAGGCGAGAGCCATCGTAGAAAACCGAGAGAAACATCTTCGTGCGATCAGCATTGAAAGCGGGACCGGGAACATTGATAGGCATCCTGGTTGGCTGGGTCGGCACCTCCCAGTAGATCGTACCGGTTTCGGCATCCAGCCCGGCTATGCGCTGCCCTGACCACGCCACTACGACCCTCCTGCCTGCCTGATCAATCGCTACCGGCGAAACGTATGAACCTTTGTCCGGAAAGGCTCTCCATTTTTCCTCTCCTGTCACCGCGTCAAAGCCTACGAAAGTTGCTCCATCGGCAGGTGCCGAAACCTGCACAACCAAAGTTCCGCTTTCCACAAGTGGTGAGGATGCGAGCCCCCAGATCGGCATATCGATCCTGTATTCTCTTGCCAGGTCTTTTTTCCATATCACTTCACCACTCTCCGCGTTCAGGCAGTGAAGATGCCCCATCATTCCAAGCGAGTATGTTCTACCGTCTGCAATTGTTACGCTGGACCGGGGTCCGTAACCGTAATCGATGCCTTCGTAGTGGCAGTCGTAGGAGAGGGTCCATTTTTCCTTTCCGCTTTCTCTGTCTATGCAGACGACACTCTCCTGTTCACTGACTCCCGTTACTTTGCGATCCATCACGTAGACGCCATTTCCGGCAACGGTAGGCCCGCTGTATCCGGCACCAACCGCTGCCGTCCACTTCCGGGGCAGCGGGTTTGGCATCCCTTCGAAATTCTCCACAATACCGGAGGCGCTCCAAATTCCGGTCCCGTTCTCTCCTCTAAACTGTGGCCAGTCCCCTGCCTGCAAAGCAGCCGTCAAAAATAGAGATCCAAAAGCAGGGCAAATTTTCGTCAACGACATCATGAGATTATGCTACCCCTGCCTTCGCGAACATGTCGAACTTGAAACGGAACGGAAAACTCCGCTGGTCACCGAGCTATTTGCGGAACCGGGGAACGATCACGCGCGCTCAGAAGCGGGCGATGCGGGAGTGGTGGCCCGAAGTCGGCATTCTTTTTGAGCACGGTAAAAAGATCGATCTCACGAAGTGCTTCGAAAGCACCGGTCCGCTCCTAATCGAAATCGGTTTCGGAATGGGAGACCACCTCGTCGCCCTTGCCAAATCCCTTCCCCGTTACCGTTTTCTCGGAATCGAAGTTCATCGTCCCGGACTTGCCTCAACAACAGCCAAAATCCATGAAGCTGGCTTGAAGAACATCCGGCTCATCCGCGGAGATGCCAGACTCGTACTGACCGACCACCTCGAAAAAGAAATCGCAGAAGCAGTTTTGGTGCAGTTTCCTGAACCGTGGCAAGGTGAAGGGAACCAACACCGCCGCCTAATTCAACCGGGAATGACGGAAACGATTCAAAGAACCCTGAAACAAGAGGGTGAATTTTCTCTCGCCACCGACATCGAGGAGTATGCTGACCATTGCCGTTCTGTGTTTGCCGGAATGAAAGGATGGACTCAGCAGGAGCAATCCCGTTTTCAGAAATTTCGAATCTGCACCCGCTATGAGAAAAAAGGCATCGATGAAGGGCGATCCATTCACGAGCTTTCGTACCGAAAAACTCCGGAAAAGTAGCAACATAAAGGTTTCCGGCAGCCCCTACCTATTCTAAATTCTCCGGAATCCCTCTCAACGCTTTGCCTTTTCGCAAAAAACTTCAGTTTCTCCTCATTATGCTTGTCGGCGTCAGCTGCGGCCTGCTGCTGTGGTTGAGCCTGCGAAAAGCAAACCGCCTGACTTTCGAGCTGATTCAGGAAAAAGTGCTCTCTATCGCCGTCAGCACAGCGCCGACAGTTGATGGCGACATCGTTGAACAGCTGAAAAACAGGAACCAGGATGGTTCACCGGAATACAACGTCATTCGCGACCAGCTGCGTTCCGTCCGCGATGCCAATGACACCGGAGCGCTTCCCGTTCGATTCATTTATTTGATGCGCCAACTTCCGGATGGATCCTGGGAGTATGTTGTCGACGCGGAGGAGGAAGGCGAGGACAAATCCTACCTGGGAGATCCCGCCGAGTTCGAAAAAGAAGAAGAAGAACCTTCACTCGAATCGGCGCGAGCCGACGAAGCCTACTCCCGGGACTCTTTCGGGACCTGGCTCTCCGCTTTTGCTCCAGTGACCAATTCCAAGGGGGAGGTGGTCGCCGTTGTCGGTATCGATATCAAAGCACAGCGAGTGCAGCATCTTTTGCGGCAGCTTCTACTGGGCGATCTCGCCGCCATGCTGGCCGCCCTTCTCCTCGCATCTGCACTGGCGGCCTGGCTTTCAGGAAAAATCACCCGTCCACTGACGGAACTTCGGGACTTTGTCAGGGAAGTCGGTCGCGGCAATTTCGGAACCCGAATGGATGTGAAGTCGAACGATGAATTCGGGGAGCTCGCTTCAGCCATCAACCAAATGGTCGACGGACTCGAAGAACGCGAGTCTTTGAAAGGCGCGCTGGTTCACTATGTGAGATCTCAGGCGGGAGACACCAAACTGATGGAGGACAGCAGTGATTCTACCGATTCCGAGCAAAAAGTTACCGCTCTGGTCGCAGAACTCTGCGGTTTTCGTCAACTCTCCTCCAAACTGGGAAGCGAGCGGGTTTTTGCACTGCTGAATGAATACTTCTCGACAATGATCGATATCGTCCTTCGTCATGGCGGATCTCTTGAGAAATCTTCGGACGAGCGCGTCACCGCCATTTTCGGTGCGACGGGCAAAGACACTCATCAGGAACGGCATGCCGTGGAAGCGGCACTCGACATGCAGCACGCCCTCGCGAAACTGCTGAGCGAATGGAGGGTTGAGACGAATAAGCCGGTTTTTCTCGAAGTCGGGATTCACTCCGGCATCGCAATCGTGAATCGATCCAGCGCACAAGACCAACTCGACTACGAAAGCGTGCACAGCGTGATAGAATCCGCCGGGGAAATCGTTGCGATAGGAAAACAGAAAGCGACAAAGCTCGTCGTTTCGGACCGAGTGGCAGAAAGCCTGCACCACACATTCCCTCTGGAAATGATTGACGAAGAATCTCTCGAGTTTGTTCTCTTCCGTGTGACCATGCCCCTGCAGACATTCGGTTAATCGCTTACAGATGTTTGCTCGATCTCTCGGGACGCGAATACCACATTGAGCAGAGACGCTTGCTTCGTGTTGCCCACGGGATCAGAAAAATAACGGCAAGCTGCCGGACAAAATCGAAACTCGAGAACCAGTCCGATTTTCTCCCCGACGTCACAATAGGAGGGTCGGATATTACGATGAAGGACATTCCCTTTCCCCTCGCCCATTTTTTTATCCTGCGAGCGAACCAGACTTCCTCTCCCGCGTACACCGACTCGTCGAATCCCCCCACCTCTTCAAAAACATCACGTCGGCAGAAAAAGAAGCTTCCTGCAGCATAGCGAAAAAAGGACGACGTCCGGTTCCAGGTTTCAACAAGCCAGCCCACGATAGCGCTGACATCCTGATCCATCTCCACACGCGCACCTCCTCCGGCTACTTTTCCACTTTCGAGTTGCGAAAGAGCACATTCCAACGTTTCAGAGTTGATCCTGGTATCTGCATCGACAAATACCAACAGCTCCGCCGTTGTTGCTGCGGCCCCCGCATTCCTTGCCTTCGCAATTTGATTATGGGATTCAAATACCACCCGGTCGGCCCCTGATTCTGACGCGACCGCGGCAGTGCTGTCAGTGGAGTTGTTGTCGACCACAATCAATTCCCCGTTCCGCTTTACCTCAGCCATGGCCTCACGCGCCGCCTTGATAGTCCCGGAGAGAAAAGCTTCCTCGTTGTAGGCTGGGATGATAATTGCAAAGAGCGGCATCAGGCCGGAAACTTACTCCCCGAATCCGGATTTGGAAAACGTGTTGTCAGAAACAACTATTCAGACGAACATGAAAACTCATGAAATCCGTTTCTCCTCTGCGCTAAATTATCCATGTCGACATGGATTGTTTCTACGCAGCCATTGAGGTCCGGGATAATCCTCAGCTGGAGGGAAAACCTGTCGCGGTCGGCGGGCGCAGCGGGCGCGGAGTTCTTACCACCTGCAACTACGAAGCCAGAAAATACGGATGCCGCTCCGCAATGCCATCCTTCAAAGCACGGGAGCTGTGCCCGGAACTCATTTTGCTTCCGACCCGGTTTGAAGTCTACAAACGCGAGTCATCTCGCATTCGGGAAATTTTCTCTCAATTCACCAATCTCATCGAGCCGCTTTCCCTCGACGAAGCCTACCTCGACATCACCCACCTCGATTCGGAAGCCTCGACCATTGCCTGGGAAATTCGGCAGCGGATCCGGCAGGAGACCGGCCTGACAGCCTCCGCAGGGATTGCTCCGAACAAATTTATCGCAAAAATTGCCAGCGACTGGAACAAACCCGACGGTCAATTCGCGGTCGCAGAAAACGAAATCAATCATTTTCTCCTCCCTCTCCCGGTTGAAAGAATTTGGGGCGTGGGAAAGCGGACTGCAAAGCGCCTTCACGAGGCAGATTTAAAAACCTGCGGCGATTTGAGAAAAAGAAGCGAACTGGAACTTGTGCAACGATTCGGAAAATTCGGCCGAACGCTTTATCAGCTCTGTCGGGGTATCGATGACCGGCCTGTGAATCCGGAACGGGAAAGGAAATCGCTCAGTAACGAGCGGACATTTCGGCACAACCTCACCAGTCTGGAAGAAGGGCTTGAGAAACTTGATGATCTCATAGATGAGCTGAAGGATGATCTTGCGAGACGTCGCGACGAACACCCGATTCGAGAATGCGTTGTGAAAGTGAAGTTCGAAGATTTTCAAATCACATCCGCCCAACGCGCGTCAGAACAGGCGGATACCGAAATACTCAGGGAGTTGCTTGCGGAAGCGTGGACCAGGGGGAATGGAAAAGCGGTTCGCCTTCTCGGCGCAGGGGTTCGGTTTCGCACACGCGACAAGGCCTCCGGGATGCAACTGGAAATGTTTTAAACAGGGTAGAGTGAGTCTCCTGCCCCTGTTGCATACGAAGCCTAACAGGGTTGGATTACCGGGGGATGCCGCTTCAAATTGCGGCCGGGCGGTAGAGCAATTTCAAGTAAGGTGAAAGCAGCCCGGGGCGTAGCGACCCTATGCTTTCGCGAATATTCAAAATTACTGTCGGCCTGCTTTCCGCGCTCCCTGCCTACACCTGCGTTTTCTTTCTGCCAATGCATCTCGCAACGTGGATCTTTCTCGATTTCGGGCGGCTGCCACGGCAGCCCCCCGGGGATTCCACAAATCAGCTCTTTTACGATTTTCTCCTCTTCGAGATTTCGGTTGAGCCGATTTGGACATCGTTCCTTGTCCTGAGTCTTGCCGCAGCCGGCCTTCAGGTTTCTGTAATGGCTGTAGATATCGGCCTGGAAAGGCTCGGAGACGTCCTTCCCGTTGCCGCACATCTTCTCATTTTTTCTGTTTTCGGATTCCTTTGTCTTTTTACTCTCGGGCTGGCTTCTCTGGTGGGCTTTCACCACCAATAACATTCCAGTTGGCGCGCGGAATCTTCGCCTCTATCCTCTCCGACCTACCATGGACTTTCCGGAAAAAGCACGCCGTGTCATCTCACTCGAGATCGAGGAATTGAATCGCCTACTCGACCGGGTTGACGATTCTTTCTCCGAAGCTGTTTCCCTTTTACAGAAATCAATCGAATCCGGCTCCCGCATTGCAGTGGTAGGAGTGGGAAAATCGGGAAACATCGGCAGCAAACTCGCGGCCACGTTCAACTCTACCGGCGCACCGGCCTCGGTCCTGAACTGTCAGGATGCCATCCATGGTGATCTGGGCCTGGTACATCCAGGTGACATCGTCATTGCGTTGAGCTATTCCGGGGAAACAGAGGAGCTCCTCGCCCTACTGCCTCATTTGAAACGCCGGAAGATCCGCCTCATTGCCA
>JAKSBG010000123.1 GCA_022361255.1 Verrucomicrobiales bacterium
CATTAGTCATAACTTTAGCCAACTTGTCGAGATAGATGAAGCCTCTGGAAAAGATGCTGTGATATCAGACGATGACTTACCCCTTAACGAATCACGTACCAAAGTGTTTGAAAAAGACGACGTCTACTCAACCCGCGGCATTCCCAAGTCCATTCGCGTCACCGAAATCGCCGAGAAAACAGGCAAGACGGCCAAGCTCAAACAGGCACGTATCGGCTACAATTTGAAAGAGTAGCAGAGACCACATTTTCCTTCGCATAATCCGGAAACTCCAACCGACAAATCCATATGAAACTGCCTACGATTGTTCTCGCCCTTTCCGCTCCCTTTCTGGTTGTCACGGCAACAGGACAGGAGACCACAGAGGAACTCGTAAAACGCCTGCGTGGCTCCGCAGGGGAAAAGGAAAACACGCCGGCGACGTCAGGGGGAATGCGCGGGATCTCGACTCGCGGATTGCAGACCCGCGGCATTTCGACCCGTTCAATCGCCCCGGCTGCTCAGCCGAAAGCTGAAACCCGCTCGGTTTACTTCAGCACCCGGGGAATCCCCAAATCCGTTCAGGTTGCCGCGGAGGAGGACAAAGTGAAACTGGAGAAAACGACCGCCAAAGCATCGAGTGGAGCGGGGGACAACGCAGTCGCTGCGGGCGAGGAAGCGGTCGAGGTCAAATATGATGTCGATCCCGATTCCAAGGTCACGAAAGACAATATCCTCTTTCGGAAAGGTTCCGCCGATTTCGCCGATGACGCCTCGTTTCAGGTAGTGAGCCAACTCGCCACCGCCCTGAAGGACTCCTCTCTCGCGAAACTGAAATATGTCATCGAAGGACACGCGTCGGCCGAAGGCAGCGCTTCCGCCAATCAGAACCTCTCGCAACGCCGCGCTGAGAAAATCGTCAGTGTTCTCGGTAGTCTTGGCGTGTCGAAAGACCGCCTTCTCCCCGTCGGTTTCGGGGAAACCCAGGCGCGCTTTCCCTCTCATTCCAGTGAGGATCTGCTCCGTCAGGATCGACGCGTTCTGATCTTTCGCCTGAACGACTGATTTCGCGTTTCGCAGCGAAAGGAAAACAGACGCCGGAAGAAAAAGTGGTTGGCATTTTCCCGACTGTGAGTAAAATAGAGCTGTTCAAAAGAATAGTTCATGTTTTACGACAATAGCGATCCGGATTTCCCGAACTGGTGGGATTTTATCGATAGAGAGAGCGATGACTCTCTCGAGCATCCGGTTGAAAAGGCCGCTGCCGGGGAATCTGACGATTCCAGGGAGGAATCGCCTGCGATCCGTTACATCGTGGATCCGGAAAACGGGGAAGTGTCTGAAGATGAGCAGTTTGCGCCGCGTTTTTCCGGGAAAGAGGAAGAGCGGGTGAGCGAAGAGGATGTCGTTGAATACCTCACGGGTGGGGAATACGAGAAGGAAATTGTCGAACGAATCTGGGAGTTCGCCGAACCGGTGCCCGGAAACGATTCCTCTCTCTGGCGCAAAGATGAATACGGCAACTGGATTTATCGTCTCGACTACGGGAGAAGGGAGTCGGAGTTTGGATGGGAGATCTTTGACCCGGCTCCGGCGAGAAAAGGCAAAGGCGTTTACGCGATGCGTCCCCTGCATTGGGAAAGCTACGTACGTCAGTTTGAAGCCCGGGGGTGAAAGTCCGTAGAGGCTCAGAATACCGTCCGCGCGGCTCTTGCGTTTCGTCACGGCTTTGCTAGGCTCACAGCCGACGAATTTACTGAAACCCTCTTGTTTGTATGAATCGAAAATTGCGCATGGGAATGGTCGGCGGTGGCCGCGGAGCTTTTATTGGACAGGTCCACCGGATGGCCGCCAATCTCGACGGAAAAATCGAACTGGTTGCCGGATGTTTTTCCTCAGATCCGGAAAAGTCGAAACTCTCGGGTGAGGATTTCTTTATCGATCCTGATCGCGCCTACGCCAGCTATCAGGAAATGGCGGAGAAAGAGGCTGCCCGCGAGGACAAAGTCGATTTCGTTTCCATCGTGGTGCAGAACCACCTCCACTTCGACGTTGCAAAATGCTTTCTGGAAGCCGGATTTAATGTCGTCTGCGATAAGCCGATGACGCAGACTTACGAGCAGGCTCTTGAGCTTCGCGATATCGTCAAAGGGGGAGACCGCGTTTTTGCCCTGACTCACAACTACACCGGCTACCCGATGGTGAAAGAAGCCAAGCGTATGGTCGCCGACGGAGAGCTCGGGCGTATTCTCAAAATCGTTGCTGAGTATCCACAGGGCTACGCGGTCGGCGATGTCGAGGGCGACGGGCAGGGCAAAATCAATAACTGGCGCTCGGATCCCAAAATTGCCGGGATCTCAAACTGCATGGGCGATATCGGGACACACGCACACAATCTGATCCGCTACATCACCGGGCTCGAAATCGAAGAAATCTGCTCCGATCTGACGGCCTTCATTCCCGGACGCGAGCTCGATGACGACGGAAACAATCTCGTTCGTTTCACCGGCGGAGCCAAAGGTATCATTCATGCCTCCCAGATTTCCAACGGTGACGAGAATGCCCTCAATATCCGTGTATACGGAACGAAGGCGTCTCTCGAATGGCATCAGGAAGATCCCAATGAGCTGATCGTTAAATTCGCAAACGCACCCCGCAAAATTTACCGTCGCGGCAACGACTACATCAGTGAGGCGGCAGCCGGTCATGGTTACACACGGACGCCGTTCGCTCATCCGGAAGGTTTCATTGAGGCCTTCGCCAATGTCTACCTTGCAGCAGCGCAGGCGATCACTGATCAGATCGATGGAAATCCCGCTCCGGAAGGGGGCTATGATTTTCCGAACGTGGACGATGGCGTCGCCGGCGTGGCCTTCATCAAGGCTTGTGTGGAAAGCTCGGCAGCAGAGGAGAAGTGGGTCAAGTTCCCCGCGATCTGATATTTACGCAACGCCCCGGGGCAGCGGCGATCTCCCGGTCGCCGAACTGTCTGCCCCGGATCATTTTTCCGGTGGGGTGGAGGCGGAAAGGCAAAAAGGAAGGCGCGGC
Organism: Verrucomicrobiales bacterium; assembly: GCA_022361255.1. Taxonomy (GTDB): domain Bacteria; phylum Verrucomicrobiota; class Verrucomicrobiia; order Verrucomicrobiales; family DEV007; genus Arctic95D-9. The sequence goes on from JAKSBG010000123.1 coordinate 3,028, forward strand.
TGACAGCTGTTCCTTGAAAATTCGATCCTACCCGTAGAGTATGGGACTTTCCCGTGCAGCGCGCTGCCAATGTCTCAACCGCCCCGCTACCTCACGAAACCATCCGGAGATCCGATCTGGGTCACGGAGCCGTTTCGTGTGTTTTTCCCACTGGGGCTGCTGGCCGCAGTTTTCGGCCTTCTACTCTGGCCGATGCACTATTTCGGATGGTGGCCGGTTTATCCGGCGCTGCAACACCCGAGAATTCTGATCTTCGGTTTTGGATCCGCTTTTGTGTTCGGTTTTCTCGGAACCGCCTGGCCGCGCTTCCTTGAGGCCGAAGCACTCCGTATGTGGGAATTCGTGATTCTGGTGGCACTCTGGACTTCCGGTCAGCTTGCCTATGCAAAAGCGGCAATCATCGGCGGGGACTGGTTTCTTTTCGCGGCCTGCCTCTGTTTGATAGTGATTCTCGTGCGCCGCTTTTTTGCGGGTTCAAAGGAGCTGCCGCCACCCGGATTTTCCCTCGCATTCCTCTCGGTTTTCATGGCGGCGCTTGCGCTCCTCGGCTTGTCCAGCGGATGGGCAAACCGCTCGCCCGAACTGTATCATCTGCACCGACTGGTTAGCTATCAGGGTTTTCTCATGCTTCCGCTTCTCGGGGTGGGGTCGTATCTTTTTCCCCGTATTTTGGGTGATTCGGGACCTTCTGCGAAAAAGGTGTCGGGACAGCGTAGAGCGGTTTCGGTTTGGCTCAGCTCGGCGCTGATCCTTGTTTCTTTCGGTATCGAAGCATACGGCTCGATTCCTTTGGGAAATTTGATCCGGATGAGTGCGCTCCTCCTCTGGGCATATGGAGCAGTTCCGGGGGTCGTGAAATTCCGTTCGACCTCCACCCGGGCCTGGTCTCTCCGATTGGGGCTTCTCCTGATCGCGATCGCATTTCTCTGCCGGGTGCTTTGGCCGGACAAAGTGTTTGCTTTCGAGCACATTCTCTTTCTCTGTGGATTCACCCAACTCATGCTTCTGGTCGCAGATCGTGTGGCGATCGGACACGGAGATGACCCGGAAGCGGTTCCGTCCCGGAGCCTTCGGTGGCGTTGGATTGTCTGGCTGCTTCTGCTCACGGCGGCGACACGAGCGACCGCGGATCTCGTTCCCTCGACCCGGGTTTCTCATCACATTTACGCTGCCGTCATGCTCGTCGTGATCTTGGGAATCTGGTGGTGGGAAAACGGAAAACGCCTTCGCAAGGCTCCCAAAGAAGAATGAATGACGTTCCCGACAACGCCGCCGGACTTTTGCGGTATCTGGCAGAGTGCTATCGGGAAAGCGGCAGTCGTGCCGGGATCACGAGCCTCGAGAGCAGTCGGGTGCACGGCTCGGTCATTCTGGATGGTAGAGACGAAATTGTAACGGACACCCTCCTGGAGGGGCAGATATTCGTTCGTGGAAAACGTGCTGCGACCCTTGCGACGAATGCCAGGCTTCACGAAAAAGACCGCGACCTTTTCTACGGGTCGATCTTTTTTGTGGGACATCTCGAAAGCGGCGGCCCCCGCCGGAAGCCGGCCTTCGCCCCCCTGTTGCTGTATCCGGTCACCGTGTCCGAAGTCATGGACGGAGAAGGTGCTGAGTTCCTCGTCGACACCTCCCGAACCGTCCTGAACTACGCGTTGTTTGAATTGCTGGGTGATCAGGAATTTGTGGAGAAAGTCGAGGCAGCGGTCGCCGACACAGGCCACACGGAAGCCTGCGTCTCGGATTTGCAGGAGTTACTTCAGTCGGAGTTGCCGGACCTGAACTGTGACTCCGTTTGCAGTTACCCGATTCTGCTAAACCACAAAGAACTGCGAAGTCACTATACCGAAATCGAAGAGGGGGATAAAAGACCGGTTCTCGCTGCCGGCGCCACGCTTTTTCTTGCGAACAAGTCAGTCGAGATGCGGGGGATTTTGAATGACCTTTCCGAGATGGCGGAAGCGGCGGAACAGGGGACTCTTTCCGCTCCGATTCGAGCCCTGCTTGGAGACGGAAAGAAAGTCACCCGGGCTCTGGAGTTTGACGACTTTGGTGGTCAGGTTCCCGCGATCCTGAGCTCTGCGCAGGAATCCGTTCTCGAATCCGCTGGTAGTCATCCCATCACCTTGGCAGTGGGACCGCCGGGCACGGGGAAGTCTTTCACCATCGCGGCGCTCGCGATTGAGGCAATGAGCCGCGGGGAATCCGTTCTCATCGCCTCGAAGATGGATCACGCCGTCGATGTGGTGGCAGAAAAAATTGAGGAAAGCCTCGGCTTGAAAGATGTCTGTGTTCGTGCGGGCCGTAAGAGTTATCTGAAGGAGCTGAAGAAGTTTTTTGAAAACCTCCTGTCCGGCTTTTACCAGGACCCGCAGGTAAATAAGAAGTGGGTGAATACTGCGAAACAGCGAGTCGCTTCTCTCAATCGTAGCGCTGCCAAGGTGGAGAAAGCGCTGGAACGAAAATGCAGGACAGCAGAGAAACGGGGCGAAATTCTGTCCCGCCCGGCACCCGGTGTGTTCACCCGGTGGAGACAGAAACGCATCCGGAAAGCTGTCGCGAAGGAGGCTCCGATCCATCGCATTGCCGGGCAATTGAACGGGCTTTTCAGTCAGCGAATCGAATCGACCGTGGACTACCTCAAACGGCTTCGGACTTTCTACCTCAATGGAGCGGTGAAGCGTTTCCGCCCGACTTTTATTGCCTTCAACAAAGGCATTCGTGCGCGCACGACTCACAAAAAGGAGGAATACTTTACTGACGTGAACTGGAAGGGGCTTCTCCTCGCCCTGCCGGTTTGGCTGAGCAAGCTGAGCGATCTCCACCGTGTCATTCCGCTGAAACACGAACAGTTCGATCTCGTCATAATTGATGAGGCGTCGCAGTGCGACATGGCTTCCGCTCTGCCCGCTTTGGCGCGCGCAAAACGTGTCGTGATCACCGGGGACCCGAAGCAACTCCGGCACATTTCCTTTTTGCCCGTTGCCCGCCAGAAGGAGTTGGCGACTTTGCATGGACTTTACGCGGACGACGCGGATGCCTTTGATTTTCGGCGGGTCAGTCTCGTCGATCTCGTTTCCGCGCAGATTCGCGACCAGAAACAGGTCGTCTTTCTCAACGAGCATTTTCGCAGCCGGCCGGAGATCATTGCCTTCAGCAACCGTGAGTTTTACTCCGAACAGCTCTCCATCATGACCGGTCACCGGGAAGTGGACCGTCACGGGGCAGCGCCTCTCACCTTGCACCGGATCAACGGTGCCCGCTCCGCCAACGGTTCAAATCGTGATGAAATCGATGCCGTCATCGCCCAGTTCGAGGAGCTCACAACAGAAGGCAAACCGGCACTCAGTATCGGAATCCTGTCCCCGTTTCGAGCACAGGTGGAAGCGGTTCTAAAACGCATCGAAAAACATCCGCGCGCTCAGCATTTTCTGAACCGCCACAATCTTCTCGTGGGAACAGCCCACTCGTTTCAGGGGGAGGAAAAAGATGTGATGTTCCTGACTTTTGCTGTCGATGACCGGAGTCCTGCTGCGAGCTACCGCTTTATGGAGCGGGAGGATGTCTTTAATGTCGCGATCACCCGTGCCCGCATCGAAAACCGGATTTTCATCAGTTTCGAACCCGGAGACAAAGGGCGCGGTCTCGTCGCCCGCTTCATTGAGCATGCCCGAAAATACAGCCGTGAAGAAAGCGCACCAAACCCTGTTTCGTCACGGACTCAACAGGGTTTGGTCGCCGGGCAAACAGGGGTGGGTCCAGTTTCAGATATCACTCAGGCTCTCGAAAATTGCGGCTACGAAGTGATCCCGCAATTCTCTATCGGCGGCTATGAAGTCGATTTGCTTTGCAGCAAAGAAGGGGAAAGCCTCGGGATCGACCTGATCGGATTTCCCGGCGTCAGCTTCGAAGCGGTGGGACTCGAGCGTTACCTCGCACTTCGCCGCGCCGGTATCCGGCTCATTCCTGTCAGTTTGGCAGAGTGGGAGGTACGGCGGGATGAGGTGCTGCGGCTGTTTGGGGGTAAACTTTGAGGAAGACGATTCAGCCCAGTTTCGCCGCAAACTGATCCAGCCGTTTTAAAACGCCTTCTTTCCCGATCAGTTCCAGAACCGGAACGAGGTCTGCTCCACTGGTGCTTCCCATTACGCCGACACGACAGGGGAGCATGAGGGCTCCCATTTTCGCTCCGATTCCCTCTGCGGCAGTGGAAATGCCGGCTTTGATACTGTCGACAGACCAGTCCTCGACTCCGGCGAGACCTTCACGTAGAGCCGTGACGACAGCGGCGATGCCATCGCGGCTTTTGACTTTCTCGACTGAGGCATCGTCGTAGGTGGCTTCACCAGCAAAGATGGTTTCGATGACGGCGGGGATTTCAGCGAGCACTTCCGCACGCTCACGGGCCAGTTCCAAGGCTGCCGGCATGCGGGGATCAGCAGCGGGGAGATTTGCTGATTCCACGAAAGGTGTTGCCGCTTCCAGTAGCTCTTCCGCTGAAAGACGCTTCAGGTGTTCGGAATTGACCCACTTGCACTTTGCGAAATCGAACTTGGAATTGGACTTGTTGACGCCGGACAAATCGAAGCGCTCGCACAATTCCGACATCGTGAAGATTTCAGTGTCGTCCTTGGCTGACCAACCGAGCAGCGCCATGTAATTGTTTACCGCATCGGGGAGAAATCCACCGTCGCGGTATTCGTGGATCAGTGCGCCCTGGTCCCGTTTGCTCATTTTGGTTCCGCCGGGATTGAGGTTCAGTGGGATATGGGCGAAGACCGGTGGGGCCGATTCGAAAGCTTCAAACAGGGCGAGGTGCTTCGGGGTATTGGAAAGATGGTCCTCCCCGCGAATCACGTGGGTGATCCCCATCTCGATGTCGTCCACCACATTGACAAAATGAAAGATGTAGCTGCCGTCGGGACGCCGAATAACGATATCCGGATTGGCTTCCTCTTCCTGTTTCGTTTCCTGATTGTAACGACGGGAACCCTGTTCTTTGAGATTGACGGACACGTCGCCGCAGACTTCGTCGTGTACGGTGATGGTTTTGTCAGGAACCCGGAATCGGATGGCGCCGTCGTCTTCGTAGACATGACCTTTCTCCTCGAGAATACGGAGATAGCGGTCGTAGATTTCGCTGCGTTCGCTCTGATTGTAGGGGCCGTATTCGCCACCGGTTTCCGGCCCTTCGTCCCATTCCAGTCCAAGCCAGCGCATACTGTCGAGGATGATATCCATCGACTCGCTCGTGCTCCGTTCCGCATCGGTGTCCTCGACCCGCAGGACAAAGGTGCCACCATTCTTCTTCGCGAAGAGATAATTATAGAGTGCGGTCCGGGCTCCTCCGATATGGAGAAAGCCGGTCGGCGAGGGGGCAAAACGTGTGCGAACTGTCATCGCGGGAAGGTGCCGCAAATGACGAAGGGGTCAAGTTGGTTGCTAGAGGCTTGAATTTTGCTTTTTTACTTTGTGGTCAGCGTAAACGGAAAGCGGGGCCTGAGTGAACCTGTCGCATCGCGCTCTGATGCTGGAGCGCATATTACGGTTCCATCGGTGCTCGAAGTTGCATCTGCTTCTCCGGCCACTCGAATTTTTCTGCGTGATTCGTCAGGTAGCGCCACTCCTCCGGCTTGTCGCTGTAGATTCTGATTCGCGTGTTTTCGCCAACAATGGCGGCCACCTGGGGAATGTCGGTAAACCGCAGAACGTTCAGGTAGACCGGTCCCTCACGATGGCTGGCGGGCATATCGTGAAGATCGAGGGTGTGGATGTCTTTTTCGAAAAGTGACGCGTAGAGTGCATTTCCGGCCATACTCCCCGATGCCTGCACCCATAGTTGTGGTTTATCGGTTCCCTCCAATTCCCGCCAGGCCTGAATGCAGCGGCGAATATCCCAGACACGCATCGCGTCGATAGTTTGGCCCAACAGGGCAAAGCGTCTCCTGATATGAATGCGTTCCCGTTCGTCAGTGGTCCAGGCGGTCGGTCCGATGCCACGGGTGGGAAGATAGATCATTCCCCACTTCCTGTTCTGATGCATGTTTTTCTCAGATGCATAGGCGTCTGCGTCAGGTTCCGGCAGTTCAGCTCCCGGAAACGCTTCGGGAAACGCGCTACCGTATGTGGCGAGAAAGCTGTCCCAGCCATTTTCATCAAGCGCATTGACGACGACGAGGTCGAGGTCTTCCGGCAGGGAACCGGCCGGGAGAGCGAGGTAGTAGGGGATACGGACGCCGTTTTGACTTGTGAAACTCCAACGACTGAAGGCAATCCCATCGGCAGAGCTGCGATACTCCTCCGTGGAATCCAGCTCTTCTGAACCGCTTGGCCAGGCCCGAAAACAGCGACTGCGTAGCCGGTTTAGAAGGAGCGACCTCTCGGCGGCCCAATCGGAGGAACTTTCCGCAACTTTGAGTCTGCGCGGGACGCGTTTCGTAAAGTAGTCGTCGATGAAAGTGTTCCGTTCGTTGCCGGGAATTTCGTCGAGAACTTTGAGTTCCTGCGGTTCGAAAATTTTCTCAGCAGTGGCATCCGTCAATTCGTCGTCTGCGGATTTGCCCTTGAGGTGACGTTCAAACCAGTGAAATGCCGGGACCCGGAGGGGTTGGGTATCCTTGTGCCCGCCCTGATACATCGCCAGTCCGAGATTTGCTTTCGCGTCGAGCGACTCATAGACTTTTCGCGTTTTCTGAAAGATATCGACCACACCGTCGAGCGGGAATATACGGTCGTCATCAGTGTTCAGAATCAGCTGCGGACGAGGCGCAACCAGTGATGCCAGTAATGGGAAATCCCAGCGATAGGTATTAACCATGAACATGCAATCGCAGTGACCTTCGATGCAGCCGTCGACGATGTGGTTTCGCATCGAGGTGATGCCGGCAACGGGAGCGGAAACTTTGATACGCTCATCCAGGGCTGAAATCCAGAAAGTGTAGGCACCGCCTCCGGACCGTCCCGTCACCCCGAATTTTTCCCTGTCGACTTCTTCTCTCGTTTCAAGGTAGTCGAGAGCCCGGATGCAGTTCCAGGCTTCGACGCCGGCGGGAGTGTAGCTGCGCGCATTCCACCACCAGCGATTGAGGTTGTGGGTGCCGTGGTGAATCCCTTCGATTTCACCAAGCTGGAGAGTGTCGATCGTCAGGCAGCAGTATCCGTTCTTTGCAAACCAGGTTCCATGATGCTGGTAATGCGTTTTATTCCCATAGCTGACACCGTCAATTTTCACTCTTCCGTGTCCGCAGACGTAGAGGATCGTCGGCAGAGGGCCATCCTGTTCGGCAGGGCGGTAGAAATTGCCGGTGACGTAAAGGCCGGGGCGGGATTGAAAAACGATCTTCTCCACAACAACGCCGTCACGCTCAATCGAACCGGTGACTTTTGCTTTTAAATCGGTCCGGGCCGGGAGCGGTTGCAACCCGAGCATTTCATAGAGCTGCCGGCGAAGATCAGCTTTGGTGCGGGACCAGTCCTCAATATTATCAATGAGTGAGGCTGTCCGCTGGGTCACTTTTCGGGTTTCAATTTCGAAATACTCTTCCAGCATTTTGTCTCCCGGCGTTGGGTCAGTCGGGATTCCCCGGAAATCAGAGGAGTTTCCGAGAGCAGTGGTTAGAACGATTAAGAGAAGGGGCAGGGAGTTTCTCATCATAATTCAGAGTAGGGGTGTGTTAGGGATTTGCTCAAGAGGAAAACCGGCGCAAAAGGGGAGAACGATATCAAAAGAGGCCTCAGCCCGGACCGGGCTCTTCTGTATGACGAACGTGATTCTCGACGAACCCCCGATTTTCTATCACACTCCCGGTTGAAAATGAAAGCCCTCGTGAAAAACGAAGCCGCACCCGGTCTCCGCATGGAGGAGGTGCCCATGCCTGAAATAGGGATCAACGATGTTCTCATCAAAGTCGACCGGACCGGAATTTGCGGCACTGACCTTCATATCTACAACTGGGATGCTTGGGCGCAATCGGCGGTTCCGGTTCCGTTGGTGATCGGGCATGAGTTCGTCGGGGAAATTGTTGAGGTAGGATCCAATGTTTCCGATTTTGCCCCGGGGAATGTGGTGTCGGGAGAGGGTCATGTCGTTTGCGGACGTTGCAGAAACTGTATGGCCGGCCGTCGCCATCTCTGCGCTGATACGAAAGGCATCGGGGTAAACCGTCCCGGCGCTTTCGCTGAATACATTGCGCTTCCGATGACGAATGTCTGGCATCATGACGATGACATTGATCGCGATCTCGCCTCGATATTTGATCCCTATGGAAATGCTGTTCATACCGCCCTGACGTTTGACCTCCTGGGCGAAGACGTGCTCATCACCGGAGCCGGGCCGATTGGATGCATGGCTGCCGCAGTCTGCCAATATGCCGGGGCCAGGTATGTCGTCGTGACCGACGTCAATCCGTGGAGGCTCGATTTGGCCCGGAAAATGGGGGCGACACGCGTGGTCGACGTGCGGAGTGAATCGCTTGAAGAGGTGCAGAAAGAGTTGGGAATGCGGGAAGGTTTTGACGTTGGCCTGGAAATGTCCGGCAATCCGTCCGCGTTTCGGGACATGCTCGCAAATATGTGCCACGGAGGAAAGATAGCGATGCTGGGCATTCCATCGGAGGAGATCGCCATCGACTGGAATACCGTGGTCTTCAATATGCTCACCATTTCGGGTATCTACGGACGGAGGATGTATGAAACCTGGTACAAGATGACCGTGATGTTGCAGGGCGGGCTGGACATTTCCCCGGTGATTACGCACCACTACGATGCAGAGGATTTTGAGAAAGGCTTTGAGGTGATGAATAGCGGGGAAAGTGGAAAGGTGATATTGAATTGGTGATCTCCGTCCAAAGTCGTCCGTGAAGCCGACTCACCGCACGAACATTGAAAGGCCTGTTTTTCCTATGAACAACGATTTTCAGAACCACCTGCAATCCACGCTTGATTCGATACGCGACGCCGGTCTCTACAAGTCTGAGCGCGTAATCACGACGCCGCAATCGCCGCGTGTCGCAGTGGAAAATGGTGGCGAGGTCTTGAACCTGTGCGCCAACAACTACCTCGGCCTGTCCGACCATCCCGAGGTCAAAGAGGCCGCAACCAAAGCGATCGAACGCTGGGGCTTTGGACTCTCTTCGGTGAGGTTTATTTGCGGGACTCAGGAAATTCACAAGGAGTTGGAGTCCCGGCTCAGCGAATTTTTGGGAACGGACGACACCATTCTCTACTCTTCCTGCTTCGATGCAAACGGAGGACTTTTCGAGACGATTCTCGGGCCCGAAGATGCCATTATCTCTGACGAGTTGAATCACGCTTCGATTATTGACGGAGTTCGGCTCTGCAAGGCACAGCGTTTTCGTTACAAAAACAATGACCTGGCCGACCTGGAAGCGAAGCTGCGCGAGGCCGGGTCCGCCCGTTTCCGACTCATTGCCACCGACGGTGTCTTTTCCATGGACGGGTCCATTGCTGATCTCGCCGGAATTTGTGATCTCGCTGACCGCTACGACGCGTTGGTCATGGTTGACGATTCCCACGGAGTTGGAGTGATCGGGGAAAACGGACGCGGGACTCACGAGCATTGCGGAGTGATGGGGCGGATTGACATCTTTACCGGAACTCTCGGCAAAGCTCTCGGTGGAGCGAGTGGGGGGTATACCAGTGGACGGAAGGAGATCATCGAGTTGCTGCGCCAGCAATCGAGACCCTAC